>DASREJ010000060.1:0-51694 GCA_035652115.1 Bryobacteraceae bacterium
CATTGCCTCAGAGCGCGACATTCGCGCTGAATGCAAACACCGACCATGGCGAAATCGATAACGAGTTCGGCGACGCATTGAGGCAGCAGACCGAAGGTCGGGGCGCGCGTCTGCAAGGAACAGTCGGCAATGGACCGGATGTCGTATTGACAACGGGCCGCGGCACTATTACAGTTCGCAAAGCGACCACGGAATCTGTAGCAGCGACGAAAGCAGCGCAACTCCCATTGCGGCGGCCAATTCCGGGCGTTTGATACGCTCGAAATTTAGCGCCAAATGAGTGTGTTCACTATCACGTTGCCTGACGGCAGCCACCAATCCGTGCCGCAAGGCACGCGTCCGCTTGACGTTGCGAAATCGATCAGCCCGCGCCTGGCGAACGATGCGATTGTTGCTCGCGTGAATGGTGATCTTTTTGACCTCACTCGTCCGTTTGAAGGCGACGCGCAGCTCGAAATACTGACCACGAAAAATCCGGACGCGCTGAACGTCTATCGACATTCAACGGCACACCTGTTGGCTGCCGCAGTGCTCGAACTCTATCCTGGAACGCAGCTCGGCATCGGGCCGCCCACGGAAAGCGGTTTTTACTACGACTTTCAACGCGATGCTAAGTTCACTCCTGAAGATCTGGAGCGCATCGAGGCGCGCATGCGTGAACTGCAGGCGAAGAACCTTCCATTCGAACGGAAACTGACCAAGAAGTCCGATGGTCTGGAGAAATACAAAGACGATTGGATGAAGCGTGAGCTGATCGAAGAACGCGCCGGTGAGGTCTTCACGGAGTACACGCTGGGACCTGATTTCATCGACTTCTGCCGTGGTCCTCACGTTCCTTCGACTGAAAAGCTGAAAGCATTCAAGCTGCTTTCCATCGCAGGTGCGTACTGGAAAGGCAGTGAGAAGAATCCGCAACTACAGCGCATCTATGGCACCGCCTTCTTTACGCCGAAAGAGCTTCAGGATTACTTGAATCGCCTGGAAGAGGCCAAGAAGCGCGATCACCGCAAAATCGGCAAAGAGCTGGAGCTATTCACCGTCAACGAGCTTGTCGGCGCCGGTCTGCCGCTTTGGCTGCCGAAAGGCGCCACTGTGCGGCGCGTGCTCGAAGAGTACATCCTCGAAAAGGAACGCGAATCGGGATATCTGCACGTCTACACGCCCGATTTGGCGAAGGTCGAGTTATACAAAACGTCGGGCCACTGGGAGCACTATCACGAAGATATGTTCCCGGCCATGGATCTGGAGACCGAGCAGATGGTGCTCCGGCCTATGAACTGCCCGCACCACATCTTGATTTACAAATCGAAGATGCGCAGTTACCGCGATCTGCCCGTGCGGATTGCGGAACTCGGCACCATGTATCGATATGAGCGCTCTGGCGTGCTGAGCGGTTTAAGCCGCGTGCGCTGCATGACACTGAATGATGCCCACATCTTCTGCACGCCTGATCAGATCAAGCAGGAATTCACGAAGGTCATGCAGTTGGTGGAGCTGGCCTACAAAGACCTCGGCATCACTCAATATCGCTACCGCCTTTCATTGCGCGACAAAGCCAATAAAGAAAAATACGTCGACAACGATGAGATGTGGACGCTTGGTGAGCGCGTCCTGCGTGAAGCAATGGATTCGCTTGGCCTGCCTTACGTCGAAGCTCCGGGCGAAGCGGCTTTTTACGGGCCGAAGCTTGACATCCAACTCGCGGACGTAATGGGTCACGAAGAGACCTATTCCACTATTCAGATCGACTTTCATCTTCCCAATCAATTCGATCTCGGCTACATCGCGGCCGATGGTCACCAGCATCGCCCCGTGATGATCCATCGCGCCATCGTCAGCACGATGGAACGCATGGTTTCCTACCTGATCGAGCTTTATGCGGGCGCATTTCCAGTCTGGCTTGCTCCCGTACAAGCGATCGTCCTCCCCATCTCCGACCGTCAGAACGAATACGCGCGTGAGGTATACGACAAACTGCTCGCGGCAGGACTGCGCGCAGAACTAGATACTCGCAGCGACAAAATAAATCTTAAGATTCGAGAGTCGCAACTTCAGAAGATTCCGTATATGCTTGTTGTGGGGGATCGCGAAGCTCAGGCTGGACAGGTGGCTGTCCGTAACCGAAAGCATGGCGATCAGGGGGCTGTTACGGTGGAGTCGTTCGTTTCCCGCCTTTCGCAGCTCAATTCGAGTCGAAGTCTAGAAGAATAATTTTGTTCCTGGCCGCGCTGATATTGCTCGGCTGCTGGGTGTATTGTGCCCTCGCCATCGCTGGCGCGGTCATGCACGCTCGCGGCCGCAGACCTTTTAACTGCAAAGAGCAGACCGGTATCAGTGTGCTTAAACCCTTGTCCGGTAAGGACGAAGGGCTGGAAGAGAATCTGCGTAGCTTCTTCGAGCAGGACTACGGGAATTACGAGCTTCTGTTTGCTGTCCGGCACCATCACGATGAGGCAGTCCCCATCGTCCGGCGGTTAATGAATCAATATCCGTCAGTACAGTCGAAGCTGATCTTCACGGGCGAGCCGCCTTACCCGCACGCCAAGGTCTTCAGTCTACAGACCATGTTTGAGGAATCGCGGCATGAGCTCGTCGTAATGAGCGATAGCGATGTGCGCGTGGGAACAGATTTTTGCTGGAAGCTCGCAGCCGAGTTCGCGGATGATCGCTTGGGATTGGTGACTTGCCCATATCGTGCGGTAGCTGGAAAAGCAATCTGGTCGCAGTTGGAAGCCATCGGCATGAATACGGACTTTCATGCTGGTGTTTTCACAGCGGTCATGGTGGAAGGAAGCACGAGGTTTGCCGTAGGCCCCACCATCGTTGCACGCAGAGACGTGCTGCTCGCCCTCGGCGGTCTTGAGCGCGTGAAGGACTATCTCAGCTCTGAGGATTTCATGTTGGGCCGCATTGCTGCTGAACTCGGATTCATGGTGCGGATTTCGCCTTACGTGGTGGAACACCACATTGGCAGCGAGAGCATGAAAGCGAATTTTTCGCATCGTTTGCGTTGGGCGCGAACTACTCGGAGATCGCGTCCGCTCGGCTACATCGGGCAGTTTTTTACCCACTCTTTGCCCGTCAGCGCGCTGATGTGTCTTCTGTCTCCGGCGTGCTGGCACTTGCTATTCGTCAGCATTCTGTTCCGGATCATCACTGCCTGGACAGTTTCCGAGAGAACGCTGCGCGTGAACGTACCTTGGCTGCTGCTTCCACTACAGGATTTCATCGGCTTTGCGTTTTGGATCGCAGGATTTTTTGGCAATTCGATCCACTGGCGCGGCCAGCGCTACGTGTTGAATCGAGACGGAACAGTCGAGCTAGCTGGCTAGCCCCTACTTTGCGCAAGCAAAGTTCTCGGCATCGTCAGTGCTTCCGCTTCCTTTGTATCGGGCCACCGCCGGATAGGCGCAAAGAGGCCGCGTTATGGCCGTCCTTTCGTGCTTGGAAGCGATGATCGTCTCGGGTGCCGAACCGCCTTCTACCCAGTGCTCCAGCGCTGTATCGACGCTGTGTTTCTCGTCGCCGCCTACTGCCAATTGGCCGAATTCGTCTGGTCCCGCGCCGCCAAAGCAATGCTCCATCCCCGGCACCATGAACAGCCGGACGAATTCACTGGTTTGCGCCGCGCCCATTTTGGCAACGATGCGTTGATAGTAATTAATGGTGCCGAGAGGCGCGATGGCTGCATCGCTCCAACCGTGATACAGAATCAGCTTGCCGCCGCGTTTTTGGAAACGGCTCAGATCGGGATCGGTCGCGTTCAGATATTGCGCCATTTTCTGATCCGCAATCTTGGTGTCCCGATTCACATCGAAGGAGCGGAAGTCCCAGTTCGGATCGTTGAACACCATGTTCTTGAAGAACTGTGTTCCGAACATATACATCAAACTTTTTTCCGGCGCCGGTCCGGTAACCCAGGGTTCCCAGCCGCCGCGCTCCGCTTCGCCTCCGGGACTGTAGCCGGGAAAAACCAGTTTGCCGTCGGATGTATGAGCGCCGCTATACAGCTTGTTCAAAGCGGTTAGTTGCGGCGCAGTCAAGCAGGTGTTGCTGTCAGTGTCTTTGCACAGTAAGACACTCGTGTCGAAATGACAATGCTGCGGGTCTTCGATGACACCGTCTTTCACGCCATCGCGAGCGTCGCAACTAGCGAGCGCCGCCGCTTGAATGGCGGGCAATTTCGCGGCCGGAATGTAGCTCTCGGCAGTCGCTAACAGAGCTTGCAAATCCCAAGCTGCATTAGCCAGTAGATGTGTCCAGTAATTTGCCGGCGCTCCGGCGATGATCCCGTCATAATCTTCGGGATAGCGCTGCGCCTCCATCAAAGCTTGCCTGCCGCCGTTCGAACAAGAGCTGAAATAAGAATGCTTCGGGGCCGAGCCGTAGAACGCTTCAATAATCGTCTTAGCGTTGGCTACGGTGTTATGGATCGCTCGATATCCAAAATCGATGATCTTCTCCGGATGATGGAGCGCCCAAGATGCGTCGGTGCCCTCCGCAGTGTGACCGGTGTTGGTAGACGCCGTAGCGTAGCCGTGCGCGACTGAGTGAGCCAGTTGCGAGTAATCGATCGCGCCGGCGAACCCCCCATTCCCAATTCCCTGAAATTTGCCATTCCAGCCGGAAGCCGGCAGCCACACTTCAAAGTTAATTTGGGAGTCGGCAGATGGCTCGCTAACTGCGGTGACGCGGCAAAAGCCAGGCAATCCCGGGATTGCCTTTCCCTCGGGCGGCGTGAAGTTCCCGGCGGGGATAGACTGCGCAAGTGTAATTTTTGTCTGAGGCAGATTCAGATTGGCCAGTTTTTCGCAGTCCTGCGCATATACCGCGCAGAACGCTGTACTGATAAGCACTGGTAACAATAACGGTGTTTTCATCGTGTAGCCGTCCACCGCGGCTGTTTACCAATCCTAATTCATGCGCTCTCAGAACATCGTCTTCAAAGAAAACTGGATCTGGCGCGAATTGGCAGCAGTGCGGCTGATAAGTCCGAAGCCGGATCCTGTTACGACGTTCGAAGGCAAACCGAAGTTGATGATGTTGAAGAGATTAAAAAGTTCGGCCCGAAATTGCAGGTTGATCACTCTACGCGAGTGATATGTCTCCCACGCTGTGTCTTTGATCACTGCGAAATCGAAATTGTATAGCGCAGGTCCGCGAAACGTGTTGCGTCCTAACGTTCCAAAGCGGCCGCTATTGGGGCCTGTGCCGCCAGGGAGATTCACCGGGATCGAGAAAAATGAGGCATTGCTTGCGCCTAGGCCGAAATAGTCTTCGCGAATCGTGCGCCCGGTGGAGAGATCGGGCGAGCCCGTCTGATCCGGGCGATCTGCGCCGAGTGAACCGACGCCCGTTTGCTGCACGCCTGAATAAACCGTGAAGGGCGATCCGCTGGTAAGCGTTGAGATACTGAGCAACTGCCAGCCGCGCGTAAGCTTCGCACTCAGAGCTTTGAAACCTGGCGCGCGATCCGCGTGCAAATCCTGCACGATTGTCGCGGTAAAAGCCTTGCCAACATCGAACGTGGATGGACCTTTTTCGGCGCGAGTGTTGAACGGATTCTGCGGCCAAGCCAACGCCGTTGCGCCGGATGTGCTGCCGACGCCAGGACCAATAACGGTGCTATCGTCGTCGATCGATTTAGACCAGGTGAAATTGATTTGAATCTGTGGGCCGACGCTTCCAATAGAGCCTTGCAGCGATGACTGCAGCGCCTGATACGTGGAGTGCGATCGATTCGTCATGAGCATGTCTGTCCCAAAGCCACCGGTGATCTGTCCGGCAGCATTGAAATGTGTGTAAGGCGCGAACGCTGCATCCGCTCCTGGAAATGCGTTGGGGAAATTGATAGCCGGCAGGCTGATGCCGGCCGTGCCAATGTAGCCAGCACTAGCATTGAGGCCGTGGGCGCTATGTTCAACGCTCAAAGACCAGGTTCCAAGATAGGCATTACGGAAGTCTTGAGAAATCGCGTTTGCGTTTAACGGGCTAATGAGATGACTGGAAGTAATCGCCGCGAGTGATTGATCAAAACGATCTACATCCCAGACTGTGTTGACAGGTACCGCTTTCGAGTCGCCTGAGGCGAGAATATTGATCCCGGAAGGAGTGTAAACTCCCGGCAGATCGGCCGGTGTGATGCGAGTGCCAATCGGGAGCGGCGAGCCGGCTGCTGCGGTGATGCGTGGATAATCGACGTAAGGCGCGGCGCCGGTGAGCAGATTGTCCTGCCAGATATTCGGAGGAATGGTAGTTAGCGCACCGCCTGCACGAATCCAAAAGCCCGTCGCCGGCTGCCAGTTGAGACGCAGCCGCGGCGCCCAGTTGTTGCCGCGCCAACGATAAACCGGTTCGGGATTAATCAGATATTGCTGTTCCGGCCCCGAAGGTCCATTCAGAAAATTCAGCCCTGCCGTGCGGCGGGCGCGCTCGCTGATGGGAGAGTAAAGTTCGTATCGAACCCCATAGTCGATCGCGAAACGATCCGAAATTTTCCACGTATCTGCGAAATAAAGATTGAGATCGTAGCGCGAAACAGCGGCGACTCCGATCTGATCGCCCTGAGGAAACTGCGGTGGTGCAACGGCAACGGTGTAGGAAAATGCGCTGCCGAGCAGCAGAGCCGTCAAAGTATCCGGCAGTTGTTGACCGGGCTGAACATTATGGAGGCCGCTAGCTGAACGGATGGACGCTGTCGCAAAAGCCACGCCGCCGCCGAAGACGTATTGCCCATTGGGAGCGGTGCCGAAATACGTGGTGTCGCGATTGGCGCGAAACTCGCCGCCGGCTTTAAAGCTATGCTTCGCACGAATCCAAGTAAAACTCTGGCGGCCCTGAAAGAGATTTCCGAAAGAAGCGGTGACGGAGCCGCCGGCCGAATCGAACGCTTCGTACAGTCCATCGGCAAAAACGAGCGAAGGGTCAGTATGATCCGGCGTAGGGAAGTTGGGCGTAGTGCGAGTGAAGCTGAGAGAGGACTCGGACGAGAAGCGCGCCGAAGGAGTTCGCGACCAGGTAAGCACCGCATTGCGCTGATGATCGATGTAGTCGATGCCGAACGCGGGATCGATGGCCGTCTGATCGGGATTGGTCGTCGGTCCTCGCAGGTTGTCCCAAGTGAATCGCGCGAAGATATGGTCTTTGGTCGAGAGTTGATGGTCTAGGCGCGCCGAAAACTGATCGGCATTTGTGACGACTTTGGATGATGTGGCGAACGTCCGAGCACCGAAAGGTCCGGACGGATCGTTAGGAAGCGGATACCGTTGTAGCAGCGCTGCAATGGCTGGATTGACCGGAACAAATAGCGTGTCGCCTGGATAAGCGGTGGTGTCGATGCCCGAGCGTTCAGCCACGGTAGGAACAGGCAGCACCTGGGTTGTGCCCAGAACCTGGCGGAAGCCTTGATATTCCACGAAGAATGCGGTTTTCAAACGGCCATTGTAGCCAGGAAGAACCACAGGGCCGCCTAGAGTGAAGCCAAATTCGTTGCGGCGAAAAGGTGGGATGCGTTCCGGATTCACATCGGACCGGCGATCGAAAAAATTGCGTGCGTCGAGAGCAGAGTTGCGCAGGAATTCGAACAATGAACCGTGCAACATATCAGTACCCGACCGAGTAACGATATTTGTGAATCCCGCGGCTCCGCGGCCGATATCGGCAGGCATCCAGCCCGATGACGATTGGATTTCCTGGACGGCATCAACGTTGAAGTTCGACATGGTCGCACCTCCCATTTCGGGATCACTGCTATCGGCGCCATCCAGTGCAAAGACCGCTTCAACACCGCGTTGTCCGTTCACCGCAAATTGTTGGGTGAAGTTGGTGGTGCCATTGGAATCTGTCATGGTGCCGGCGGCAAGCAGTAGGAGTTGGCTGAAATCGCGCTTATTGAGCGGGATCGCGGAAACAGAAGCAGCCGAGAGCGTTTCGCCGCCACTCGCCGCGGAGCGGGCATCCGCCTCGATGAGAATTGAGCCATTTTCGAGAAGAGTAACTTTGGAAGCAGAGTTGGCGGGAAGGGCAAGAGCGCTCTGAGACGTAAAAACGCGATTTTCAAATCGGACTGAAAGTCGATAGTTGCCGGCAGCAAGCGATGCAAAATGATACGCGCCGGTGTCCGTCGTTGATGCTGAAAGACGATTGCCGTTCGATTCCAGGATGACTTCAGCCTTTGCAGCGGCATGGCCAGACGCTTCATAAACAGTGCCCGCCCAACTGGTTAGTAACGACTGCTGACCCGCTGTAGCTGAACCAATGAATGCGATCGAGAGGATCGTTGCAGCTAGTGCGCGAAGCGTTCCGCGTGCTTTGCGATAAATCTCCAATTCATAGTTAATCAATTCGCGTTAACAGTAGCAATTCTCAACTACCCGGTCGCTCAGTATACTTTTCGACATGATCAATACCTTGCTGCTTGTGACGGCATCATGCGCCGTGCTCGCTGCGAATCCCGTGATCGAGAAGGTCGAGCCGCCGGACTGGTGGGTAGGGCACACCATAAACCCTGTGCGCCTGCTTATCCATGGGAAAAATCTGCAAGGTTCGATGCTAACAGCGCCGGCAGGGATGACGATTGCAAACGCGCGTATCAGCACGGCGGGAACATATCTGTTTGCGGACCTAACAATCCCCAACTCGACACCGCCCGGACAGTATCAACTGTTGCTCAAGAATGGCGACGGGTCGGCAAATGTGCCATTTCGCGTGAATCCGCCGCTGAACAATGCCAGTCGTCAGGGCTTCACGAGTGCCGACCTTATTTATCTGCTAATGCCCGACCGCTTCGCCAATGGCGATCCCAGCAATGACGATCCTGCTGTTTCGAAAGGACTCTATGACCGCTCCAATCCGCGGGCGTATCACGGCGGCGATTTGAAAGGCATTCTGGATCATTTGCCATACCTCAAAGACCTTGGCGTGACGGCCATTTGGATGACTCCGATTTATGACAACAGCAATCTCTGGGGCGAATACGCAGGAAATAAAGTGACGGATTATCACGGTTACGGAATCGTAGATTATTATGCGGTCGATGAGCATCTTGGGAATCTCGATACGCTGCGAAATTTGGTGCAATGGGCCCATACGCTCGGGATCAAAGTCATCCAGGATCAAGTGGAGAATCATGTCGGACCGCATCATCCCTGGTTGACCGATCCTCCAACGCCTACCTGGTTTCACGGTTCAATCACGAAGCATCTTGATGAGAATTGGCAGTTCTGGTCCATTGCGGATCCGGCTGCATCGAAAAATCTGCGCCGCATTGTTACTGACGGTTGGTTCGGCGGCTCTCTTCCGGATATGAATCAGGAAGATCCCGAGGTCAGCCGGTACCAGATTCAGAACACACTTTGGTGGTTAGGGGAGATCGGGTTCGATTCAATTCGCCAAGACACTTGGCCGTATGTGGCCCGTAATTTCTGGCACGATTGGATGGCGGCGATCAAGCGGCAATTCCCCACCGTCAACGTTGTGGGTGAGGTGCTGGATGGCGATCCAGCGACCGTTTCTTTTTTTCAAGGCGGTCAAACGCGCGACGGAATCGACACGCTGGTTGACACGTTGTTCGACTATCCCGTTTATTTCAAAATGAGGGACGCATTTGGCAGCGGCAAGTCGCTCGAAGAAGTGCCGAAAATGATCGGGCACGATTATCTCTATCCAAACGCGCAACTGCTTTGGACTTTCATTGGCGATCACGACGAGCCTCGGCTCATGAACGCGCCGCAGGCCACAGTGGACGGCTTGAAACTCGCGTACACGTGCATGTTCACCATCCGCGGAGTGCCGCTGCTCTATTACGGAGACGAACTTGGCATGAAAGGCGGCGAAGATCCGGACAATCGTCACGATTTTCCCGGTGGCTGGCCGGATGATGCTGCCGACGCCTTCACCCGCGCCGGCCGCACCGTCGAGCAGAATGCCGTGTTTGACCACGTGAAAAAGCTGGCGCATCTTCGTGCAAGTATGCCTGTCTTATCTCGCGGCTCTACCTTGAATCTTGTTCTGCAGGATCAACAGTGGGCATATGCGCGCCACTTAGGCGAAGAGATAGCCGTAATTGTCCTTAACAACGACAGCAAAGCCGTTTCGCTCGAACTTCCGCTTCAGGAGCTTGGGCTATCGCCTGCCGTACGCTTACACGGACTGCTCGATGTAATCCGGGAGGCCGATGCCGTCAACTATCGCCTGGACATTTCACTTCCGGCACGCGCTGGCGAGATCTTTGTTGTCCGTCCGTGACATTGATAAAGGATGGTGACAGCGATCTCGCGGCTGATGCGAATCTCGTACATATTTTTCGTGCTTTGTCTCGCCTTGAAAGCCGATCATAAGAAGCCCGATCATAAACAGGCCGCGTGTACGGCTGCCGATCACATCGACATCCGCTGTTTCGGCGCTTCGACGGCGGAAAACTGCAACGAAACATTCATTCAAAAGGCGATCAGCGCCGCATTTGCGACCGGTCCGAACGTCGTGCTCATTCCGGCCGGCACCTTTCGCGTTTGCGGCCCGATACAGGTCCCTACGTCAGTTCACTTAGTTGGTGTTGGCTGGCCCGGTGGCGGCGCGGGATCGGAGTTGCAAGCCGCGCACTGGAATCCCAATGCCCATTTCCCGTTCAACATGATGGTTTGGATGACGGGGACTGCAACGCCCGGCGTCTATTTTCAACTTCCGAACGGCGGCCAAGCGATTCCCGTCTACGACACAACGCTCGAACATTTCTGGGTGAACTGCAACAGTCAGCCAAACTGTGGTGGTGTGTTCCGCATGGGCGCGCAGGAGAGTAGCGGAACGCGCAATCTGGTGATCGGCAATTTCACCTACATGGGTCTGTTCGATGAAGGCGTGAATTGCCAGGGCGCATGGAACGTGAATCCCGGCGTCACAGCGCCGCGAGGTTGCCTCCTCAATCTGTCGATGTGGGGCTCAGGCGAAGAACTCGGCGATGAAAACGTCTTCGTCTATCCTGCTTCGGGCAGCACCGCGGTGAGCTATTGGCTGGAGGGCATCGGACACATGACCACATTGACCGGCACAATCAACTGTTCTTCCAGATCGGTGAAATACGCCGCCTACATCAGCGGCTCAAACGTCCATGTCGGACGCCTTCACGTGGAAGGGTGTGGTTCCACTGCGCCTTCTACAGCGGCTGGGGCGATTTATCTGGGCGTTCCACCTGAATATCTAAAGGGACAGGACATGGCGCTATACGGTGGGACATTCGACAGCGTTGACGTGCCGATTGTGATTCCCAACAATCAATCGTTCGATATAAAAGTGCTCTCCGGCAATTCATTTGACTACGGTGCAATCAACCGAGCTTTTTCGCCCGTACACAACGTCAAGTGCTCTGTTTATTTTTGGGATGGCAAAAACGAATTATCTACTTGCGGCGGCTTAGGCGACTCAGCTGCAAACACGCAGCAACAAGGAGCCGAGGCTGATGGTTGCACAACCGGCGCCGCAAATGGTTCTACCTGCACCGTCTCAATAACGTGGCATACCGCGTATCCCAATACAAACTACTATGCCGTGTGCTCGGGCTCCGGCATAGTAACCGGTCACCCGGAAATTCTTGGATTGTCAAAAAGCGCAGGTGGCACCGTCGTCACGGTCAGAAACGGCGGCGGAGATGAGCCGGTTCCATCAAGTTGGTCGAAGATTGATTGCGTGGCAATTGGGAGGTGAGCTCACTCGGCTCTTGCTACTTGCAAATGACTGAGCGAATTCGCATATTGCGACACGCCCTTGTATAACGCTTCGGCGATTTTTTGGCGCTCGTCGTTTCGCTTTAGCAGGCGTTCGTCGTGCGGATTCGAAACAAACCCAACCTCTGCAAGTATCGATGGCATGCCAGCGCCAATTAGGACGACAAACGGAGCTTGCCGGACACCGCGGTCGCGGGATTTCGAATTCATTCTGACCGACTCGACCCAAAGGGCCGACTGGACGTCTTGGGCGAATTCGCGTGATTCCTCTTTCTTGGTTTGAAGTACAGCCTTGTGCAACAAATCGTTGAGATCGGCGATGGAGCTTGCGGAAGTTGCATTTTCGCGTGTCGCGAGATCAAGACCACTCCGGTCGGAAGTCAAGTTAAAGAAATAAGTCTCAACACCTGTGGCGCCCGGTTCGGGCGACGAATTAGCGTGAACGGAAATAAAAAGATCCGCTTTCTCGTCGTTGGCAATTTTCGTGCGCTGCTCCAGCGGAATGAACGTGTCGTCCGCGCGCGTGTAGACGACCGTCGAGCCGAGCCGTTGATTGATCAGCTTGCCCAAGCGAAGCGCCACATCCAGCACCAGGTCCTTCTCCATCAGTCCATTCGGACCGATAGTCCCGGTGTCGTGACCACCGTGCCCCGCATCGATCACTACCTTGCCCATCTTCAGGCCGAAGACGCGAACTAGCGATTTCTCGCCAACACGATCTGTCTTGGCGGGCGATGCCACTCCAGAGACACGTTTTATGGGCGCGGGTGTAACCACTGTGGGAGCGAGCGCGAGAGTGGGTTGGGGCAGACTCGATGGCGCGCTTATTGAGACAGGCGGAGCATTTGTCTTCGGTGGGACATAAGCGTCTATGATTTCTTTGGATTGTGGAGCAGTGGCGGGCGGAAGATTCGGCTCTGAACTCTGCGTATTCAAAGAGCTTTGACTATTTACGTCCATTGGTGTCAAATCCGGTTGTTCTGACACTGGCCGTGCCGGACGTTTTTTAGACAGTGCGGCAATGGTCGTACCCTTGGGGCGAATCTCGATTATCAGCCGGTCTGGATTCACGAGCTGAGAGGATACGATCTCTGCCGGGCCGTCCAAGTCAAAAACAATTCTTGTTTTTCGCGGACTCACTTCCGCCACCCGAATCTCTTTTATGCGCTGATCGTTGACCCGTATGCGCTCTACTCCGCGATGATTGGTTGTCGGCGGGCGCAATCCAGCGAGATCGAAATAGGCACGTGAAGGATTCTCAATCTGATCTGAGGCTAACTTATAGCTACCCTGGGTTTGAATGACTACCCGGGTTACATCGCCAAAAGACCAATACCGAATACCTTGTACTCGCTGCGAATTAACGCTCTGCCCATAATCGGGCAGTGCGATCGCAAATAGCCCCAGCAAAGCGCAAACAGATCGTTTTACATGGGGGAGGTGGTTCATGATTCGCTGCCGCGATCGTGTTTTGACCGTTATATTTTGCGCCGCGGCTCGAACCGCGTTCGCTGCGCATCGCATACTAAGACACCCGAGCCGCTGAAGCATAACAAAAGCAGCGAACTTTGTTTGTTCAAATTATAACCGGAAAACGTCGATTTGGGTGCTACCATTTGGGCATGCGAACCGCCGGATTTGTTCTGGTGGGCGGTCGCAGTTCGCGAATGGGGCAGGATAAAGCCCTGTTACCGTGGCGAAATCGAACACTGGTGGAGAATATTGCGACGAAGGTGAGAGATGCGGCTGGGAATGTCTCACTGGTTGGCAATCCGGAACGTTACGGCGCTGTGCCTATGCATTGTCTTGCCGACCGGCGCCCCGGTTTGGGACCCTTATCGGGCATAGAAACAGCGCTCTTAAGTAATTGTGCCGAACTGAACCTGATAGTCGCGTGCGATTTGCTTTTTCTTGAAACCGATTGCCTAAAGTCATTGATACAAACGGCCATAGACGGCAGCTCTAAATGTGTTGTTGCACGCGATAAAGCAGGCCAACTGCACCCTCTCTGTGGCGTCTATCGCAGCAACTGTTTATCCATTGTGCAACGCGCTCTCGATAGCGGCCGCCTTAAGCTAATGGAAATCATCCAGGAACTTGGCGCACAACATGTTGACGTCAAAACCCCGATATGGAACGTAAATACTCCTGAAGAATGGCAGCGCTGCAGGGAACTTGCGAATGGCGGGTGAGAGCTATCCGCATTACATCGAGTTCCGAAACGTCTTCAAGTCCTTCGATCACCCGGTACTGAAGAACGTCAGCTTCTCGGTGGACGCGGGAAAGACGCTGGCGATCATCGGACGCAGCGGTGTCGGAAAGTCGGTTACTTTGACGCACATCATGGGGTTTATGAAGCCTGATGAGGGAGAAGTCATTGTCGCTCACACCGACATCACTAGTCTGACCGAGCCCGAGTTGCGGCGCATTCGCAAGAAAGTCACGATGGTGTTTCAATCGGGTGCGCTGTTCGATTCATTAACTGTAGGCGAAAACATTCTTTTTTCACTGGAGCTTCGTGAAGACTACAACGAGCAGAATAAGGAAGACGTTGTAAATGGGTTGCTAGACATGGTCGATTTACGGCAGGTGAAAGACCTGTATCCGGGCGATCTTTCTACAGGTTATAAACGCGCCGTTGCCATTGCACGCGCGCTGGCAGCGCAACCCGAATGCATTCTCTACGATGAGCCCACCACGATGGTGGACCCTATCATGTCGGACGATCTCGGCAATCTGATGCTTCGCCTGAAGCGGCAACTGGGCCTCACGGCGATCGTCGTCACGCACGATCTTGACCTCATGCGCAAAGTTGCCGATTCGGTTGTGTTTTTGTACAAGGGCGAGGCAATCTATTTCGGACCTGTTTCCGAATTGAGCAAAAGCGATCACCCGCACGTCAAACAATTTCTAGCGATGGATAACGTGGAGGTTGCCGGAAAAATCGAAGAAACTTAGCGGCCGGACAAGCGCTGTTTGATGCTAGTCCACTGGCGCTTCAACCAATTCTGGTGCGGCATCTTTTGCAGCTTGTTGGTATCAATTCCCTTTGCTTTGGTCACTTCTTCACTGCCGCCGGGCCGGTAATCTTCAGTCCCCATCAGATGAACTCGCGTGCCATCGAATGAATATCGCCGCTGCCTGAGCTTGCCGTCATCGTCCTTGGTGATGATTTCAAACGTGCGGTCGAACGCATTAGCATCCGCCGTGTCAACATGAACGGGAAAGTATCCCTCCAGATCCCGTTGGCGATAAGAAGTCTCGTAGCGGTGACGACGGCGGTTCCATAAAAATACTCGCCAGGCATCGAAATCGCAGGTCTGCTGCTCCGACGCGGTAGTCCAAAGCCAGTTATGTTTGACGCCTTTTTCCTCGTCCTGAACCGGGCCAAGGTCGAAGTAAGAAGTGATGCGCTTGCCTTCTGCGTATTGCGCCACTTCATCCGGAATCGACATAACAAGGTTTCGGGAAAGCACCCATCCCACCTGTTTGTCTTTGGTGCGCACGAGTGCCCAACTCTCTAGCACAACCGGCTTCTTTAATTCAGCAGCCTTCTTTTCGGCAGCCTCCTGGTCTTTTCGCGTTTTTTGTTCTGCGGTGCTTTCCGCGCCATCGATCTTACCGCTCGAAATCTCCTGCCAGTTTTCGGGCGGCTTAGGCGGTGGAGGCGGGGCAGGCAAAAAGGACCTTTTTGCGACGTGTTGCTTGCGCGACCGCCGCTCAGGCTGAGGCCGCTCGGACGCAAAATTCGGCGGCTTCGGAGCCGTGGTTGCCTTGGGCGCGAGCCGGTAGGCCAACACGGCCACCGATCCGCCCTCCGGAATTTTTGTAAACGCCGGAGATGTCCGGCTCGGCTCAAGATGGACGTTCAGAGTTTCGTAAACGCCGGCGGTTCCTTCCGACGGCAAGCTCAGGTACTGGCGACTGTCACGGCGAATCTGGTCCATTTGCTCCTGGCTCAGGAGCTGTAATGAATCTACCCAGCCTTCATCGCCTTTGCGCGTACGCACTTTGACGAACCGGCGGTGCACGTCGATGATTTCGACTTGATCTCCGTGATTTAGAACGGCGGCTGTATTGTTTTTTTGAGTCAGCTCACGCCGTACCGTCAGCTTTTCGGGTGCGACGTAGGCTCGTGCAAACACGTCGCCCGTATCTCTGGCGCAGCCGGCCAGAGTCAGGAACCCGACAAAAACCAATATAAAGTTGGTTAAAGTAGACGGGCCATTTCCTTCAGAATGCATCGATCCATCACTACAGGAAGTCCGGCATCCTCCGCTTTTTTCGCAGCTTCCGGATTGACTACTCCTTCCTGCATCCAGATACAGCGGATACCCTCCTTCTGCAATGCATCGTCGATCACTTCGGGCACACGCGCCGGGCGGCGGAAGATATCAACAATATCGACCGGACCTGGAATATCCTTCACTGAAGGATACGCCTTCTCTCCCAGTACTTCCGTCTCCTTTGGATTAACGGGAATGATTCGGTAGCCGTGTCTTTGCAGGAACCTAGACACCCCTAGGCTAGGACGCGTGGGATTGTTTGACAGGCCGACTACGGCGATTGTCTTGGCGTTTTGGAACAACGCTGTCATTTCTTGGTCGTTCATGATGCTGAGTTACGGCCTCTTTTTCTATTCCATCATCCAGATGCAGCAATTTGCGAAAATGCTCCACTTCCGCATTCGTGAGGGTACGGTAAGCGCCAGGCTTCAACGACCCAAGGTCCAGAAAGCCGATTTTCACACGCTTCAGCTTCTCCACTAGTCGCCCGAAGTGCTTAAACATGATGCGGATCTGGTTTTGCCGTCCTTCAATCAGCTTGACCTCGTACCAGGGATTTTCTCCCTTGCGAATCAGCTTCAATCCGGCAGGCGCGGTCTTTCGCCCGTGCATCGGAATTCCGCGCCGGAATTGTTCTTCCTGATCCGGCATCAGCGCACCGTTGACTTTCGCAAGATAGGTCTTGGTAACGTGACTCGCCGGCGACATCATCTTGTTGGCGAAGTCACCGTCGTTGGTCAGCAGCAGCAAGCCTTCGCTTGCGTAGTCAAGACGGCCGACAGGATAGACCCGATCATGCAGTCCTTTGAAGAACGAAAGTACGGTCTGCCGCCCCTCCGGATCATGCACGGTGCTGACGACGTTTTTCGGTTTGTTGAACGCAAAGTAAAGCTGGTGTTTGGGCGCCGATAGTACGCGTCCATCGATTTTCACTTTGTCGATGGCCAGGTCTGCCTTGGAGCCGAGTTCCGTCACCGTCGCACCGTTGACCGAAACGCGTCCTGCGAGAATCAACTCCTCTGCTTTGCGGCGGCTTGCCACACCGGCGTGAGCGAGTATCTTTTGCAGCCGCTCGTCAGGCATCGGATTCTTCTGTCTGAGACGCCTCGGCGGCGATTTCCTGCGTTAGCTCTTCTTGCGGCGTCTCTGGCTTAGATTCCGTTGCGGGGGCTTCTTCGGAATCGCCAAGCGCCAGCCGGCCTAGTTCTTCGAATTCTTTCAGCGTCGGCAATTCCGCAAGTGAGCCTAACCCGAACTGCAATAAGAATTCGCGCGTGGTTTTATACATGATCGGTTTGCCGAGGACGTTCTTGCGTCCAGCAGTCGCGATCAATTTGCGGTCAAGCAGAGTTTTCAAAACACCTGCACCCTGTACGCCGCGAATGTCCATGACTTCCGGCGCGGTAATTGGTTGCTTGTAAGCGATAACAGCTAAGGTCTCAAGCGCCGCGAGCGAAAGCTTCAAAGGAGGCTGCAGATTCTTGACGAAGCGTCGAATGGCCTCGTGGTGTTCCGGCTTGGTCGCCATCTTGTATCCGCCTGCAATTTCGCGAACGGATAGGCCACGATCCGGCGCCGAGTACTCGCTGACCAATTGGCCCAGTATCTCTTTTACCCGATCGAGTGGTTGACCGATAGCCGCAGCGATTTGATCGGCCGAGAGGGGCTCGTCGGTGATATAAATGGCAGCCTCAATTACCGCTTTAAGTGCAGCTATCGCTTCGGGCTCGGGAGGCGCTTCAGTTACAGCTTCGGCGACGAACAGAGTTTCTTGAACGTCTTCGGCGGAATCTTGCGGCTCGCTTTCAGGAGTTGTTTCTTGGCTTCCCGCGTCTTCGGACTCAGCGACCGATCCGGTAGCTTCTTCCACTGCGGGAGCTTGTTCTACTTCTTCCATGCTGTATGTCAGTGATATTCCTCTTCTACTGCGGCCAACTCTTGCGCGTTCTCGCCTGCATCTGACAAGCCGGGCCCCGCACGCAGGCCGATGTCACCGAATGCTTCGCCTTGCGTGAGTTCAATTCCTTGCCGCTTTACCAGTTCGAGTATGGCCAAGAATAGGCAGATCATCGCGCGGCGGCTACGCTGCTTTTCGAAAAGTTCCGTCGCAGAGATTGGCTGAGCGCGCCGCGTCCGCGTGAGTTGATATTTCAGAAATTGAATCATCTCGGGAACGCTCACATCCTCTTTGCCGATCTCATAAATCGGACGCGTTTTGGCGCGTTCCAACACACCTTGAAATGTCTTTACCAAGTCGAAGATCGTGACCGCGAGACCAGGGCCTTCATCTTCCGACAGGAATTGGTTGATTTGCGGATTCGACCAAATCGCCTCTTCCACAACTCGTTTCTGCTGTAGCATCTCAGCCGCGTTCTTGAACCGCTCATGCTCGACTAAGCGGTCCACCAGTTCCTTGCGCGGATCTTCTTCGGGCGAAATCTTGTCGAGCTCCGGATCTCTTGGCAGGAGCATCCGGCTTTTGATATGAATCAACGTGGCTGCCATGAAAACGAACTCAGAGCTGAGCTCAATGTCCAGTTCCACGGCGCGCTGCATGTACTCCAAATACTGCGCTGTAATCTTCGAAATCGGGATGTCGTAGATATTGATCTGCTGCTTGCGAATCAGGTCGAGAAGCAGATCCAGCGGGCCCTCATACTGTTCGAGGTGAAAGTTTAAGGGCGACGACACTAGCTACACGATACCATGCAAAACAGCCCTTTTTCGGCCTTTTTACGTGGATGCAAGCGTGTTTACGCTCAGCGGACGCTTGGCTTCATAGGCCTGTATCGCATCGCTTTGCTGCAGAATGTAGCCAAGCTCGTCGACGCCTTGCAGCATGCATTGCTTGGCGAACTCGTCGATAGGAAATTGAACAGTCGTTCCGTCGGGCAGCGTCAATTCCTGTTTGGCGAGATCGACGCGAACTATCGCTGCCGGCTCTTTTTCGAGCGCCGCGAAGAGCGTCTTGTGTACATCCTGCGAAACAACAATGGGCAACAGCGAATTCTTCAATGAGTTGCCTCGGAAGATATCTGCAAAGGACGTGCTAATCACCGCGCGAAAGCCGTACTGAGTTAGAGCCCATGGAGCATGTTCACGAGAACTGCCGCAACCGAAATTATCACCTGCGAGAAGAATTTGCGCGGCGCGGCCTTCGGGACTATTGATGATGAACTCCGGCTTCGGATTGCCGTCCGCGTCATAGCGCCAGTCATAAAAAAGCTGATCGCCGAGCCCGGCTTTGGAAGTTGTCTTTAAAAATCGCGCCGGAATGATTTGATCGGTATCGATATTGTCGATCGCGAGTGGCGCCATCCGGCTCGTGAATGCAGTGAATTTCTCCATGTCGATCTCCCTAGAGGAGCGTGCGAACGTCGGTCACCACTCCGGTGACGGCGCTGGCCGCAGCAGTCAGCGGACTTGCCAGGAATGTTCGTCCGCCCTTACCTTGACGGCCTTCGAAATTACGATTACTGGTGGACACGCTGTATTCGCCTGGAGCGAGTTGATCTCCGTTCATCGCGATGCACATGGAGCAGCCGGCTTCGCGCCAGTCTGCGCCGGCTTCCTTGAATACCAGATCCAGGCCCTCAGCCTGTGCCTGGCTCTTCACGAGTTGTGAACCGGGCACTACCATTACGCGCACGTTCGGATTAACTTTGCGGCCGCGCAAAATGTTCGCCGCCGCGCGCAGGTCAGAGATGCGCGAATTCGTGCAGCTACCAATAAACACAACATTTACGGGATGTCCTAGCAGCGGCTTGCCTGATGGCAGATCCATGTACCGCAGCGCTTTGCCAAGCGATTCGCGTTCCAGAGGATCGTTGATCGCGGAAGGATCCGGCACCGGCGCGCTGATCGGAATTCCCATTCCCGGGTTCGTGCCAAACGTGATCATTGGCTCAAGCGCGCTCGCATCAATGTCGATGCGCTTGTCGAACTCCGCGCCTGAATCGGTTGGAAGCTGACGCCAAAGTTCGAGCGCGCGGTCCCAAGCAGCACCCTTAGGTGCATAGGGTCGTCCCGCCAGATACTGATAGGTGGTTTCGTCAGGAGCGACTAATCCCGCTCGCGCTCCACCTTCGATCGACATGTTGCAGATGGTCATCCGCTCTTCCATTGACAATGAACGGATCGCCGAACCGGAATACTCAAACACGCAACCGGTGCCGCCGCCGATTCCAATGCGAGAGATCAGGTTCAGAATGATGTCCTTGGCCCCTACGCCGGGCTTCAGCGCGCCCTCTACTCGCACTTCAAATGTTCTGGAGCGGCCTTGCAAAAGACATTGGGTCGCCAACACATGCTCAACCTGGCTGGTTCCAATGCCGAAGGCGAGTGCGCCGAAAGCGCCGTGTGTGGCTGTGTGACTGTCGCCGCAGACTACCGTCATGCCGGGCTGTGTCAGACCTTGTTCCGGTCCAATAATGTGAACAATTCCTTGCTTTTCGCTATGCGGTCCGAAGAAAGGAATTCCGAAGTCGCGGCAGTTTTTCTCGAACTGATTGATTTGCGCTTCCGCCACTTTGTCGAGAATGGGTAGCGAGCGGTCGTGAGTCGGAATACTGTGATCTGTCGTTCCAATGGTGAGATCGGGCCGTCTGACTTTTAGGCCCCGCTCGCGCAAACCGGAAAATGCCTGCGGTGAGGTTACCTCATGGACCAGGTGCAGATCGACGTAAAGGAGCGCTGGAGCCCCGGGACGTTCCGAGACGACGTGATTGTCCCAAACCTTCTCGATAATTGTGCGCGGCTTGGCCGCTCCGTTCCGTTGCGACATATACTTCCTAATTAAATATTTTGACGTGAAATTAAGCGGTTACAGCACGCGCCGATAGCAACTCGCAAACGGCGTCGCCAACCTCGGATGTGGTAGCCGGCGATCCCGCAGGTTTTAGATCGGATGTCACGCGCCCGCTATCCAAAATCTTTTCGATCGCGGCATTTACCGCTTGCGCTTCCTGCACGAGGCCGAAACTGTATTCCAGCATGGCACCTACTGAGCCGATCGCTCCCAACGGATTGGCTTTGTTTTGTCCCGCGATATCAGGAGCGGACCCGTGTACCGGCTCATAGAGGCCCACGCGTGCCCCGGAAGCCTTCTTTTCGCCCAGAGACGCCGATGGCAACATCCCGATTGACCCGGCCAGCACAGCGCCTTCGTCGCTCAAAATGTCGCCGAAAAGATTCTCCGTCAACACAACATCGAACCGCTTCGGATTAAGAACCAACTGCATGGCGCAGTTGTCTACCAGAACGTGGTCGAGCGTAACATCCGGATATCCGGCCGCGACTTCCATGACCACCTTTCGCCACAACTGCGAATTTTCGAGTACGTTCGATTTGTCTACACTCGTGACGCGCTTGCGCCGCTGCAGTGCCAATTGAAACGCGATATGCGTTACGCGTTCAATCTCAGGACGCGTGTACGTCATGGTGTTGACCGCGCGTTCTTCCGCGCCGGTGCCCGAAATGCCTCGCGGTGTGCCGTAATATAAGCCGCCTGTTAACTCACGAACAATCACCATGTCCACGCCATCTACAAGTTCGTTTTTGAGCGGAGAAGCGTCGACAAGCGCGCGGTAGGAACGCACCGGACGAAGGTTCGCGTAAACGCCAAGCGCTTTTCGAATACCCAGCAACCCGCGTTCGGGCCGCTTCTCCGGCGGCGCGTTGTCAAATTCGGGCAGGCCAACGGCGCCCAGCAAAGTAGCGTCGGCCTTGAGCGCTAAGTCCCGCGTGCGATCCGGAAATGGATTGCCTGTCTGTTGAATCGCAATGCCGCCTAGCAGGCCCTCACTTAATTCGAGATTGTGCCCATGCAGGCTGGTCACCTGCCGCAATACCTTGACCGCTTCACGAGTGACTTCTACCCCGATGCCGTCACCGGGCAGAATGAGAACGCTAAGTTTCATCGTTTACCGGGCGACTGTATAGTGAGCGGAGGCTGTTTCTAAAACGGGATCGGCTCCGATAACTTCCTTTACCAGCACCACTATCTCGTCGTTGCGAAGACCTTTTTTGTTGTCGGCGATGTGGGTGAATCGGTTATAAAGCTGCTCCAACTGCTCCCGGGAAAGTTGGAAGCCGAGATCTTCCGCGCGCTGTTTCAAGGCGTGCCGCCCGCTATGCTTGCCGAGTACGATGCGGCTTTCGGGAACGCCGACGCTGGCCGGACTCATGATTTCGTAAGTGGACGGATTCTTCAGATAACCATCCTGATGGATGCCGGCTTCATGTGCGAATGCATTCTCGCCAACAATCGCCTTATTCGGTTGCGGGCCGAAGGTAATGAAATGCGTGAGTGTTTGACTGGCGCCAAAAAGCTTTTCCGTATTGATCTTCGTTTGGAAGGGCAACCGGTCCTGGCGCGTTTTTATGGCCATAACCACTTCTTCAAGCGCCGCATTGCCGGCGCGCTCGCCGATGCCGTTGATGGTGCACTCAATCTGCCGCGCGCCTGCTTTAACTGCTGCTAAAGAGTTTGCAACCGCCAAGCCTAAATCGTCGTGGCAGTGCACGCTGACCACAGCGCGGTCACCCAGCAACGTCGCGATTCTTCCGATTAACTCCCCGTATTCATCGGGAACCGAATAGCCGACGGTGTCCGGCAGATTTACAGTGCGCGCACCGGCTTCCACCACCGCCTGACAAATTTCTTCCAGGTACTCCAGATCAGTTCGCGTCGCGTCTTCAGCGGAAAACTCGACATCGTCTGTATAGCTCCGCGCAAGGCTGACCGCAGCAATCGCACTGTCGAGCACTTCCTGGCGACTCTTCTTCAGCTTGTATTGAAGATGAATGTCGCTGGTTGCGATAAAGGTATGAATTCGCGGACGTTTGGCATGGCGAAGTGCGCTTGCGGCGCGCTCCACATCTAACGTGCAGGCGCGTGCCAGCGCGGCTACCTGTACCCAAGGAAACTGGCGGCTGACGGCATCGACGGCTTCATAATCGCCTTCGGAGGCAATTGGAAATCCAGCCTCTAAAATATCTACGCCTAAATCCACTAATTCGCCGGCCATTTTCAGTTTTTCCGGCGTCGTCATACTACAACCCGGTGATTGTTCCCCGTCGCGGAGAGTAGTATCAAAAATATAGACTCGGCTCATGCGTTCTCCTGGAGGCTTCAACCATGGTAAATTTTTCGCTTCGATTATGCAAATTTATAGTTTTCGAGGTAAGTATTAGCTAGAATCATGGAATAAGCGCTTCGGGTCTCGGTGGGCGTTATGGAACTCTACCCTTTAAAAGTTTTTTTGACGGTGGCTACGGAACGTAGCTTCTCTCGTGCCGGCGAAAAGCTGTTACGTACTCAGCCCGCTATTTCAATCGCAATCCAGCGTTTAGAGAGCGATCTGAAAGAAAAGCTGATTGATCGCTCCGGTCGCGAACTGCTTCTTACAGATGCGGGACGTGTTGTTCTCGAATATGCGCGGCGTTTTCAAAATCTCGAAGCAGATCTCGAAAATGCGCTACGCGAATTGAAGGATAACTACGCCGGACGATTATCAATCGGCGCGAATGAGTCTACCACTCTGTATCTCATTCAACATATTGAGCAATACCGGCGTCTATTTCCTAAAGTCAAGGTACAAGTTCGGCGCTCGGAATCGAGCAAGATCCCATCGCAGTTGCTTGACGGCGAACTCGAACTTGGCGTGATCAGTTACGATCCTGGTGACGATCATCTGCTATCGCAAATCATCTATACCGACCGCTTGACTTTGATCGTTTCTCCGAGGCACCGGTTTGCCAGTCGCACCGACATCTCTATCGCCGAGCTCGATATGGAAACGTTCATTGCGCATAATGTGCTATCGCCCTATCGGGAAGCGGTGCTGCGCGAATTCCAGCGTCAAAAGGTGCCGCTGAATATGGATGTCGAGATGCCGACGGTAGAAACCATCCGCCGCCTGGTGCAGGACAACGAAGGCGTCGCCTTTTTGCCGCGTATGTGCGTCGAGCAGGAAATTAAACAAGACATTCTACGCGAGATTCGGGTGAAGGAGCTGAACATCGAACGGAAGATTCGACTGGTCTATCCTGCCCGCCGCGCATTAAGCCATGCCGCTAAGGCATTTCTGGAAGTCGTAAAACGCGCCAATACTGAGCCGGAGTCTCTGCAGGAACCTGCGTGATCTCTAGTGGCCAACGCTCGAAGGAAAGTAGCGGTTGCCGGTGGCGGCATAATCGGGCTTTCGATAGCTTGGCGGCTTGCTCAAGCCGAACACCTCATATCGGTCTTCGATCAGGGAACCGCAGGCGGCGAGGCAAGCTGGGCCGGCGCCGGCATGCTTGCGCCTGGCGGAGAAGTCGATGAGCCCACCCCAATTGCGAATCTTGCGGTGGAATCGCGAACCATGTATAGCCGCTTTGTTCGCGAATTGGAAGACGCTTCCGAATTGGCCATCGATTACCAGGAGTGCGGCGCCCTGGACGTCGCCTACTCAGAAGACGAATTGAGAGCCCTGGAGTGTCGCGCCGCCCGCCAGCGCGATATCGGATTACATTCCAAACGCATTCCACGCACGCAGGTGCTGACCTTTTGGCCTCGCATTCGACGGGAAGGCTTATTGGGTGGATGGTTTTATCCGAACGACGCCATCGTAAATCCCCGCGAGCTGACTCACGCACTCACATATGTGTGCCGCAAATCCGGCGTGACCATTTCCGAACATGCGGAAATCAAGACAATTGAGGTATCTAGCGCGGGAGTGTCGCTCCACAGTGACAACGGGATGGAACATTTTGACATTGCCATTGTTGCTGCAGGGGCCTGGAGCAGCATGATCGCTACCAGCGGGGTGCCTGCACTACCTAGAGCCGAACCGGTTAAAGGTCATTTGATCGGCTATCAGCAACCGGAGCAAACCTGCAATACAATCATCCGGCATGGGCACACCTACTTGTTACAGCGGGCCAATGGACTGCTGCTGGCAGGATCTTCGATGGAGCGCGTCGGCTTTGAACGGGAAGTGGATCCGTACATAGAAGCCGACCTGGTACGCCGGGCAGGCTTTGTCTTGCCACATCTGTCGGAAACGTCACCTTCGGAAGTCTGGACTGGATTCCGGCCGGCTAGTGACGACTTGCATGTGGGGATGTGGCATTCACCGCGCCTGCACCTCGCCTACGGTCATTTTCGAAATGGTATCTTGCTGGCACCTGTCACTGCGGCGCGCGTTGCAGCTCAGGTCAACGCCAGTTTGCAAACGCTGTAGTCCGCTTGCGCCGGACCTCATGGATCAACCCGGCAACCTGACCACGCCTTTTTATCAAACCTTCCAACAGTTGCTGCAACGGGTCCTCGTCGGTATCGAGCCAGCTTCTCGGAATCTCTCTCCACGCCGAGTCAATTACTTCAATGGGGAAGTTTTCAACGATGCTCAGCCACGGTTGAAAGGATTCCATGGAATGAACTTGGTCATAGATGCTGGTTCGAAAATATAGGCCTTGCATTGGAAAATCCTGGAACTGCCAGATGGCTCCATTGAAAGCAAAGCCATGGTCGATCATCTGCGCAAAAAAACCCATTCTCCCAGGAGTTTCGCCCTTCAGCGGCGTCCAGGTTTTTGCACGCGCACGAAAAAAAACGGCTTGTCGCGAGTCGGCATTTCCCACCCATTTATCGAATACCAGGATGCCTAAAAAATCGTTCCGGTTTTCCACTTTGTCCAAAAGCTTGTCCGGTAGAAAATCGAAGATCGCTACACGGTCCGGATGGACGGCCATGCGGGAACCAAAATGCAACCCTGGCGCCACGGCTCCCCGCTTGTTGCCCAGGGTGATGTAAAGGTCTGGATTCGTACTGATAAAGTCGTCCGTCAGTTCGATGACGGCCGTATCTGGAACATGAATCTGCAAATATCGCAGAAAGGCGCAAGCCAGCCATTCGTTTATCAGAATGCGGCGATGCTGCGGATTATTTACGAATTTGACGACATAGAAATGCCCATCATCGGCCTCAATAAGGTGCGCCTGCGCTCCGCCGCGCATTTTCCGTATTAGTTTGCGGGCGCGTATCGGCATGTAGGCGATTAAATGAACTCGCGAATGAGAGAATCAGGCGTAGAGCCGTTCAGTTCGTAATTAGTTGAAGGAGCAGAAAGTAGACAGTATGCCTGAAGACGCTTCAGAGAAGCAGCAACCCGTGCGCAACGACGATGAAGTCGCGCTTGAGCTCATGAAATTCATTGCCGTAACCACGGGCTATGGCAAAGGGACGCCAATGACCGGCTTTGCAGGCAAAGGTCCCCGTTCGAGCGAAGAATACGCCGACACGCTCCTTGAGCTGTTCGAACGTTGCCGCACTGTCGTCAAGAAAAGCAAATAGCCGCAAAAACGCAAAATCTCCCGTCACATTTCATCCGGTGTGACGGGAGACGGCATCTCGAAAGGAAGGAGACGTTGTTAGCGCCTCTTCTTCGACGCGCTCTTCTTGCTTGAGCTCTTGTTGGCCGACTTCTTTCTTGGAGCGGCCTTCTTGACGGCCTTTTTCTTCGTTGCCTTACTTTTGACCGGGCTCTTCTTGGCTGCGCCCTTCTTCGCTGCTTTCTTGGCGGCAGCCTTCTTGGCCGGAGCAGCCTTCTTCGCTGGCGCAGCCTTCTTCGCTGGCGCAGCCTTCTTTGCTGCTGCCTTCTTCGCGGGAGCGGTTTTGCTCGTCTTGGTGGGCGCCTGTTTCGCTGCGGCCTTCTTTGCCGTTCCGCCGGACGCCTTCTTCACTGCAGTCTTTGGAGCGCTCGAAGAACCGCCAGTTTTGGATGCCTTCTTTGCGGCGGAAGCGGGCTTCTTGGACGAAGGTTCGGCCTTTGCCGCCGGTGCTTGCTCCCCGTCATTAGTGCCGGATGAAGCATCTCCTCCACGCTGTTGCCCGCTTGACTCTACGGGAACACTGATAATCTCGGCAACCTCTACCTCTTCCACTTCATCCTCATCATCGTCCTCTTCATCGTCGTCGCCGTACTCAGTCTTGTCAGACTCCATCTCTACGTGTTCATCTTCGTATTCGAAGTCCTCATCGTCGTCTTCTGGTCTAAGCTTGTGCTCGAAACTCACGCACTCCTCCTTTCGTGTATATGCTCACTACGCATCGAGATGATGCAAGCAGCCAAATGATTTCACAAGCTGTGAAGATTCGCAAGTGCTAAATGAAAAGCGCAGATGGAAATGGGGAATTCGAAGTCGGAAGGATAAGTTGAACGCGCGTGCTACTGAAGGCTGGCAGTTCGAACTACGGCTTTACGATGCAAAACCTGCGAGGGTACTTGCCGGGAAGCGGCCACGTGGGCACGGCGCTGCAACGAGCCAGCCTTATGTGTGGTCTTGCTATTGCTACTAGCTAGCGCAAGCTTTCCTCTAGAACTCTTGCTTCTGCCTCGCAAGGCTCGCGGGGTATCGTCGACATAAATCGCCGGAATCAACAAAACATCACCGGCTTCCAGAGAATCAGTCGAAGGATTTACTGCCGCGATCCGTTCGGGCCGCAGATGATAGGACTTGGCAATTGCTTCCAGAGTGTCCCCAGCTTGAACGTGGTGCAGCCGCCAAGCCTGGCGGCTCTCGGCCGGTACGGTTTCTAACGCGGCCATAGCCGTATCGGCAGATCCCTTTGGAATATGGACGTCAAATCCGGCTGGCGCCACCTGCCGAAGCAATGATGGATTGAGATCGCGAATCACCGAAACGGGCTGAAGCGTGGCATCCGCGATTAAGTTCAGATTTGTCGAGGCGGTCAAATGGAGCGAGTCATATTCAACGGGTGCATCCATATCCACCGACTCAAGCCCATAATCTTTAGGATTCTTGGTCATGATTGTCATGGCCAGAATAATGGGGACATAATTTTGGGTTTCACGTGGCAGCGCGTGACGCTTCATTAGCTCCCAAAAGTCGGCGTAGCCGGTCCGCTCAATCGCGCGGTCCACGGCACCGGCCCCGCAGTTATAGGCAGCCATGGCCAAGTACCAATCGCCGTAATGCGCGTAAAGATCTTTTAAGTATTTCGCGGCGGCGCGGGTGGCTTTTTCTGGATCTAAGCGTTCGTCATACCCGCTGCTGCGATTCAATGAATACGTAGAACCGGTCGCTGAAATGAATTGCCACATCCCCACAGCCTGTTTATTAGAAACGGCACGGGGAAGGAACCCGGACTCCGCCTGCGCCAGATAAATCAGTTCCTGGGGAACGCCTTCTTCGGTGAAGATCCGCTCGATCAGATCTTTATATCTTCCTGACCGCCGTAAGCCAGACAGCAAAATGCTGCGTCCGCGATCGGTCGAAAAATAGTGGACGTAGCTGAGAACTGGATCGGCAAGCTCCAACGGAATTCCCGACGTAGTCTGATGTAGTTCTTCAGTCAGTTTAGGCGCCAGCTTCTCGTCAACCGGGAAAGTCATATGACTGATCTCATCAATCGGCGCCTTATCGAAAACTACGGCGTTCTGCTCAGTGGTTTCTCCCGCTCCCAGTTTCTCTACATCGAAGCGATAGATCAGATCACAAATCTCGTCCAAGCGCTGCTCGATCCGGCGATGGTCGGGCGCACCGTCCGGAGCGTTCAGTAAAGTGTCCACCGCGGCATCGAACTCTCGGCGTGCACCAGCCAGGTCGCCTTCGAAGTACATCTTCCGACCCGTTGTAAGGTGGGCGTCCGCACGCTGCAAGCGTTCGTCGGTCTCGGGTGAGTGAGGCAGCGAATCGGTTTCGGTCTCGTGAATGAATCCGGAGGAATTGGAGCCATCCGGGTTAGCATTTGACGAAGCGCTAACACCGTCCGCGACCGCCCGGGGCGCAAGCTCAACTCCGCTGACCGTTGTCGGGTTAGTAGCCGCTATACACGCGCCCACAAAAGAGGCACCCAGTATGGCGACCCCAGCCAGAATTGGGTTCAGTTTTTGCATCAGTCAATAAGCAATATTTATGAATTATGCAAATCGTAACGGAATCATTACTCTACCGTACCGAGTTCAACGGCGTCAAGCTGGATTTTTCCAAAAACCGTATCGACCGATGACGCCGATACCGATAATTGGAACTAATAGAAGTCGATTCAACCAGTTACAGCTCAGTAACTGGAATTACATATAGCTGCAAACAGTACTGTTTTCAGCGGGTCGGGACTGGCTGAAGGACTCGATTCGAGATAATCCGGTCAATCATGCCGTACTCCAATGCCGCCTCTGGCTCCAGAATATAATCGCGGTCGACGTCTCGAGAAATTTTGTCAACAGGCTGCCCGGTCGCGTCGGCAAGAATGTCATTCAGGTTCTGGCGCATTCGGAGGATCTCGCGGGCGTAGATATCGATATCAGCAGCTTGCCCGCCCAATCCGCTCATTGAGGGTTGATGAATCAAAATACGCGAATGGGGGAGGCTGAAGCGTTTGCCTTTTGTCCCACATGCCAGGAGCACTGCGGCCATTGACGCTGCCTGACCCACGCAATAGGTTACAATATCCGGTTCTACGAGACGCATGGTATCGAGAATCGCCAGTCCGGCCGTAATCGAGCCGCCCGGAGAATTCAAATAGAGCGAAATATCCCGCTCCGGGTCCTCGGCTGCCAGAAATAACATCTGTGCAATCACGAGATTAGCGACGTTATCGTCAATCGGCGTGCCCAGGAAAATAATGTTCTCTTTGAGCAGGCGCGAGTAGATGTCATACGCACGTTCGCCTCGCGAGGTCTGCTCCACAACCATGGGCACCAGCACTGAATTGTTCATCTAAGCTCCTTTACAGCAAAGCTTCCGCTACAGCGAAACCTTCTATTTGTCCAACGATAGCGGCAACCCCATCATATAGGATGGCGGATGCACGACAGAGCCGATCGACGGGTGATTTTATGGGCTATTGACTCGCTCGCCCAGTCAAGCTCATAGTAGGGGAAGTAAGTTGTTTTCTTTGGCTTGAGTGCCGGAGCTAGCACGATCTGGAAAAAACGCGACAAATTTTCCCGTTGTGTGACGCGATCACTAACCTTTTGGTAGCGTCCAGACGATTAGGTTCGTAGCACTCGGAGCCTGAATCAACATGAAGGTTCTCATAGCCGACGACAATCATATGTCTCGCGTACTACTGCGCAGCTCGGTAGAACGTTGGGGCTATGAGGTCGTGCTTGCGGCCAACGGCTTAGAAGCATGGGAGATTTTGGCCAAACCGGATGCTCCCCCCATGGCTATTTTGGATTGGGTGATGCCGGACGTCACTGGGCCCGAACTGTGCCGGAGAATGCGGGAAAACCACCGCGAGCCTTACACATACATCCTGCTTTTGACGTCGAAGAGCACCAAGGACGACACTGTCGAAGGGCTTGAATCGGGGGCCGACGATTACATCGTCAAGCCTTTTGACGATAACGAGTTGCGGATGCGCTTGCGCGCCGGTCAACGTATTGTCGATCTGCAGATTAAACTCTTGCAAGCCCGCGAAGAGTTGCGCGAACGGGCCAACAAAGATCTTCTAACCATGCTGCCGAACCGTTCGGCTATCGCTACGGCTTTAGAACGCGAAGTCTCCCGCTGCCATCGCGATAATCGCACCTGCGGCATTATCTTGCTGGACATCGATCATTTTAAGAAGATCAACGATACTTACGGTCACTTTGCCGGCGACGCTGTGTTGCGCGAAACGGCAATGCGGCTGCGCGGCAACATGCGCGAATACGATCAGGTCGGCCGTTATGGCGGTGAAGAATTCTTGGTTGTACTCCCCAACTGTGATTTGGACCAGGCCGCGACCCAGGCAGAGCGGATGCGCCATAAGTTGCACACAGAAGTCATGAAGGTCGACAGCGCGGAACTGACGGTTTCGGCAAGCTTCGGAGTTACCATTTCGGACTGCTCCGAACGCTCTCCAGACCTGTTCGTTCGGGTTGCGGATGAGGCGCTTTATCGATCCAAAGCCCGCGGCCGAAACTGCGTTTCTACCCTCACGCTGAGGGAATCCGCCATCACGTTACCGCGCTAACCGAACGACCGCCGCCAAAACCGCTCCCCGCGTTATACTGTGATCTGTTGCGCCCGTAGCTCAGTTGGATAGAGCGTCTGGCTACGAACCAGAAGGTCGGCAGTTCGAATCTGTCCGGGCGCACCAGTTTCGGCTCTACGCCACTCAACCACCCACGTCAATCCGTTTGAGGAAGGCTATATGCCTACCGCGGATGTTACTTTCTAGCCCAATGCCCTTCGTGATACCGGTACCCGTTGCGGTAGCGGTCGTAATAGGGCTTTCTCCACGTATATCCCGGATGTGGTGGACGCGCCCAGCGCCCCGGTCTCCAAACCCAGGAGCTACCGCCCCAAACATAATAACCGTCAGTCCAAACGTATCCCGGACCAGGCGCAACGCCAACCGCCCCATACGCCTGGGGTGCCGGAGGGCCGACAGTAACGCCAGCATAGTAGGTGCCATGACCGCACCCCGACAATGCAATCGCTCCTGATAGAACTACCGCAAATGCCGCTGCTCTAAATATCCCCACAGAGTCCTCCTCTTGTGGGATTCGTTTTACCCAGAGGGCAGTTTCGTAAACCTTTAAATGCTATCTTGCGCCCATCGACTTTTTCGCGCTTCGGCATCGGTGAGGCGGAACTCCATGACGCTGTGGCGGAACTCGAATCCTTATACAGAGGTAAAACCCATTGCGCTGCACTGCGGACGACGCTGTTTTGAGCAAGCACTACTCTCAACAGGGATTGCCCTTCGGTATTATCATTCGAGCAGGAGCCTCTACACGTGTCAGACCATCCCACAAGACGCCATTTCTTCTTTGGAACATTACTCGCCGGTGCGGTGCCGCTAGGCGGATTTGGCAGCGAACCTTCATTGAAGGCGCTCGGCTATAAGTCGCCCAACGAGAAACTGAACATCGCGTCGATCGGGGCTGGCGGTAAAGCGGCGAGCGACATCACGGCCTGCGCGGAGACTGAAAACATCGTTGCCCTTTGCGATGTCGACGACAAACGCGCGGAGAAGATCTATCAGCAGTATCCGAATGTTCCGAAATACAAAGATTATCGGGTGATGATCGAGAAGCAGGGCGCCAATGTCGACGCCGTGATCGTGACCATTCCCGATCACATGCACGCCGAAGCCGCCATCTTTGCGATGGAGCACGGCAAACACGTCTACGTCCAGAAGCCGCTGGCGCACACAGTTTGGGAATGCCGCGCTTTGCAGAAAACTGCCGAAAAATGCAAAGTCGCATCCCAGATGGGCAACCAGGGCTATTCGAATGAAGGAACTCGCCAATGCGCAGAGATGATCTGGAATGGCGAGATCGGAAACGTAACAGAGGTTCACGCCTGGACCAATCGCCCCGCGTGGCCCCAAGGCCTGACCGGCACGCCTGCGACCTCGCCTGTTCCAAGCTGGCTGGATTGGGACCTCTGGCTTGGCATCGCGAAAGAAATGCCCTACAGCGAGGACTATCTCCCCTTCACGTGGCGTGGTTTCTATGAATTCGGCAGCGGCGCACTCGGCGATATGGCCTGCCACATTCTCGGCGCGCCCAATATGGCGCTGCGCCTTGGCGCTCCCACATCGGTCGAATGTGTTAGCCAGGAAGGCCGGAGCGACGTCTATTTCCCGGCAAAATCCGTCGTCCGCTTTGATTTCCCCGCGCGTCCAGGCATGCCGCCGGTCAAGATCTTCTGGTACGACGCCATGCGCGAAGAGCAGCCCACCTTCCCTGGTGCGCCGCAAGGCGAGATTCTTGGCGACCTGCCGCGAAATCGCGCTGGTCGAATTACGTCGAACGTACGGCCTAAAGAACATCAACTGATAGGCGGCGTATTCACAGATCAGTTCTTCAATCCGGTCGAAGTGCCACCTCCGCCGCGGCGCCAGGCCGCTGCTCAACAACAACCGATGGACGCACGTGCGCAACGTGATGCTAAATGGATGGAGTTGATCCGCACCGGCACAAACGGAAGCCTGTTTGTGGGTGACAAAGGCATGATCACTACGGGCACATATGGAGAATGGACGCGGCTCATTCCGGTCGAAAAGATGCGCGGCTATGAATTCCCGCCCGAAATGCTGCCACGCTCGCCCGGCCATTATCGCGATTGGATTCGCGCCTGCAAAGGTGGATCGCCGGCATGTTCCAACTTCAATGTTTCGGCGCCGTTTACCGAATGGATCGCGTTGGGCGCGCTTGCCATCCGCTTCAACTGCAAGCTGGAATGGGACGCCGAAAAAATGGAAATCACCAACAACTCCGACGCCAATCACATGCTTAAGCCGAAAGTCCGTAAGGGTTGGTCAGATATCGCGGCGTGAATCACGCCGATTCGAGCGGCAAGTTAATTACGCAATCTTGTGCTGCGCCATTGTCCAGCAGGCGCGCTGCTCTCGGCTGGCTAACGGCGGGTGTGTTCGGAGCACCCGCGATTTTACGCGGCCGCTATCGGCTATTCGCCGATTCGCCTAAGTCCTATTCAGATCGCTGCATCAATCTTGTCCAGGGTTCGGTCGTAGTCGATCTCTTAAATCAATTCCGCTTTCCCGATTATTCCGAGAAGCCGCCGCTTATTGAACGATGGTTGCGCAAGCCGGGCAGCTTTACGGCGGCGGATGCTGCACTCTATCGAGACTCAGGGATCACAGCATTCGCGCTCGGCGATGGCACGCGCGATTACAACGACGGTTTGCGTTTTTTTGCGGAATGGAACGGGTTTATCGCTGGTTATAGCGATTGGTTGGCGCGAATCGGAAGCATTGCCGACTTCAAGCGGACCCACGACGCGAAAAAGATTGGCATTCTCCTGACACTGCAGGATTCCACTCACTTCCGCAACCCCGATGATGTAAACACGTTCTTCTCGCTCGGCCAGCGTCTTTCTCAACTCACCTACAACTTCAACAACCGCATTGGCAGTGGGTTTTTAGAGCAGCGCGACGGCGGCCTGTCCGTGTTCGGCCTCTCCATCATGAAACGTATGGAGCAGGTCGGCATGGCGGTCGACGTTTCGCACTGCGGCGACCAGACCACGCTCGATGCTCTTGCCGCTGCTACTAGGCCGGTCTTGTTTACGCATGCGAATGCGCGTGCCCTGCTTCCAGGACATCTGCGAACGAAAACCGATGAGGCGATTCGCGGCATGGCCAAAACCGGCGGCGTCATGGGCATCAGTTTCATCCGCTTCATGGTTCGAGATCGCGAGCCCGTCGGCATCGAGAACGCCCTGGATCACTTCGACTACGTACGCAAGCTTGTAGGCGTCGAATACCTGGCGGTTGGCAGCGACTATGACATAATCGGCAACGCCAACCCGATTGGCGGTGGATTTCAACCCACAACGCAGCCGAATTTCGAACGCTATGGATTCCATGCTGGGCCAGATGGACGTTTGGGCACAACCGGCATGGATGGTCCGAAGCGGATGTTTGATCTCACCGAAGGGCTGATTGGCCGCGGCTACCGCGATTCAGATATTCAACTAATTTTGGGCGGTAACGCCGTCAGAGTGCTCGGCAAAATCTGGCCGGCAGCTTAACCGCTACACTTAATTATTGCTTCGCCGTCGGGTGTCCCTCGACATCTAGATTCACAACCTCGCCCACATTGGCTTCGCGCAGACCGGGTTCAACTTTGGCGCCATCGCCCACTAGAAGCAGCGAAGCATGATTCGGATTCGCGTACTTTTCCGCGACCGCATTCACCGAATCCAGCTTGACCTTACTTAATTCGTCCGGTTCGTTCTGCAAATCGGACATCGGCTGCTGCAACGCCCAGAGCTGCATAACTTGCTGCGATACGCGCGAAAGAGATTCAAACTGCTGCGCATAACCGCGAATTCGGTATTGCCGGGCTTCTGTCAATTCCTTTTCTGATACTGGTTTTTGCCCGGCGATGAAGTGCAGTTCCTTCTGAAACTCGATCACGGACTCCTTAGTTTTGTCCGTCTGAACGCCGCCGGACGCAACCCAAAAACCGTACTTTGTATAGAAACGTGGAGTCGAAAATACGCCGTACGAATAGCCCTTGTCCTCGCGTATGTTCATGCCCAGGCGAGCGCCGGCGCCTCCTCCCCACACGCTGTCCGCCAACGTAAAGGGATAATAATCAGCGCTATCTCGCGTCGGCGCAAACAATAGCTCTGAAACGTAAGTCTGCGCAGCATCAGGACGATTTACGAAATAGATCTTGCCGGATTCCGCTGGGCTGGGGGGCGGAATAGATGGCGACGGAGCACTTCCGCCTTGCCATGGCCCGAAGGCGCTCTTACTTAGTCGAACGGCTTCATCAAGCGAGATATCGCCGGTGAAGATTAGCGCGGACGAACCGGGCTTCCAATACTTACTGTGAAACTGAACCAGGTCTTCGCGGCTGATGCTTTGTACGGTTGAACGGAAACCCTGCACCGGCCTGCCATACGGATGGTCGGCGCCAAAGATCAATACCGTGCTGAGCCGGTTCGAAATGGCGCTAGGAGAGGTTTCCTGCTGCGCAATCGAATCGAAGCGCTTCTTCTTTTCCCGATCCACTTCCTCGGCGGGGAAGCTGGGGTGTTCGGCAACATCGGCAAGCACCGACAGAGCGGGAGCCACATTGCGCTTCAGCACTTCCAGCGTAAAGTATGAGTACTCCCGGCTTGCCCCGCCTTCGATGCTCGTTCCCAAATTGCCCAGTGCATCGTCGATTTCAAACGACTTCCTAGTCTGAGTGCCGCGTTTCATCGCTTCTACGGCCAAGCTCGCAAGCCCGGCTTTTTCGGCGCTATCGTCGACGCTTCCGGCACGGGTTGCAAACTGAACCAGTACCTTCGGCAGCGCACTCCGTTGCACCACGAAAATGGAAATACCGTTGTCGAGCTTTGCAGTTGAGACCTGCGGCGCTTCGAAGGGACGGTCCGCGCCTACGGCCGGCATCTTCGACCGGTCGATCTTTGCGCTCGCATCGAGCGTGGCGTGTGTGGGATGGAAACGCACAAGCACGTTATTTGAATTGTTGAGCCAAGTTGCCGTCGCTTGCTTCAAACTCGCCGGGGTTACAGCGCGATGGCGCTGCACATCGGCGGCAAACTTATCGGGATCTCCCAAGTAAGTGTTGTATTGGTTCAGCAGATCGGCTTGACCACCGAATCCCCCGATTCGCTCCAATCCGGTCAGGTATTGCAGCTCCCATTTCGCTTTGGCGCGTCCGAGTTCCTCGGCTGTAGGGCCATCTTTTGCGAGTCTCGCCATCTCCTGCGCCACCACGTTTTCAATCTGGGGCAATGATGCACCGGGTCTGGCGGTCGCCCACATGACGAAATTTCCCGAAATCTCGGAGGATTGCTGGAATGCGACCACGTTGGAACATAACTGCTTGTCGTAAACGAGCGACTTATACAAGCGAGATGTCAGGCCATCTGTGAGAATGAGCGATGCCAGATCCAGTTCGGCATCGTCTTTATCGAAGTACGCCGGGGTAGGCCATGCGAAATACGTGCGTTCCTGCGAAACGTGGTCGCTCACATCGATCACTTTTTGCGCGCTTAATACCGGTACCCAATGCTTTGGGCGATCGAGCGCCGGGCCCGGTGGGATGCCCCCAAAATACTTCTCAATGAGTGCCTTGGTCTCCGGAATCTCAAAGTCGCCTGTCACCGCAAGCGATAAATTGTTAGGTGTGTAATAGGTGTGAAAGAAATCTTTCACATCCTCGACGCTGGCAGCATTCAGGTCTTCCGGAATGCCGATGACCGAATGCGAGTACGGGTGGCCAGCGGGAAATACATTTTCGTTGATGAGCGAAAAGGCCCGACCGTACGGCTGGTTCTCAAGCCCCTGCCGCCGCTCGTTCTTGACGATTTCGCGCTCGTTGTCCAGCTTGGTTTTCGTCAGTACATCGGTCAGCGTTGCAAGACGGTCCGATTCAAGCCAAAGCACATATTCCAGGCTGCCTGATGGCACGGTTTCGAAGTAGTTCGTGCGGTCCTCAGATGTGGTGCCGTTGACGCCTCCCTCGAACAAATTGGCTCCCGCTTTTTCGATAAAAGGAAAATATTTTCCGTTCGCATTCTTGGATCCTTCGAACATCATGTGTTCGAATAGGTGCGCAAATCCGGTTCGCCCTGTGCGTTCGTTCTTCGATCCCACGTGATACCAGCAGTTGACATGCACCATCGGGAGCTTGCGGTCTACGTGCAAAATCACCTGTAGGCCATTGGGCAATGTGTACTTCTCAAATTCAATTTTGGGCAAGTCCGATGTTGCTGAGCTGGATTGTGCTGCGGAGCGTTGTCCGCCTATCAAGCAAGTAGCAACCGCGAACGCAGTCAGAGTGCGCATACGTAGTGAGCGAGACGGCATAGTTCCTCGAATTATACAAGCGAAAAGCGGTGCGCGGAAGGTGCTAGCATGCCGAAATAAGGCTTTTCTGTACCTTCTCGTTTTTGTTCTGCCGTTAGTGTTGGCTGCCTTTCCACATGCGCAATCGGCGTCGCCGATTCCATCGGGTAAAGTGCGCATTCATTACTATCGTCCGGACGCCAACTACGGCGGCTGGGCGCTATATACATGGAACTCGTCGACAGAAAATAACTCCTGGTGTCAGAGCCAAGTCTCAATAACGGGAATTGATAGTTATGGCGCTTACTTTGATGTATCAGTGAATGCCACCCAGGGCACGCGTCCCGGAGATCTCGGATTCATCATTAACAACTGCGCAAAAAACCAGGCTAAAGACCCCGGACCTGACCAGCACCTACAGATCACACAGCACAACGAAGCATGGGTAATTCACGGAAACGCGAATGTATTTACCACTCAACCCACCGCAGTGCAGATTGCAAACAGTATCTTAGGTGTCCAGCAGGCTTACTGGCTTGATCGCACGCGTGTTCTCATTCAGCCACAGTATGTTCAAGCCGGCGCTTCGTATGCGATCAGCACCAGCCTGACCGGTGGTCTAACTTTAACCAGCGGCGGCGTCACAGGCGGTACGCAAATTCCGCTAACTCGCGGTGGCGCACTTACTCAAGATGAACTAACTCGATATCCGCAGTTAGCGAACTACGCGGTCCTACAATTGCCGTCCACTGTATCGCAATCGGTCATCGCTCAAGCGCTTAAAGGCGAGCTGGCCGTCTCAGTTGTGGCAAATGGCCAACTTTCATATGCAACCGGCGTTCAATGTGCGGGCGTGCTGGACGACCTTTACTATTATTCGGGAAAACTTGGCGTTGTCTTCCAAGGCAGCAACGCCGCAAGCTCAATCCAGATCAATCTATGGGCTCCTACGGCGCAAAAGGTTTCGCTCCAGATCTTCAATGCTGCCAGCGACACGAATCCCTCATCGGTTATTCCCATGACCGAGCGAAACGGCGTATGGACCGCAGGCGGAAGCGCGTGGAATGGAAAGTATTACCTGTTCAGTGTCGTCGTTTGGGTGCCTGGCGATGCTGCTATCGATACGAATCTAACCACGGACCCCTACTCCATCGATATGGCCCTGAACGGGACAAAGAGTAGAATCACGAATCTCGATTCCTCAGCGACTAAGCCTCAAGGTTGGGACTCGACGTCGTCACCTCCTCTGAACAGCCTGCGCGACCTAAGTCTTTACGAGTTACATATCCGAGATTTCAGCGTAAATGACTCGACCGTCCCCGCCGCTCACCGCGGCATGTACGACGCCTTCGACGACCAGAATTCGAACGGCATGCAGCATCTTCGTGCCTTAGCTCGAAGCGGACTGAAAGCAATTCATATTTTGCCGTCGTTTCACTTTGCAAGCGTGAACGAGGACAAATCGACTTGGCAGGTCACGGCCGATTTATCCCAATATCCGTCGGATGGGCAGCAGCAACAGGCGGCAGTCGCGGCCATCCAGGGCAACGACGCCTACAACTGGGGCTACGATCCGGTCCACTACATGGCTCCCGAGGGAAGTTACGCAATCAATCCCGACAATCGCGTGAAGGAGTACCGCACCATGGTGAATGGTCTGCACAAAGCGGGCCTGCGAGTTATACAAGATGTCGTGTTTAATCACACTAGCGCCAGCGGCGAAGATCCGAACTCTAACTTAGACGAGACTGTACCAGGCTACTATCACCGATTAGACGCAAACGGAAATATTGAGACCGCCTCCTGTTGTCCCGATACCGCAAGCGAGCATCGCATGATGGAAAAGCTGATAATCGACACGCTCGTCTTGAATACACGCGAATACAAAATCGACGGCTTTCGTTTTGATGTCATGTCTTTTCATTTCACTTACAACATGCAGCACATACAACAAGCACTGCGGGCACTCACGCTTACTAAGGACGGCGTCGACGGATCAAAAATCTATCTTTACGGCGAGGGATTCAATTTCGGTGACACCGTGAACAACCAAATCGGCCCGAATGCGGATCAAGCGAATCTGTACGGCTTCGGCATAGGTACGTTTAACGACCGCATTCGTGACGGAATTCGCGGTGGGGGTCCATTTGCCGACGAACGTGAGCAAGGATTCGCCACCGGCCTTTTTACCGATCCGAGCGGTTACACCAATCAGAATTTGTCAATGCCGAGTCAGCAACGCCAATTATTGCAGTACTCAGACTGGATCTTAGTCGGCTTAACCGGTAATTTGCGCGACTACGGCTTTGTCAATAGTTCGGGAACAACAGTAACTGGAGCCCAAATAAATTACAATGGTCAGCCGACAGGTTACACGGCGTCGCCCATCGAAGCAATAAATTATTGTTCCGTTCACGATAACCAGGATCTGTTTGACGCCATTCAATTGAAGTCAAGTGCAAACGACGACATTGCGAGGAAAGCGCGACGCCAGGTGCTTGCCATGAGCCTAATTGAGCTGGGGCAGGGCATTCCCTTCTTCCAGGCTGGGGATGACATGTTGCGATCCAAAGATATGGATCAGAACAGCTACAATTCCGGCGATTGGTTCAACAAAATCGATTGGAGTGGTCAGACCGCAAACTGGGGAATCGGCTTGCCGATCGCGAGTCAGAATAGCACGCAATGGCCGCTCATGCAGCCGTTGCTGAGCAATTCAACGTATGTACCTACACCAGCGAACATCGCCTACACCGCTGCTGCGTTCCGTGAATTCCTTCAGATTCGCTACAGTTCCGGTCTCTTTCGGATGCCTACGCTTCCACAGGTGCAGCAGAATCTTGTTTTCTTGAATACGGGTCCCAATCAAACGCCGGGGCTCATCGTGATGAAAATTGATGCGAACGGCGGAGCGTATCAGGGCTATCAACACCTCTTGGTTGTTTTCAATGCAACCAATGCACCGGTGACGTTCACGGACGCCAAACTGCAAGCTGCCAATCTGTCGCTGCATCCAATCCTACAGAATTCGAACGATCCCGCAACACGGCAATCTACTTTCAATTCGCAGCAAGGAAGCATTACAGTACAGGCGCTTACCACCGCTGTATTCGTAGGCGGCGGCGCTCAGTAAAAACGCGAGCCGCCTGCAAATGTAACATCCTCGTTCTACTTGCCGCGCAGAGTCTGCGTGCTGCCTACCCCCGTGCAAAAATCCCAACTGGGAGCCGCAAAATTTCCGACGTTGAGGCCGCAACTTCCATAAGTGATGTCGCGAAACGCTCGCGAATTATCTAAGTTTCGATAGATCTCGACATTCTCAGCCTGGCTCGAAATACGAAAGCTTCCTGCGGAATTGATAATCCCGGACAGCGATGGCGCCGAGACGCTCGTTCCACCTACGACATACCACCCCGTACCCAGCGCGGCATTGCTATCGAAAACCCAGACACCACTGGCCGGATTAGCGTCGAACGACAAATCGGGAGTTGCACGCCATTTCCCAACCATCTGCCTGATGCTGTTTTGGAAATTGGGGCGCGGTTCCACTAAGCTCGGGCCTCCGCCCGCATCCTGCCACGTATTCTCCAGAAGAAACTGACCCGACATGTTGTCGCGCGAGATAGAAGTTCCGCCGGCGGAAACGACATACGGCGAGGTGCTCGGATAACTGGTGCCGGCGCTGTCGCCAGAAGATGCCACGTAAACTACTCCTGGAGTTGTAAAGAATGCATCCACCTGGGTTTCCTCGGCAAATTCCGATGCTCCCCAACTGATGGATACTTCGCCGCCACCCGCACTGGCAACTAGGTTACTCGCCAAGGCAACTGCTCCAAAGAGATTTTCGAAACCGGGGTCTGCCGCTTCCACCAAATAGATCTTTGCGTTCGGAGCCATGGCGTGAGCCCACTGCACATCCAGCGATTCTTCAATCTCCCAACCCCCCGTCGGATCTTGCTGCGGCTGCGTGCCTTGCGCAAAGACAACCTGCACGGTTGTATGCGGCAGTCCAAACTGTTGAGAAAATGCATCGAGATCCGCCTGTGCGGTTGGGTTGTCATAGGCATCGACAATGGCGATCGCGCCGCCGCCGCCGGACGGATTCTGCGTTACGACATTTGGATTACAACCTGGCGTAATCCGATTCACGAGTTGATAAACGCAGGCGATTGATGCGGGCGTTTCGAAGAAATAGCCGGGGACGGGAGGCGAGCCCGCGGCGGCCTGAACGGCGCGTTGGAATTTTCCTTGCGGTGGAACCCACATTTGCAAATTCGTGTGCGCCCTTTTGCCTAAGTCGCCTGGCTGCTCGATACTCGAGGCAAGGCGCTTGACCTGTCCTCTTAACTGTGATGGGTTATTCACGGCAATGTCAGGTATCTGTGCAAATGTCAGGGGTGTAAGTACACTTACAGCAAACAAACAAGATAAACGAAACATCTCTACCTTTCTTCTGGAACTAGGAATTAGTTGACTAACTTCGCTGAGAGCAGAATAAACCGTAGCTAGTTCGCGCGCAAGAACTTAGAACACCTATCACGCTGAAGCATAAGTTGCGCTTCAGGCGGTGTTACCATGAGGCGCAGAATGGATACAGGCCTTAAAAGTCGAGTTGCACTTATATCGGGAGCAAGCCAAGGACTAGGTCGGGCGACCGCAACGGCATTCGCTGCTGAAGGGACGCACCTCGCGTTATGTGCTAGAAATGTACAGGCATTAGGACAGTTGTCCGCTGACCTCCGCGAACGCTTCGGCGTGCAGGTTCATTACGAAGCGTGTGACGCTCGCGATCGCCCCGCCACAGAACAGTTTGTAAGCAATGCGCATAGTCTGTTCAATCGCATCGATATCTGTGTCACTAACGCCGGAGGGCCGCCGGCTCGGCAATTTCTGGAGACTACGCAAGCCGAATGGGAAGACGCGTTCGCGTTAAACCTTCGTAGTGCCATCGATTTCGCCCGCGCCGCCATTCCCTACATGCAAAAACGGCGGTGGGGCCGAATCGTCACTATCAGCTCGATTACAGTGAAGCAACCGCAGCCACAATTAGTTCTTTCGAATGCCATCCGCGCCGGTGTCATGGGACTGGTGCGCAGCTTGGCCACCGAGTTCGGCAAAGATGGCATCACGGCAAACAACGTTGGACCAGGCTACACGGCAACGGCGCGCTTGCTTGAGTTGGCGGCGCGGCGAGCGGCAGCGACGGGCAAAACCGAGAAAGAAATTGAGAAGACCTGGATCGATCAGATTCCGCTGGGAAGACTAGGTAAGCCGGAAGAGGTTGCCGACGCCATCGTCTGGCTCGCTTCCGAACGTGCCTCCTTCGTGACGGGTCAGACTATTCTGGTGGACGGCGGAATGTACCAGGGATTGTAGCCAATAGGGACTGTAGTCAAAAAGAGGACTGAAAAAATTTTATGAGTGATAACGAAGCGAAACATGTGAAGTGGCACGAGATTCCGGTGGAAACCGTGAACCCGTTGCTCGAACGTCAATTTGTGGTCGGCGATCAGGTGATGGTGGCGAAGCTGCTGCTGCGAAAGGGCTGCGTTGTTCCCATGCACAGCCATGTCAACGAGCAGATCACCAACATTCTTTCGGGAGCGTTGCATTTTACTGTGGGCGGTAAGGAAGTTACGGTAGGCCCAGGGGAATATCTGTGCATACCGCCCAATGTTCCGCACACCGCAGTTGCCCTGGAGGACACCATCGACATCGACATCTTCACGCCTCCGCGCGAAGACTGGATTAACAAAACGGATCAGTATTTAAGAAAATAGGCGGTGGTGTTCAGACTAGAGCGCCGAAATACTCGGGCTCCGGCAGATCTTGAAGGAAAACAAAGAAATAGCCGTCGCAATAACGAACTTTGGTCGTGCGCTCGTTGAATCCATCCCCGCAGATATCTACCGTCGCGCCAGATGGAAGCCGCGTAAGTGCACTCATCTTTCCGGGTGTGTCTGAAGACGGCAACCATTGAATTGCCGATATCTCTTTAGGCAATGTAAATTTGCGAACAATACGATCCTCAGATCCTCTTTTGAAGGCACAATCGTTCCACATAACAATTACAGCTCGCTTGGAGGGTCACTGCTACTGTACTGCCATTGTTGGGGGCGATGGTACTGTAACTCCAACTAGGTTTTGACCTGGAGTTAGGGCGACGCGACGCTTCAGCGGGTAAGGTACTATTGTAAACCACTGGTTACCGGGTTTCTCTGCGCAGAGGCCTGTCAACGCTGTTTCCGGCGATCCTCTCCGTAACACTTGGCTTTGAAGGCCAATCCGGCCTCTTCCGCCAGATGCTGCAGCTCTGCTTTCGTCATTGCGGGTGTACTCCGTCAACCTTCGTGGTGCAGTCTTCCATGTGGGTGGACAGCCATATCACCTTGGGTTATATGGCTAAATGAGAGTGTCGGCGGCGAGTTGCAGACTATGCCGCAAGCATCATGGAAATAGTGGTTGTTTTATAGGAGAAGAGAATCATGGCCACGGGCCAAATCCATCCAACCGTATCAACGCTGTTTTTAGAGCATTCGCGCAAAAAGTTGTTGGAGCAATACTGGCCGCGGCTGCAGGCTTGTGTAGAGTCGCTTACTGACGAGCAGGTGTGGTGGCGTCCCAATGAAGCGAGCAACAGCGTCGGCAATTTGATCCTGCACCTGAACGGTAATGTGCGGCAGTGGATTGTGTCCTCTTTCGGCCAGTTGCCCGATAGGCGTGTCCGGCCTGCCGAGTTCAATGAGAGGACGTTGATCGAACGGTCCGTGCTCCTTGACACGCTCGGGCGGACGATGCAGGATGCTGCCAATACGCTAGCGCGCCTTACGGAAGAAGATCTACTGAAGTCTTTTGAAATTCAGGGTTATACGGTTAGCGGGCTGCAGGCCATATATCAGGTTGTCGAGCACTTCGGATTGCACTACGGCCAAGTCCTCTATGTGACGAAATTGTTACGCGGAGAGGATTTGTGTTTTTATCGGGAGCTTAATCAGACCGGCAAGGCTTCTTGAACAGCCTGCGAATCGATAATTGCTTCCGCCGGAGTGGCGTTGGTCGCTTTCTCCATGGCTTCCAACAATTCAGCGGCTTCCGACAAACTGCCGTGCATTGTTTCGGTAGCCTCACGATTGACAACGAACGCAACCGCCGCGCGCCGTGTCATGAAATAACCCAATACAAACAACGTCCCCACGACGGCCAGCGGAATCTGGGCCTGACCGCCTTGTTTAGAGCAGGCCGCAGCCGCGGCAACCAGAAAAATGCCGCTCGCGATCACAAGCAATCCAGGGCGAGTAGTCTTAATATGTCTGATTCCGGAGATACAGGGCAGCCCAATAATGGCTTCGGCATGCACTTCCGGCCGTCGCACTACTATGAAGTTATTGGTGAGGGTGGCAAGCGAGTTAGCGTGCAGAATCTCCTCGCCCGCCAGCGCCATGTTGACAAGCTCTGCATGCATCACGGCAGGCGCTTTGTAAGGCACGGAACTTTGGGCTGGCTGGAATAGTTTTCGAGTAGTACGTGCTGATAGGATGCCGGTCAACTGGACCTGCTTTGAATCGAGCTGTTCTACCTCAACGTGTTCCAACGGCTATCGTTCCTACTGACTTTTGTTCTTATCGGTGCTGCCGGTTATTGGCTGAGATTTTTGGCGCCTATCTCTTCCGAATGGCGAGACCGTTCCGGCGGCGCGGCATACGTGGCTTTCTGGATCGTCATTTTGGCGTTTGTGTCGCCCCGAATGAAGCCGTGGCGCGCGGCGCTGATTATTCTCTTGGTCACCTGCGTCCTGGAATTTGCCCAACTGTGGCATCCGGTCTGGCTTGAAAGCTTGCGCCGCACATTCGTTGGTCGCGTCATCCTCGGCACAACCTTTGATTGGTCTGATTTCCCGTCGTATTTTGCAGGCGCTTTGCTCGGGTGGCTTCTTTTGTTTTTATTGCAAAGCGGTTTACGCCGCGTAAGGCATACAGAGAACTCTTGATTTCGTATCGTCAGCTTGCCGGCGCGAATCACATAAACGATGTCCACTGATAATTTGATCGAAGCTCGGCGGCTTGGCAAGTCTGGCCCCCGTGTATATCCCATAGCGTTGGGATGTATGGGAATGTCGGGCATGTACGGACCTGCGGAGGAAAACGAAAGCATCGCAACCATTCACGCTGCTCTCGATAACGAGGTCAATTTGCTCGATACTGGCGATTTCTATGGCATGGGGCACAACGAAATGCTCGTTGGGCGCGCACTAAAAGGGCGCCGTGATCAGGCCTTGCTCTCCGTCAAATTCGGGGCTCTGCGGGCGCCGAACGGATCGTGGGCCGGCTTTGATGGCCGTCCCGCGGCGGTGAAGAATTTTTTGGCTTATAGTCTGACGCGGCTGGGCGTTGATCACGTCGATATCTATCGTCCAGCCCGCCTGGATTCGGTAGTGCCCATTGAAGAAACCGTTGGAGCAATTTCCGATCTCATCAAGCAGGGTTATGTTCGCTATATTGGACTCTCCGAAGTAGGCGCGGAGACCATCCGTCGGGCGGCTGCTGTACACCCCATAAGCGATCTCCAGATTGAGTACTCCATCGTTTCGCGCAGCCCCGAAGACAAGATTTTTCCTGCTTTAGATAAATTGGGCATCGGCGTGACGGCATATGGCGTCCTCTCACGAGGGTTGCTGAGTGGCTCAAAACCTGCGGCTCAGGGCGATTTCCGCGCCAACTTGCCAAGGTTCACCGGAGAGAACCTGGATCGGAATCAGCGTATCCTCGACGTGCTGAAGCAGCTTTCTAACGAAAAGGGAATCACTCCCACGCAGCTCGCTATCGCTTGGGTTTTGGCAAAGGGCCAGAATATGGTTCCGGTAATCGGCGCGCGCACGCGACATCAACTGAATGAATCGTTAGGCGCGGCGAACGTCCGGCTATCGGCGGAAGATCTGACCCGTATCGAGCAAGCGCTTCCCGCCGTTGCGGGCTCGCGCTATGACGAGCATCAAATGGCAATGCTCGACAGCGAAAATTAATCAGGCGCTCACCGCCAGCTTCAGCAGATGTGACTGTTCGTGTGCAAGCAGCCACCGTTTGCGATCCATGCCGCCACCGTAGCCGGTGAGTGAGCCGTCCGAGCCGATGACTCTGTGGCACGGCACCACAATGCCCACGGGATTCGCGCCATTGGCGCGTCCAACTGCCCGGCTTGCGCCGGCTCGTCCTATCCTGCGTGCAAGCTCGCCATACGACATGGTGGTGCCCGCCGGAATCTCGCGCAGTGCGGTCCAGACCTGGCGCTGAAACGGAGTTCCGGCCGTTTGTACCGGCAAATCGTCGACCGCTGTCAGCTCGCCTGCGAAGTAAGCTTCGAGCGCATGGCGGTACTGAGCGGGAACATGGGCATCGTTCAACCGATACTTTCCGTAATGCGACTCAAGAAGAGCGTGAAATCGCGCGTCGAAACCATCAAAATCGAGCGCGCGCAGGGCAGCGTCGTCCCACGCGAGTGTCAGCAAGCCGATGGGCGAACGGACATAACCGAGAAATAGATTCATCATTTAGAGCTCCTAGATGTGGTGGTTTTTGTTGTCCAGAGGTGCATCACGGCATAGGCTCGCCATGGACGCCATTGTTCACCGGCGGCAAGCACCTTCTTGGGACTGGTTTCGTTTAAGGCCTTCCTCAAGGCCAAATCTGTGTGCGGAAACGCATCTGGCCACGCAAGCGCCCGCATTGCAATATATTGCGCGGTCCACTGCCCGACGCCGACAATCGCGGTCAGATTCTGAATCATGTCTGCTGCGTTCGCTCCGGGCACTAGCCGGAGCGTCCCTCGCGCTACCTGTTTTGCAATCTCAAGAATCGTTCGCGCCCGCGCAGGCAGAATGCCCAACTTCACGAGATCGTCAACGGCAACCTCGGCTATTTGGCCTGCCTGCGGAAATGCCAAGCGAAGTTCTTCGAACGGCGATTCGACGAGCGTGCCAAATGCGTTTGCAAAACGTCCAGCCAGAGTTCGGGCTGACGCCACACTAACTTGTTGACCCAAAACGGCCCGCACCGCGATCTCAAAGCCATCGAATGCGCCCGGCACTCGTAGCCCTGGTTTTTCTGTGGCTAACGCTCCCAGCGCCTCATTTACTTCGGTCGGATGACAGGAAAGATCGAAAAGCTGCTTTATCCTGGCGAGCACTACCGGAATCACTTTCGAAAGTGACGCTGACACCAAAACGCGCAGCGTCTGACGGTTAGATTGATTGGTTACTTCAATCCAACCGAAGTGCGCTTTGTCTCGCCGCACTACACGAACGACACGCCGGTAAGACAAAGGGCTGACTTCCTCCACGCCCACAATGGAGCGGGGCTCCAGAAACGAGATCATGTTGTCCCAGTCGTATGGCGGACGATAACTGAGTTCGAATTGCAATGCGTCGGGCTGTTGATTAGCCCCCGGCGCTCTTCGCAAACTGCGAGGGCTTAGCCGGTATCGGCTTTGAAACAGCGCATCGAAACGTCGTACGCTTTGGAAGCCCGACGCGAACGCGATATCAGTCATCGAAAGTGAGGTATCGGCTATTAGCTGTTTAGCCAGCAACAATCTCTGCGTTTGAGCAAACGCAATAGGCGTGACCCCAAATTCTTGCATAAAGACGCGGCGCAGATGTCTACCTGTCACGCCGAGACGCTCAGCAACTCCATCTACCCCACTTTCATTGAGCAGTCCTTCATCGATTAAGTTTGCTGCGAATCGCGCAAGTCTCGCCACCGCGTCGACACTTGCATTCCCAGGCGCAAGCTCGGGCCGGCAACGCAAGCAAGGCCGATAACCCCGCGCTTCCGCGGCGGCCGCGCTTGAAAAAAATGTGCAATTTTCCTTCTTGGGCGTTTTGACCCGGCAAACGGGACGGCAATAGATGCGCGTGGTTCGCACGGCTACGAAAAAGCGGCCATCGAATCGCGCATCATGTGTCTTCATGGCGCGATAACAGGTCTCTGAATTAAGAACCACAATTGAATTTTATGGGAGGCGCACGGAGAATACTGGCCATTTTCGGACATGATCACTCTTTTTCTCACCGTGAGAAATGGCCCCGGTTGCACAGCCATTTTGTGTTAGCATCCGCACATGCAGCGTTGTAAGTTTGTTTTTGCCCTAAGTGTCATTGCGTTTGTCATTCCCGGCAACGTTAAAGCGGACCAGAAACCGCTGAGCCTTCCCGACGTGCTCGCCTGGAAGCGGATACAGACGCCGGTAATTTCTAACGATGGGCGATGGTTCGCTTACAAGCTGGTGCCGAATGACGGCAATTCGCAGGTGGTTGTAAGGAACATTGAATCGGGCGCGGAACAACGCTTCGACATCGGGGAAGTCGCCCGTCCGAATCCGTATGCGGGCGGCGGTGCGGGAATGCCTCCTCCTCCACCGCACGATGTAGTCTTCTCCGAAGATTCGAACTGGCTTGCTTTCAATGTGCATCCTTCGCGGAATGAGGGGCGACAGCTCAAGAAACAACACAAGCCGCTCGAAGACAGAGTTGTGTTGGTGCAACTCGCCACCGGCAAGAAAACCGAGTTCGATCGTATTCGCCGCTTCAGTTTTTCGGGCGAGCGAGCATCGGCAATAGCTCTTCAACGTTATGCACCCGCGCCGGCCGGTCCTGCCGCTGCGGGCGCTCCATCTGCTTCTGCTCCGAAACCGGATGATAAGCCACAAGGTTCAGATCTGATTTTGCTCGATCTGACGAACAACGAAGAATTGAATCTCGGGAACGTTTCGGACTTTGCCTTCGATAAGAAAGGCAATTGGTTTGCCTGGATTGTGGATGCGCAAGACAAATTGGGCAATGGCATCAATCTGCGGAATATGGCAACAGGCGTCGTGATAACGCTTGATTCCGCCAAAGCAAACTACAAGAGCTTGAATTGGACCGAAAAGGGTGATGGACTCGCCGCGGTGCGTGGTGTAGAGGACAAGCGCTGGGAAGACAAAGTCTACACATTGGTGGCGTTCAAAAACTTCAGCGAAAATGCGGCGCCTGAAAAACTGATTTTCGACCCCTCGAAAGACAAATCGTTCCCTGCGGGTATGACAATCAGTGCGGAACGGCGTCCGGCTTGGATGGCAGATCTTTCTGAAGTGACATTCGGCATCCATGAAGTAAAGCCAAAAGAACAAAAAGCCAGTAATCGCAGCGGTGCTGCGAAATCGTCTGGAGAAGCCGAAGCGTCAACATCTGATTCTAAAGATGTGAATCCATCCAAGACAGACGAGGAAGATAAGCCCGATCTGGTTATCTGGCACTGGAAAGATAGCCGCCTGCAATCGATGCAGGAAGTGCAGGAAAATCGCGATAAGAATTTCAGTTATCTATGCGCGTGGATTCCCGCCGAAAACAAGTTTGTTCGTTTGGGTAGTCCTGAGTTGAAGGAAGTCGCGGCGGCGCCGGAAGCTAAATTTGCGGTTGGTATCGACGTGCGCGACTACGAATTAGAAGGCAACTTGGATGGCAGACGCTATCAGGATGTTTACAAAGTTGATTTGAAGACGGGCGAACGCAAGTTGGCGCTGCATAAGGCGCGTTGGTATCAAGGCCCCTCCCCGGATGGCACGCACATTCTCTATTACGAAGACGGCAACTTTCTTAGCTATAACCTGGAAACCGGTCAGTCGCAGAACTTAACCAAGTCGCTTCCGACAACGTTCATCGACGTCGAGGATGACCACAATGTGGTTAAACCGCCCGTGCGCCCTATAGGTTGGTCGAAAGATTCGAAATATGTCCTGCTCAGCGATAAATGGAACATCTGGCAAGTTCCCGCCGACGGTGGCACCGCGACCAACCTAACGGAAAATGGCAAAAAAGAAAAAATTCGCTACGAATCCATTTGGCGGCTGAATCCTGACGACAAGGGTTTCGATCTGTCCAAGCCGCTCTATGTGCGCGCCTATGGCGAATGGACTAAGAAAGGCGGCATCGGAGTAATTGAAGCCAACAAGGCCGGCATCCGAATGTTGCATTGGGACGATGCTAATTATGCAAATTTATTGAAGGCAAAAAGCACCGATGTTTTTGCGTACAGTCGCGAAACGACGCAAGACTATCCTGATTACTACTCGGCCGGTAGCTCACTGGCCGATGGCAAAAAGCTTTCCGATGCAAACCCGCAGCAGAAAGACTTTTTCTGGACAAGGGGTGTCAAGTTAATCGAATATACGGGCATTCGCGGCGACAAGTTGCAGGGCGCGCTCTATCTTCCGGCGAATTATGACCCGCAAAAGAAATATCCAGCTATCGTTTATATCTACGAAAAACTATCTCAGGCTGCCAACAGTTACCCGCTGCCTGGATTCAATGGCTTTAGCGTGAGTTATTACACAAGTAATGGTTACGCCGTGCTTACTCCTGACATTTCTTACAAAGTAAATGAGCCCGGTGTTTCTGCAAGTACGTGCATTCTTGCGGCTCTGAAAGCAGCGGAGGCAACAGGCGTAGTCGATCCCAATCGAGTCGCGCTCCATGGCCATTCCTGGGGCGGATATCAAACCGCATTTACGGTCACACAGACAAAGGCGTTTCGCGCCGCCATCGCAGGCGCTCCGTTGACGGACATGATCAGCATGTACAGCTCGATTTATTGGAATACAGGCTCCGCGAATCAGCCCATTTTCGAAAGCAGCCAAGGCCGTTTCACCGGCGGCTACTGGGAGAACGCGGAAGTCTACATTCGCAACTCGCCCGTTTATCATGCGACGAATGTTCAGACCCCGCTGTTAATTCTGTCCAACGACAAAGATGGAGCGGTCGATCATACACAAGGTATCGAGTACTACAACACGCTTCGTCGCTTGGGCAAGCCGGTTGTGATGCTCGAATACAAGGGCGAAAATCATGGCCTCATCAAGCCTGAAGACATGAAAGATTACACCGCGCGCATGAAAGAGTTCTTCGATTATTACCTTATGGACAAACCCGCGCCGGCGTGGTGGACCGATGGCGTGCCGCGGCTAAAAATAAAGGACGAACTTTCAGCGCGTGCTACCGAAGAGCGAAAAGGTGCGACAACACCGGCCGACAGCGCGCCGCTGCGCTAACTGTTACGGTGAAACGCCTGCGCTGCTTCGCGCACTAAGATACCCATTTTGGGATGACTCGGCTCCATCTGGGGTGCGATTCCGTATTCGCGCAGAGACTCGCTGCAGGTCGGGCCGATTGATGCAACAAAAACGCGTTTCAAAGCCGCCACAGCTTCGTTGCGCTGATTCCGTTGTTCCGCGAACTCCAAAAAATGGTCGATCTGCACTCCTGTTGTAAAAAGCGCCGCCTTGAGTTCGCCGGCCAATAACGCATCCAGCGCCTGGGCCAATGGAGCCGTATCACCAGGTAAAGTCCAGCGATATACTGGCACGCGCGTCACTCTGCG
>DASREJ010000061.1:0-9940 GCA_035652115.1 Bryobacteraceae bacterium
CACTGCTGGCGAAGCCTTGCGTTCCAGTTCTTGAAATTGCGCTAGCGTTACTGAAACTCCCTCATTGGTTGCTAGCGGCCCATTCCAGTTTGCTTCCAAATTGAGCACGCCTTGCGCGAAGCCATCGGCATATGTATGGCCTAGGAAATAATGCCCAAACTCGCGAAGAGCATCAACGACGTGTATCTCCGGGTCCCAGCCCAACGCGCTCCACAGAAATTTATTAACGTCGTCGTTGCATCCTTCCGAGTAGGTGAGAAAACCGATTGTGTACGGCGATAATCGCCGCATGATGTTCGCTTCTCCCTCCGGTCTTGGATTAATGCATTCGCGACCTTCGGTCAAGGCATACGCGACGTCCCAGTTGGGAACCGGGTATTGGCACGAAACGCTGTGGGTGATGTCCGGATAGAAGCGAATCGGATAGCGCTTTGGAACGCGCTCGCGGAACTCCTGCAAGCTGAAGCGATTCTGCGGTCCAAAAACGATGCCGTCCAGCCATGTTGTCGTATGTTCCTGTTCCAGAATGCTGAAGAACTCTTTCATCCACTCTTCGCGGAATCCCTGGGGCGACATCCACATCTGAGCTTTGGGATGAAATTGGCGCAAGCTCGCTCTCTGCTTTTCGAGGAACGCGAACATCGGCTTGGGCGCTGTGTGGCCCGGGTCGCCTCCCGGAACGAAGATAGCGTCTAGCCGTGGAAGTATTTGGTAAATGTGCGCCCACTCTTTAAGAGCGGATTCGACGGTGGCGGCGTCGGCATAATCCGGATCCATGGCCGGATACCAGATCCATACATCGAGACCATACTCGTCGCAAATGCGCGACATCTGAATCATCATCTGTTCCGGCGGCAGGGGGAAATGCGGGCTGTCGGGGAGATCGTCGGAACGAGGAGGAATCAGCTCGATAGCGTTAGTACCAAACATCGCGAGATCGCGAATATATTGGTCCCAAGTCGCGACATTCCAGGCGTCGTAGGCGTTGGTCTTTGGGCGATACCCGAGCTGGTGCCCTCGCAACGGATACTTCGGAGCTGTCGAGACACTCGCTCGTCGTATATCAAGCGTGACGCTTTGGCGTACACACACAATCGTTCTAAGTAACTTGCCAACTCCGAAAAGAAGACTGCGCTCATCTGCGCCGATGATTGAAATGCGATTGCCTTCCGTGCGGATAGAGAAGCTTTCGCTAGCTTGCTTGCCGGGAGAAGCGATAGCTAAATAGACGGCCGTTTCCGAATTGCTTGGCGCACTTGTGCCGATCGGCCATCGTAACTGGCTCCGCTTTTCTACTTCCTCAACTAGAACGGTTGCGGCCTTTTTTACACGGGCGGAAGCATTTCTCGGCAGCACCACTGTGCAATTCTTCAAATCAACGGAATCGTTTGACGGCTGCGCGGGCAGGAAACGAGAAAGTGCTACGGTGGCGCCGGTCTGTTTGAGAAACGTTCTTCTGTTCATGCGGAAGTTAGTGGAAGAGGCGGCTCTTTAACGTCGAACTAGTGAATCCAGGCTTGCGAACAAAGTCGAGTAAAGCTTTTTCCGTGTCGAGCACCTGCCGGATCGCGTCCGGCAGCAACTCCCGTCTTTCTTGCGGAATTGTGATCACTCCGTTTTCATCTCCGTGCAGCAGATCTCCAGGCCGCACGGTCATTCCATGTATAGCGACAGGCACATTGGACCGCACGATGCGGAAATGCGCATGGCTCGATACCGCACCGCGGGCGAAATAATGAAACCCAAGTTTTCGTACCGCGGAGAGGTCGCGAACAGCGGAATCGCTAATAAGGCCGATCGCTCCTAGCGTCGAAAAGATCGTGCACATGACCTCTCCGCTGTGGGCCGCTCGATCGGGGTCGCTGCCGATATCTTGCAACACAACAACCGCCGGCTTCGGCGCTTGTTCGACCGCCCCAAACAGCTCGACGAACGCATCTTCACTTCGCGGATTGACGCTGCTGACGGTTTCCACGTGAGCCGTCACAGCGTAGCCGCACATAACTCCGAATTCAGGAAACAGACAACGCACCAGCAGAGAAGGGAAGCCCTCCGTGCGCGCCCGAACGTTTAAGATTTCGATGGCATTTGCGACTGTCGGCGTGTCGATCGTCCTCAAAAAATCGAGTAATTCCTCCGAGTTCATTTGGCTTCCCAAATTGTGGCTCCGATATAGCGCTCAGTGTCTTTATGATCGTTGAAGTAATAAATAGTCACGAGTTTTCCGTCCGGCCGTTGCACCGTCCTGGTGTAGCCTAAGTCCCAAGTTCCGCCATCGGTCCTCAAAGGAATTTCGTCGCTCCAGGTCCTTCCTTGATCGCTGCTCATTCGCGCTCGAATTCCATACGGTGCGGATCGAAAACCATATGTAATCGCTAGCCGGCCGTCGCGCAGCTTTATCAGAAAAGGAGGATTGCCATTGTGCGCGCCCGTGTTTGCCACTGGCCGGCCGACAAACTTCCAATCGAGACCATCGTTATCGGAGCGATACAGTTCAATCCAACTTGTATGGCGGATTGCGGTAAGCAGTGTATGCGGAGCAAGGCGGACCGTGGAGGGCATCAGAGCTTTGTCGGATTCGGGCGGCTCCGGCCCGACAAAGGAGACCATGTTCCAGGTTTTGCCTCCATCGCGAGTGCGGACGCAGATAACTCGCCCTTCCTTGCCGTTTGATTTCGCCGCCGTTAGGAACATCGTAAGGTCGTGAGGACCGTTTACCAGATAGTCGGTCCGCGCGGCGATACCCTTTTGGCCAAAATTCGGAATGCGAAACGGACCTTGCCAAGTTTTGCCCCGGTCATATGAATAGTAAAAACGGGACGGACCGATGTCCACGTCTTCCATCCGGGCAGTTAGCGCAAAATTCGGGTCGGCAAAGTTAATTCCTCCCGGGCAATCCACGGCTTGTTTCCCGCCGGGCTCCGTCGGAACGTTCGCTTGTTTCGTTCCGTCGGGCGCCCGAAGACTTAGCGGATGTTCAATGTGCCAAGTCTCGCCGCCATCCAGACTTCGGGCCAGCAGATGTTTGGCGGGACGGTCCCAATCAATGGAATGACGTTTTTCGTTGTACTTGAAATAGCCAGCCTCAAATCCGACCAGGATTTCGTTTCCCCATTGCCAAATTCCGTGATTCGCCGGCCAACCGCCGTATCTGCCGCTCTCACGGTAGACGATGACGTTCTTGATCACGATGCCAGGAGCTTCGGAAACTGTCGCTAAGCCGCTAACACAACAGAGAAGGGCAAGGGCGATCTCTCTAAATCGCATGCATCGAACCTACCAATGAAGACGCAGTGCAAACTGAATCTGTCTTGCGTTGGTAATAACCGTGGTTACGGTTCCCGCCGCTGTCGAACCGATGCTGCCATTCGGCAATCCGAAATTGGCGTGATTGAGAACATTGAAAAATTCGGATCGGAACTGCAAGCCGAATCTCTCTGTCAGGCGGAAGTCTTTATCGCCACCTAAGTCCCAAGTAGCTAGGCCGGGTCCTATTAGAATGTTGCGGCCTGCATTTCCAAAGGTGTAAATGGGTGGCGCGACGAAACAACTGATGTTGTACCACTCGCTAATCGATTGCTGAGATGTAGGCAGGTTTCCATCGCAGATTCGATTAGGACGCGTAAAGGTTCCAGTGTTTGCGGTCGGTGTTGCCAGCGACACGGAAAATGGGGCGCCCGATTGCAAGGTGACGATGCTGGTTACCTGCCATCCGCCTGCTACGACGTTTTCAATGGCATTTGCATTACCCAGGAACTTACGCCCGTGCCCGAAAGGAAGATCGTAAATTGCGCTCAATGTAAACCTTTGTTTGTAATCGAAGTTAGAAAGGCCATAGTCGGCGGCTACGTTACGAGGGTTCTGTATGTTGATCCTGGATTCGCCCGTTGACGAATTGCCGCCTGCGCCTTCATCCAAGCTCTTGCTATACGTATATGCGCCCAGGAACGACAGGCCTGCGGAAAAGCGCTTCTCGGCGGAGAGCTGCAGGCCGTTGTAACTCGACGGCCCACGCGGTTCCCAAGCCGAAATCGAGGCGACCGTCGGATATGGTTCGCGAGCTGTCACCGAACCGGGACCGGGGAAAGCGACATCCTCTTGCATGTTGATGTTCAAATGATTGCCGCGGCTGCCGACATAAGCTCCACGCACAATGAAAGAACTTGCCAACTGGCGCTCTAGCGTCAGATTCCACTGCTGCATGTTCGGCGTCAGGTTCGAAGTGGGTTGATAGACCACCGTGGGCAGATTTGACACGCTCGCGGTCGTGGGAATGCCGGTGCTCGTGTGCAGACACGGTGCAGTCGAACTGCAATTCACGGCATATTGCGCCGCGAATGGATTGTTGATGAACAGCCGGGTTGATCCTCCCACTCCTTGCTCATCAAAATAAAACAGTCCATAGGCAGCCCGAACGACTGTCTTATCTCCCAACCGGTAAGCCAAGCCAAGGCGCGGGCTGAAGTTATGGTTCTGGATATTGAGTATTGTGTCCGAAATTCCGTTTTGACCGGCAATCGCTAATGTGCTGCCCGATCCCAGGAAGAAATCTGACTGTCGGTCGTGCCTTTCTTTTACCGGCGTAAACAGGTCGTATCGCAGACCAAGATTCACTGTCAGGTGCGAGCTGACGCGCCATTGATCCTGAACGAAGGCTCCGTACTCGGTATAGCTTTCATACGGAACACCATAAGGCGCCGCCGATTTGGACGAACTGACAGGCAGGCCCAAAAGAAAATCGGCGAAGCCGTTGCCGCCTGATGAAGTTGCCGGGTTATTTGTGTAGACGCCGCTAAACGACAGTGAACCGGATGGCGCGCCCAATTGGAAGAAGCCGAACCCATTGTGAATCACATCAAAACCAAAACGGAAAGAATGAGCGCCGCGAATGTAAGTGACCGTGTCATTCGCCTGCCACGTGTTCTGCGGAATAATCTCTGGAAGATTGGCTGAACTGTACCCGGCGTAGCCGGAGATGCTAAGCGAAGCCATGGCTCCTGAATCCGCGCCTGTATTGGCGCCCTGCAACCCAAGCTTCTGCGCCACGTTGTCCGGTTCATCGAGCGGCGTGACCTGCAAAGCGAACCGCGTATAGCCAAGTGCCACTTGATTCGTAACGGAAGGCGAGAATTGATGAACTTCCTGTAGAGTTGCCTGATTGCTTGGGGCATGGTTAAGCCTCAGCGATCCTGCAGTGGCAGCGCCTTGCACGAAAGCAAGCGGATTGGGCTCGCCATTGATAAATACTGGAGTTGCCGGATATGTGATGTCCGCGCCACCGTGGGTCACGCGGCCGAACATGCTGTCGCGATCTGAGAAAACCTGATCCACGCGAACATCGTATTGATCCTGGGTTTGCACCGCGAGATCATTCAGCCGCAGATTGGTTTTATTGCCTGGAATGTTCGGCAACGGAATAATGGCGAGGAGATTTAGCGCGATCGGGTCCATCGCGGTTGTGGGGATTATATTTCCGGCAAACTGAGTTCGAGTGTTCGTAGTGGAGTTATAAGTCGCCGCGTTATAGATGGTTGCGACTCCATTGAAATTGCCGGACCGCATTGCAGTTGTCGGTTCAGTGACTATCGAAGTACTGGATTCATGAACGCGAAGACCTTGATAATCGCCGAAAAAGAAGGTCTTGTTCCTTCGAATAGGGCCGCCGATAGCCGCGCCAAATTGATTCTGCTGAAAAGGAGGTTTCTGTGCATCGAAGAATTGGCGCGAATCTAAATCGAAATTGCGAAGGAACTCGAAGGCCGAACCATGAATCTGATTGCCGCCTGAGCGTGTAATCACATTGACCACCGCGCCTCCACTCACAAATTGCGCGTCATAATTTCCTACCTGGACCTTGAATTCCTCGATGCTTTCGAGGTTCGGAAAGACTTTCAACGTTCCGACTGACTGATCTTCGTCATTAAGGCCGTCGATCATGAACGTGTTGAAACTGCCTCGCGAGCCGTCAGCCACTATCTCGGCGCCAGCGCGCTGTGTTTCATTACCATTTCCCTGGGTGCGAATGCCTCCCACGGGTCCGGGATTGGTTCCAGGTACAAGCAATCCCAACTGTGAAAAGTTGCGGCCGTTCAACGGAAGCTGCTGCGTTGATTGTTGCGAAAGCACATTGCCAATCTCAGTAGATTCCGTGTTCAACAGAGGAGGCGCGCCTTCAACCGTTACCTGCTGTTGAACGTCGCCAATTTGAAGGCTGAAATCCTGCTGCGCGACCTGCTGAACCTGCAGCACAATGTCTTTGCGAATTTCGCTCTTGAAGCCCGGCGCGGTAACCGCGATAGTATATGTTCCCGGCTTTAGTAGCGGCACGGTGTAGTTGCCGTCAGATGCGGTCTGTTTGGAAACGGAGATCCCGGTCTCCTGTTGAGTTACCTTCACTTCTGCATTAGAAACCGGCGCGCCGCTTGGGTCGAGAACCTGACCGGAGAATGTTCCCGTGGCATTCACTTGACTCAATACATGCATCGCCGGATAAAGAAGCAACAAAGCGGACCACGCGACCGTGCGAAGCGTTCTCATCTAAGCTTCCTTTCTGTTAAAAAACTTCTTCATGCGACCAGATTTGGGCCATCTTCACGATTGCCACTGCTCCATCAGATGGCCAAAGCGGTTTTCAAGCTCTGCGCGCTCTTCCGGGTTGAAGTTTTGCAATGGCTCGGCCAGCACGTTTTCGATCACACCGAGCATCGACAGTGCGTGCTTCAATCCGCGTAAATAGCTGCCCTCGGGCGGACCGACGGTATAAACAGCCTTTGCGATGCGAGCAACCAGTTCTTGCATTGGTTCAGCTTCTTCATGGCAGCCGTTCGTTGCAGCTTCGTATAACTGAACGAAAAGCTTAGGAAACATGTTGGCACCGCCACACACGCCGCCATCTGCTCCTGCGGCCAGAGCCGATAACAATATTTCTTCGTTTCCCACGAAAAGGCTGAAATCGTCCCGATGCGCTACTCGATCACGGACGGCTTCCAAATACTCCAGACTGCCGTTGCTGTTCTTTAGCCCAATGACATTCGGCAAATACGAAAGCTCACCCACTGTTTCCGGCGTGAACGCATTATGCGCGTACTGAGGCACATTGTAAATAAAAACCGGCAACGGCGAATTTTCGCAAAAACGCTTTGTGTATCTGAACAATTGTTCCTGATCGAGCGGAAAGTAACACGGCGGCGATAGAGCAACGGCTGACGCGCCGGCCAGAGCTGCCTCTTCTGCGAGCCGCAGGCAATGTGCAAACGCTGTGTCGGAAACGTTCACCAGAATGGGCACACGGTCTTCTACCAGTTGCCGGACCGTAGTAATCACCGCGCAACGCAGGCCGATGCTCAGCGATGGCGATTCACCCGTGCTGCCCAGCACGAAGAGCCCGTGAACGCCACCTTCTACTACACGTTCAATAAGACGGCTCAAACTCTCCACGTCCAATGCCGCCGCGTGACGAAGCGGAGTTACCAGCGGCGTAACGATGCCGCGCAGTTTAATTTTCGATGGGTCCACACCAGTCATGGAACAACGGAGGTCTAGCGAGGGTCTGGATGCAACTATATACAATTGTCGACAGATTGTCCACGCGATTTTGTGGCATAGCACATTAGCGGGATTGTCGTTCGCGCCAGCCGGTAATTGTCAACGCTGGAGCAATTCGAACAGCTTCATCTCTGTAGCAAATCCGCGGCTGGGAACATCCATCATGGAAAGGAACGCAATGACGGAAGCCCAAAATCGTAGCCTGAAGTTTGCCTATTTCGTGCTGGGGATTGCCCTGCCGGTCGCCGGTTATTTTGTATGGGTGAAGACAGACCGGTTTCGCTGCTGCAGCCGAAAGTCCCACATCGATAAAGCCCACGATGTGACCGTCGAGGACAGTTTTCCCGCCAGCGATCCACCTTCTTCGTGGTGATTCAAATTGGCTTTGTTTCGTTATACTAAGTCGAGAAGATGGATCAGAAGAAGACCGGATTTCAGCCTTTAGCATTTACATTGACTATTGCCGCAGCGCTGCTTCGGCTTATTCCTCATCCGCCCAACTTCGCTCCTATTGGAAGCGTGGCGCTATTTGGCGGAGCCAAGCTCAAAGGTTGGCAAGCCTATCTTGTGCCGCTTCTTGCCATGTTGGTGACTGATCCTATTCGAAGCTGGATGGAAGGCGGCTTTGCTGCTTATTCATGGTCAACGCTGATCATCTATTCGAGTTTCATGATCAGCGTGGTGCTAGGCCGTGTCTTTTTGCGGCATTCGCCGAGCGTGACGCGGATTGTGTCAGTGGCTTTGCTAGGTAGCGTGCAGTTCTACCTCATTACAAATTTCCCGTCCTGGGCCAGCGCCCATTCACTCTATCCGCACACCTGGGGCGGACTGGTGGAGTGCTATGTTGCCGGGCTGCCGTTCTTTGGCCGCACCATTCTTGCCGACCTCTTCTATACTGGCGTGTTGTTTAGCGCGTATCACCTGCTCAGCCGGAAATTCGCCGACGGACGTCAGGCCCAAGCCGTATAAATTCTCCGCCACGCTAGAATACAGATATTACCGGAAGGTGGTGAATTCGTAATTGGCAGAAGTCCATTTGCAAGAGGGCGAAACTCTTGAAAGTGCGCTGCGCCGCTTCAAACGCAAGGTTCAACAAGAGGACATTGTTAAGGAAATCAAGCGGCACTCGTTCTACCTGAAACCAGGCGAGAAGCGGCGCACCAAGGAAGCTCTTGCTCGTAAGCGCAACCGCAAAAAGCGTCCGCGCGAAATCGAATAAAAGTCTTTCAATAAACAAAGAAAAAGCCTGCGCGATCTCGAAGATCGAGCGGGCTTTTCTATGGTTGGCTTCTATTCTTACCGCAAGGCCACCGACGGCGTCACTTTCGCCGCCCGCCGCGCCGGAATATAGGCGGCTCCTACTGCGACACAAATCATCACGGCTGTCGCTAAACTTACAGTGAACGGGTCGGTCGCGCACTAAAAAGCATTTTCGAAATAAGAGTAGAGCCAGCAAGGGCCAGTGGCACCCCGATAGCCATGCCCGTCAGCATTGTCGCGCATCGTAAAATCCCGCCCCCCGCACGCCGGGCATGTGGCGCGGGCTTCGCTCAGCAGTCCATCGTAAAGCGCCAGAAGGCGAGCGTCTTTGTACCCGGCATGTGTGGGATCCAGGGTCACCAGCGGCACTCCTTCGCCCGGAAATCCCATATCAATATTCCGTGGATTTCAAGTGTTCTTACGAAAAGCCCTGCGCCCACTAACAAATAAGACTGAGAACGCGACTTGTGAGATCACGAGCACCGATCCCAACCACCCAAACGTCCGACCATGGACGCGAGCCGGGTTCAACGAAGCGCTATATCCGAGCGCGGTAACGCGAGAAGCAGGCACCAAACCGAACACCACGCCTGTGATTAGCGCGACTCCGGCTGTGAAGAGTAAAACGCGTGGATCGGGCCGCACGTCCAATAGCAGCGGAAGCCCGCACTTGGATGACAAAAGATCGATCAGGAGCAGGTCTCCGGCATACGCAAACACGATCCCTAAGATTGCGCCTAGCCATGCCAGCATCACACCTTCTGTAAGCAGTTGCCGGACAAAGCCTCCAACGTCCCGGGCCGATCGCGACGCGCACGCCCATTTCTCGCGATCGCGCGGTGGCCCGCGTCAACAGCAGATTAGCGACATTTGCGCACGACAACAGAAGCACGACCCAACCCCCGCCATTAATACCGTGAGTGGCCGCTTAAACGTGTTTCGCATTGACATCCATCCGGTCCCGCCCGGTGTAAGCTCAATCGTCGACGCAAGAATGGCGTTGCGCACAGCCGCCGAACTAACGGAGGTAACAATCTGTTTCGTAATCTGCGAGGTATGTGAAACAAATTGTGCGCAGTGGTGTGCCATTTCGCGACAATTATTTCCCAGCTTTGAGCTAAGATGGCCCTCGTGA
>DASREJ010000062.1:0-4507 GCA_035652115.1 Bryobacteraceae bacterium
GGATTTTTTGTGCCGCGCTGTTTTCAATTGCGTTCGCGGCCGCCGCTCCCTTGACCGTCTCAATGGCGCAGCAGAGCGATCAACAGCAGCCCACCCCCAAAAAAGCGCCTCCGCCCGGTGTTCTTCAGTCGGTCAGCGTAAAGGGCAACAGTCGCTACTCCTCTGATGAAATCCTGAAGGCCAGCGGGCTGCACATCGGCCAGCGTGTCACTTCCGCAATCTTGGATCAGGCACGCGTGAAGCTGCAGGCTACCGAGCTCTTCAATGGTGTTGCCTTCAACTTCCGCTACAGCACAGGGGTTCCGCCGGCCTACGACGTCGTCTACGATGTTCGCGAAAACGACCAGGTCTTCCCGATGCGCTTCGAACGCCTGAACGTCCCGCCAGATAAGATCCGTGATTACCTGAAAACTCACGTCGAATTCTATTCGGATCGCATACCCGGCACAGCCGGTGTGCTGAATCGATATATTGCTGCGGTTCAGGATTTCGTTCGTCAAACGGAGCCTTCCGCGAAAGTGAAAGCGTTTGTCTCAAACGACGATCCTCAGCAGCTTGCAGTGTTGTTTACGCCGGACACCCCGGCGCCTACTATTTCCCAAGTGCTCGTGAGCGGCAATCAGGCCGTGGATACCGGAACTATCCTTCGAGCGGTGAATCAAGTTGCGATTGGCGTGCCGCTTTCCGATGTGCGCTTAAAAATGATTGTGGATGGCGCTATCCGGCCGCTCTATGCTTCGAAGGGATATGCGGCCGTGACATTTCCCAAGACGGAAGTCGTTCCGGCCAAAACGAATCTGGGCGTTATCGTCAAGATACAAATTCAGGACGGTCCGGTCTTCAAGTTCGGCGCAATTCACTTCCATGGAAATGGCCTCGACCAGGATGACATTCGTGCTGCGATTCCGTTTAAGCCGGGACAGCAATTCAACGGCGATCAGGTCGACACGTTTCGTGTAGAGATGATGCATAAGATGCGCCGCAAAGGTCTTTTGGATGCAAACGTCACGTCCGAAACTCAAGTCGACGATTCCAAGCGCGCAGTGGACGTGACCTATAACATCGTGCCGGGCGAAACTTATAGCTTCGCCAAACTGGATGTCAGAGGCTTAGACGACAACTCTGTCGATGCGATAAACAAGCTTTGGGGTGAAAAGCCTGGCCGGCCGTTCAATCCCGACTATCCGGATTTCTTTTTAAAGAAGGTACAAGAGCAGAATATCTTCGATCACTTGGGCGATACGCATTCGGACTATACTGCCGACGCTTCCACTCACACTGTGCTCGTGCACCTCTATTTCAAGGGCGGCGAATCGGCCAAAGACATACAGAAAAAGAAAGAAGAAGAAAAGAACAAGCACACGGTCGATGGCACCTGGAGCCCTTGGCCGCCGGAATAGACTTGCTTATTCTTCGACCACCGCGCGGTTGAGCTTTGCAATGATCGCTTCGGCATCGTAGACGCATCCACCCCAAATCCCACCGCTCGTATGTTGCAATGCAGCCCAGAGGCGGGTGTCTTCGGGCAGCGCCGGGTCGGGTCTTAGATCTTCGCGAGGCGAACGTGCCGCAAGGCGCCGAAAGCCTTCGTCGCTGTCGAATCGCTCATCGCCTTCACCGATAAAGTTTATGGAGCCTTCCAGCTTGTTGCGATCGACGATTATCTCGATCAGATCGCCATCCCGCAATTTACCGATCAATCCTCCGGCAAGCGCCTCAGGAGATACGTGCCCGATACACGCGCCAGTAGATACGCCGCTGAAGCGCGCATCGGTAATCACGGCAATGTGCTTGCCGAAAGGTAGATGCTTTAGCGCCGAAGTGATTTGATAGGTCTCTTCCATACCGGCGCCCAACGGCCCGCGGCAGATGAGCGCCATCACATCGCCCTCACGAACTGTCTGGTTCTTGATGGCAGCAATGGCATCATGCTCTGTCACGAACACGCGCGCGGGGCCGCGCTTGCGATAAACTCCGTCGGCATCCACAACTGACGCATCGATAGACGTACTCTTGACAACCGATCCCTCCGGCGCGAGATTGCCATGCGGAAAGCAGACGGTGGAAGTTAATCCACGCGAACGAGCCGAGTCAGGAGACAGAATGACGTCGTCTGGATCGACATTATCAAGCTGTTTCAGGCGCTGCCGGAATTTTTGACGCCGGTCCGACTGCTGCCACCAATCGAGCACTATCTCTAACGTTTCACCCGAGACTGTTTTTACCGTTGTGTTCAGAATACCCGCACGCCTAAGATGGAGCATCACTTCCGGCACGCCGCCAGCCAGAAATACCTGCACCGTGGGATGATTCCGTGGGCCGTTGGGCAGCGCATCCACAAGGCGAGGAATGCTGCGGTTCACGCGATTCCAATCGGCTACGGTGGGCCGGCGCAATTTAGCCGCATGGGCAATCGCGGGAATGTGCAGCAACAAGTTCGTTGAGCCGCCGAAGGCCGCATGCAGAATCATTGCGTTCTCAATCGCGGCATCGGTAAGAATGTCGCGTGTTCGAAGCTGCAACTCGATCGTGCGAAGGCTTGCTAGTGCTGTCCGGCGCGCCATATCGAGCCAAACCGTTTCACCTGACGGGGCCAGCGCGGAATGAGGCAACGTAAGGCCCAAGGCTTCGGCAATCACTTGCGATGTAGCGGCCGTACCCAGAAACTGGCAGCCGCCTCCAGGTGAAGCACAAGCGCGGCAGCCGGCAAGCGCGGCTTCTTCAAGAGAAATCTTGTGATGTGCAAATCGCGCGCCAATCGTCTGCACCTTGCCTGCATCTTCACCGTGCTCAGGCATCAGAGTTACGCCGCCCGGAACCAGCGCGCATGGCAGATCGTGAGAACCGGCCAATGCCATCATCATCGCCGGAAGGCCTTTGTCGCACGTCGCAATGCCGATCACGCCGGCACGCGTGGGCAACGACCGAATCAATCGGCGAAGCACAATGGACGCATCGTTGCGATAGGGCAATGAATCGAACATGCCCGGCGTGCCTTGAGTACGGCCGTCGCAGGGATCGGTACAAGCGCCGGCGAATGGGATTGCGCCGTGGGTTTTCAATTCACGCGCAGCTTCGGCGACCAGCAACCCAACTTCCCAGTGGCCGGTGTGATACCCAAGAGCGATCGGCTTGCCGTCGGGCGCGCGAACTCCGCCGTGCGTGCTCAAAATCAGAATCTGCTTGCCACCCAGAGCAGCGGCCTCCCAGCCCATGCCGGCATTCTGAGTCAGTCCGAAAAGGTTGCCGGACGGCTCCTCCAGCAGCATTTCGGGCGTGATCGGCAAAGCGCCCTCCGGTCCGCGTGCGTGCGTTCGCGCCGCAAAAATCGCCTCGTCGCCGGAATTTACCAACTTCTTGAATTGGAAGATAGAATCACCTCGTATGTCTGAACGCCGGCTCATTGCCGTTTACCCTGGCTCATTCGATCCGCTCACAAACGGCCACCTCGATCTGATCGAACGCGGATCGCGGTTGGCCGATGAACTCATCGTAGCGGTACTAAAGAATACCGGTAAGCAGCCGCTATTTACTGTCGACGAGCGCCTGGACATGATACGCGAGGCCGCGTCGCACCTGCCGAACGTCTCAGCCGGCACTTTTGACGGCCTGTTGGTCGACTACGCCGCAAAGCGCCAAGCTAATGTGATCCTGCGCGGCATTCGCGCCATTTCAGATTATGAAATCGAACTGCAGATGGCGCTATTGAATCGTCGCATGCGCCCTCAAACCGAGACCATCTTCCTGATGGCTCGCGAAGAGTTCTCTTTCATCAGCTCGCGAATGATCAAAGAGATCATCACGCTCGGCGGCGACGTGACACACTTCGTGCCCGCAACGGTTCTGCGGCGGCTGCAAGCAAAACTGGAACACTCGTAAAAGTAAACTAATATTTATGCAAGCCATCGCGGAGATCGCCGAACGGATCTCCACCATCAGCGTCTCTTCCACTTTGAAGGTCTCCGCCGACGCGGACCGTCTTCGGCGCGAAGGCGTTGACGTCGTTGATTTCGGCGCAGGCGAGCCGGATTTTCCAACGCCCGACAACATCAAGCAAGCGGCGGTCGCGGCGATCGCAGCCAATTTCACGAAATACACGAACGCGGGCGGCACGCCCGAATTGCGCGAAGCCATCTGCGAGCGGCATCGCCTCGACTTCGGAACCAAATATGCGCCTGCCGAATGCATGGTAACCGTTGGAGGCAAGCACGCCATCTTCAATCTGGTTCAGGCGCTCGTCAATCCCGGCGACGAGGTCATCATTCCCGTTCCCTACTGGGTGACTTACAAAGACGTGGTGAACTACGCAGGCGGCCACTGCGTTTTTGTTCCCACAGATGAATCGAAGGGCTTTGAAGTGACGGCCGCGATGATCGAACGCCATGTCACGCCGAAGACGAAGCTGGTGATCATCAATTCGCCCAGCAACCCGAGCGGGTCCGTGCTCTCGCGCGACGAGTTCCGAAAGATCTTCGCGCTTACATCCAAGCGGGACATTTTTCTGATG
>DASREJ010000063.1:0-9452 GCA_035652115.1 Bryobacteraceae bacterium
TCATTGCAGGCGCGGTGATGGAGTACCGCACACAATTTATTCCATGCTAGCTCTTTTTCTTTTGAACGGTCTGCCTGGCTGTCTTCTTCTTTAGATATTCGGCAAGCGCTACGGCGTTATTGTGCTCGGTATCGTGAGCGCCGTAAATAAGCGTGATGTGCCCTTTGCGGGCGGTCTCTATAAGTAATTCCAAGCCCTCCGGTTTTGCGTTCAGCTCGTCAAAATACTTTTGCCGGAATTCGTCCCATTTCTTGGTGTCATGGTTAAACCAGCGCCGCAGAGATTGACTTGGCGCCACGTCTTTCAACCAGCCATCGAGTTTTAGAGAGTCCTTAGTTCGGCCCCGCGGCCACAACCGGTCTACGAGATAGCGTCTGCCATCTCCGTCCCCCGGTTCTTCATAAGCGCGTTTAACCTTGATCATGTATCGACCCCAGCACAAAGCGCGCCCGATGTAGGTGCAACTTCATTCCGATCTCAGCATCGCTACCGCATCAATCCTGACGGCGCGAATTACGGCCGGGATGGCCGCAAGCAAAGTAGCCAAAATAATCGTAAACGACGGAATCGTTAAAACTCGGAAATCGAACGGCTTTACCTCATATAACAAGCTCTTCACATACGGCTCCAGCAATAGTCCGGTGCAGCAGCCTATTAGTGCTCCGATCACCACCATTGACAAGATGCTCACCAGCACACGCCGCGCGATGTCATTCGCTGGCGCGCCGATTGCAATGCGGATGCCCAGTTCCCTCCGACGTTGCAAAACCGAATAATCAAGAACGCCGTACAAGCCAATCCCCGCTAACAAGACCGCCACACCGGCAAAAAACAACGCCAGTGTTGCCAGTAGTCGTTCACGAACGGTTTGCGATTCGTTGATCTCGGCTTGTGTTCGCACGTTGCTTACGCGAAACTCAGGCCGCGCATTTGGAACTTCGCGCCGCAGCGTCGGTGCAAGCGCCATGGGATTTTGGCTCGCAGTTCGTACCAGGAATGTTGCCTTGCTCAGCATTCCTGGAGGCGGATAGTTTATCGGAATGTAAGCCGTTGGCGTAATGGGCTCACGCATGTTGCGGTATCTGGCATCTGCAACCAAGCCCACAATTTGGAAGCGGTTCTTGCCGCGGTTAAAAGACTTTCCAATCGGATCTTCGGTTGGAAAGTACTCCTTCGCGAAAGCTCGATTCACAATCGCCACTGCTGGCGCAGCCTCATTCTGGCGAAAGTCTCTGCCCTCCAGCAACGGAATTTTCATAACCTCCAGCCAGCCGGGAGAGACATTCAGGAAATAGTTAAGTATCGGCCCGGGCGGCGCGCCGTTGATCGAGATAAAGCCGTTCGAACCAGTGCCGCTTAGCAATGGCCATCCGGCAATTGCTACGCCTTCAATTCCCGATAACTCTCGCAAGTGACTGGCGGTCTGGAACCACAGTTCTGCCGATTGCTGACGTTTTGCTACGGTTTCGAGCGTCAAAAGGCGCTCCGATGAGAAACCTGTGGGCTGAGTGGTCAGGCGGTGCAGCGTTGATACGAATGCGGCTGTGCCGAAATGAACGACAAAACAAAAAGCGACCTGGACTGCGATCAACGCATACATCAAACGCCTGCGCGAGTGGGGGTCGTCACCACCCTTCAGCGCGGTTGCCGGATCGACTCGCGATGCGCGCAACGCGGGTAACAGGCCAAATAGAAAGGTTGCACCAAGAGTAACCGCAATGGAAAATCCCATGACACGCCAATCCGCCGGTAATGCCAGGCGTGCCGGATTGTCCGCTGGATTGATCCTCGCCACGATAAACGGCGCCGCCCACCAGGCGAAAACGCCGCCTGCCAAGCTCGCGAGCGCCGCCAGCACCGCGCTTTCTACAAGCACTAGCTGAATGAGCCGCCCTTTCCCTGCGCCGATTGAGATTCGCAAAGCCATCTCGCGCGACCGAGCCGCAGCCTGCGCTGTCAACAAATTGGCAACATTCACGCACGCGATTAGCAGCACCAGCGTCACGATCACTGCTATCGCAAACAGCGCAACTCGGTAGTTCTGCCGCATCCAGGAAAGCCCCGCCGCCGCTGGTTCTATGACCACGCGTTGCTGCAGGAATTTCTTCAATCGATCCGGTGGCCAGCTTGTGAAGCCTTTTGCGCGTTGCCCCTGCACCACATTCCATATCGCCTGCAACCGGTTCCGCACCCGGTCCACGTTGCCGCCCGGTTTTAGCAGTACAAATGTTCTGATCCAACTCCAATCGTCATGCGTAACGCCTTCGTACATCATGGCTGGAAGAAAAATGTCGGTGAACGTGCCCGGCTCCGTGCCGGTAAAGCCGGCCGGTGCGACCCCGATAATTTGATACAGATCGTTGCCCATCTGAAATTTCCGGCCAATGATCTTAGGGTCGGCTCCGAAGCGCTGCACCCAATAGTCGTAGGAGAGCACGGCGTAGGGCTTTGCTTTCGGTTTTAAATCATCGTTTTCAGTTAGCAGTCGCCCCAGTGCGGGTTTCAATCCGAAGGAATTGAACATCCATCCGGAGACAAATTGCCGTTGCGCTTTTTCCATCTCCGCGTCAGTCGCAAAAGTCAAATCAACGCGGTCCACCCATGAAACCGCAATTAGCTCCGCGTCTTCTTGAGTCGCAGCTCTCATCCGCAAAAACTGCGGATATTCATTGCTGTCGCTATCTCGGAGTGAACCGTCCGGGCCGGTTCCGCGCAACACCATCGCGTAAAGGTGGTCCGAGTTCTTCACCGCTAGCGGTCGCAGCAACAAGGCATCAATCAGCCGGAATACGGAAGTGCAGGAACCAATAGCCAGACCCAAAGAAAGGATCGCCGCCATTGAGGTCGCCGGTTTCTTCCTTAGCTGCCGCCATCCAAAGATCAGATCTGCCCGAAGCGAATCCAGCCATACGACGAAGCTGGCATTGTGCGCACGCGTGTTTTCGAATGCACTTTTGAAATCTGACCTGGCAGACATTTCACGCGATCCTTAGTTCTCGGTCCATAATAAGACGTCTTGCCTGAATCCGCCGCTTCGACCTCGCGCTTCATCGATCTCCACTCGCACACAACAGCTTCAGACGGCTCCTTTACTCCCTCCGAACTCGTCGGAATCGCGCAACGTAGCGATCTTGCGGCGCTCGGCATCACAGACCATGACACGTTTGACGGCTACGAACAAGCGCTACCGCACGCGCGCGCCGTAGGTCTCCATCTCGTGCGTGGAATTGAACTGAACTCTCGTCTTTTCCGAGCAGGCAGTACAAGTCCCATCTACGTGCATGTACTCGGCTATTTTCCGAATGAAGAGCCTTCGACAGGCTTTCTCACCTGGCTCACGGGCGAGCGGGATGACCGTCGTCGCCGCAATCGTCTTCTTGTCGATGCGCTGCGGAACCGCGATGTCGACATTTCACTGGAGGAGGTGGAAGCCCGTGGCCGAAGCCTTGCCGGACGCACTCACTTCGCACACATTTTGGTGGATAAGGGGTATGCTCACAACTCCGAGGATGCTTTTCGCCGATATCTAGGTGAGGCGGCACCGAGCTATGTAGAGCGTCAAAGTCTGCCTACAACCGACGTCGTGCGCATCATTCGTGAAGGCGGGGGCATTCCCGCCGTAGCTCACCCCATTCGTCTGCGTTTGCCGCGAGCAGAGGAACGCGAAGTCTTTACTAAACTCAAGGACTCCGGCCTGCTTGCGTTAGAGGTTTATCACTCCGATCATCCGCCAGAATTGCAGGCGTATTATCGGCAATTGGCGCAAGAACTGGGTTTGCTTCCCACTGGCGGCTCCGATTTTCATGGCAGTCCCAAGCCGTCTATCGCTCTTGGCACTGGGCTGCACGGTAACGTTCGCGTGCCGGTTGAATTCCTGGACGCCCTTCGCGAATTCAAGTCTTCCACTTGAGATTCAAGCTGCATTCAAGAAAAGCAGCCAGGCGTTCCGCTTCTTTACCCGCAGCGCGTCGTGCCCAAATAGGCACTTTGACAAATGGCTCTATGACGACCTCCGCTCGGCTGCCCTTGATCTCATGACGCCAAATGCCTAATATCCGGCCATTCACAAGCAGCACCGGTGAGATCCAACCTTGTGGCCGAAAAATTTTGTTTCGCAGATCGCCAGGCAAAAAATGTGTGACGTGATGGGAAGCGGCTACAACGTATTGATCGAACCCTGGCAAGAGCCGCACTGAACGGCTCGGCGGAAGATCGCGCATCTCGCGTATATCCGTAGCAAGCATCCACGCTTGTGTTCCCTCCACGTCAACAGCCGATACGTCGTCACCGAGCGAAGCAATCCATTGCCGTGCTATCGAAATACCTCCGCCGTTCCACCACCGCGCCAGGTCATGATAAGTAGCCGGACCATATGCCGCCAAAAAACGGCGCGTGATTGTCGCACCGGCAGACCCGGAATCGAATGCCTGCGCTTGTGCCGTCAGCCATGTATCCGGACGCGTGAATCGGACGCGCTGCCCCAGCCTGGGTGCGAAGCACAAGCGGCCCGTGAACGCCGCCGGTTTCAATATGCTGCCCCAACTGCTCTGCGCCAGTTTGTGGCCTAATCCGCGAGAGCCTGTCAGCCGGTCTACTTCTTGAGCCAGTTCTTCGCGAGTCATTACGCGGTCGCTGAGCGCAGTTCCAATTGCTTCGGTCAGCTTATTGAGTTCATCCATCGTAATCCCGAAGTATTTTTGCCAAGCCGCCGGTCTCAAATACCGCCTGCTCTCTCCTAGCGCAGCGTGCCAAAGCGACAACTCTGAAGCCGGAAGCAAATGTAGTGTGCCACGCATCGCCCAGGTTTTGACCAATGTACGGTCTTTCCACAAAGCCTGATGAATAGCCTGCCGGTCAAGACCTTCTACTCTCGCCCACGCCGTTAGCTCCGCGCACGACATGACCTGCGCGTGCAGCCCGCACAACCGGCTAACCACCGCGAGCATGCTTCCTGCCGGCGCACGCTGATCCAGGCAATGACGCCGTGTACGCCACGCGGCAACGCGTGCCCAGTTAACCTTCAGCACTGTCAGCAATTATGTCAGTCAGGATGCTGCCGCGCCTCCGAATTTGTTTGCAACAAATTTGCAATCCGCCAACGCATGTAACACATTCTCGGTTCACACTTCGAATGTGGCCATTGATGAGAAGCCCCCTTTTTTGAGTAGCGGATAACCGAACAGATTGTGCACTACTTGTGTTTGCTGGGAAGGGGTCTCGCTCTGGCGGCAAGAGTTCGGCGTACCCTCAGATGCCGTACTCGCTAGGTTTGCAAACGCGCTGTGTCTCCTCCAGTGCAGCGTTATGCAAACGGCTCCTCCGCGGGGCGCAGCAAGCCGGGCTGCGCCCTCTTTTTTTACGTTGGTAATTGAGCCCTCGTACAATAAATCGTGCCGGACGCTCTCCCTCGGCTGCGCTTTAATCTCGACTTCGCACCTTCGCCGGACCCCGCGCGTCCTGGGCTGATTATTCGTGATCCCTATCACTACACCGACGCAACGCTCATCGTTCCGCCGCCGCTGGTTCAGGCTCTCGAATGCTTCGACGGCCAGCAATCCACGCTCGATCTTCGTTCCGAACTTGTGCGCATCACAGGCGAAATACAGGTCGGCGACCTCGAAAAGCATCTGTTCGATTCGCTGAACGATGCCGGCTTCTTCGACAATGATCGCTATCGCGAATTAAAGGCGCAACGTGAAGCGGAATTCGCTAGCGAAGATGTGCGTGCCGCGGCCTTTGCGGGTTCCGCTTATCCGCATGACTCAGTCACGCTGTCCGACGTTTTGACCACTCGCATCGGGCGTTCGGAGGGCGCATCCACAACTGTGGCGATCGCTGCCCCGCACGCCAGCCCCGACGGCGGCTGGGATACCTATAAAGCTGCTTATCAAGCGCTGCCGTCGCCCCCCGAGGCAGAGGGAAAGACATTTGTAATTCTTGGGACATCCCACTACGGCGCTCCTGATTCGTTTGGTCTTACGCGCAAACGGTTCCAGACGCCGTTCGGCTCATCTGAAACTGCAGTCGGCCTCGTAAATGAACTGGAAACTGCCGCTTCGAAAGCGGTCCGCATGGAAGATTACTGCCATGCGGTCGAGCACTCAATCGAATTTCAGGTCATATTTTTACAACACTTATACGGACCGAATGTAAAGGTGCTTCCTATCCTCTGCGGACCATTCGCAAAAAGCATCTACGAAGGCGGCCTGCCCGAGGACAACGAACGCGTGGGGCGTTTCTTCGACGCGCTCGGCAACATCGCGGCACGTGAATCCGGAAAGCTCCTCTGGATTCTGGGTATCGATATGGCTCACATCGGCCGCCGCTATGGCGACCCCCTGCGCGCAACGGCCAACCTGGGTGAGATGCTGATGATCGAACAGCGTGATCGCCAGCGTATTCAATGCATCAACGCCGGCGACATCAACGGCTATTGGTCATTAGTGCAGCAGGAGCACGATGACCTGAAGTGGTGCGGCGCATCGCCCATTTACACATTCATGAAGATCATGCCCGGCTTACGCAGCGACTTGCTTGATTATCATCAATGGCAAATTGACCCGGCAAGCGTCGTTACGTTTGGGGCGCTCCGCTTCAAGCGTCCCTGAAGATCATTGAACTCCGCCGCCCCACCAGTAACCGGGACGCGTGCGAATTTTAAGCCCTGGCCGGTCAACTGACACCCGAATGTTGTGGAATCCCGGCTCATTGGTGTTATTGGGGGCATAGCTCAACAGATATTGGCTATTCAGATCCTTGCCAATGTCCGTGATCGCGTCTTCCATCGCGCGTTCGGATGCAAAGTTATAGACTTGTCCGCCTGTGAAGTATGTGAACGCCTCCGCCGGACTGCGTTTGAACAGATCATGAATTGAACGAAGAATCGGCGGCACAACATTAAAGCCATTTGAATAGGCATTCTGCTGGATGGCAGATGTTTGATTTCGAGGTCCTGTCGCGCCGACAATGGTTTCCTGAGCTTCGGGCGGTATGCCCCCATCAGCAGGACGCGGATAGGGCATCTTGGCAAAAAACGCCGTATATGCCTTATTGATATCGACAAAATAGACGATCACGTTGTCGAATTGCATTTGGTGAATCGCTTCTTGCATATGGCCTTCACTGCCCTTGTCGATATCCCGGCTCAGCACGATGATGACACGTCTCCGCACGTTCTGCGGATCGTGGCGCTTAAGCCGGTTGTCGGCATCCATTATTGCGTCGATCAATCGTGCACTGCCGGAACCTGCCGTTAACTTCTGCATGGAGTCATCGATCTTTTCAGGATCGCTCGTGAAATCCTGCAGAAGCTGGAGCCTGTGATCGAATGCCAGAACCGCCACGTCTCCATCGACGCCCGTTACTAAACCCTGCATGAGCAAACCGACCTTCTTCAGTTTTCCGAGTACCGGCTCAATCTCCGAGTTCGCCTGTACCGTCACAACTACAGAAAGCGGTAGCTGCGTAAATTCAGCGTTCACCTTCTGCGCTTTGTCATTGTCGAATACTTCAAAATCGTTGGCGTTCAAACCGTTTACATAGCCATGGCCATCGGGATCAAATACGGTTGTGGGGACAAGTACGTTCCGGCCAACGGTCTTAAATGTCGAATTACCCGTTGGCACTTCTTCTATGGGTTCCGTGATTTTCTGCTGAGGCTGCGCGTCATGCTTTGCCGGCGCATTCGCCGGGGCGCTAAGTTGGCCGGGCTGTGGCGGCGGTCCTGGAGGAAGCTGCCCCGGAGGCAATATTTGGCTAGACCCCATTACCGCGGCCGCGAAAAACAAGGCGACTAAAGACAACACATTGCCTTTTATATGTCCCATCATTGATGAGATGTTTCCCGCATTCAGCGAGTTTCGGCCGCCATCCACACCAGTTTCGCATCTCACTTAACGCAATGCTCCGTCTTACCGGCAAGCAGGTCAATGACATGCGGTATTAAACCTTCAATTGTGGAAAGCGAAAAAACTGCTCCTTTGGGCGATCCGGGCAGATTAACGATCAAGGCGTTACCCCGGTTTCCCGCCATGCCACGCGAAACTGCGGCAAACTTTGTCTGTTCCAATCCTTTCATGCGCATCAATTCGGCCAGTCCTGGAATTTCGCGATCCAAAACATCCCGGGTCGCCTCCGGTGTTACGTCGCGCGGAGCCACTCCCGTGCCGCCGGTTGTCAGAATCAACGTTGCCATTGAATCGTCGGCCCAACTCTTTAAGCGTTCGGAAACCGCTTTTTTCTCATCTGGAACAACATCACGCTGAATCACCGGCCAATTCAGTTCCCGGCAGCGGTTTTCAAGCGCAGGGCCCGACAAGTCTTCTCTTTTACCCGCCGCCGCCGAGTCACTGACCGTCAGAATGGCTACGCGAATCATTTGCGCCCTCCTCTGACGAAAGTGCCTGATTTACCACCCGTCTTTTCCACCAGGTATACCTCGCGAATCTCGATTCCTTTGTCCAAGGCTTTCGTCATGTCGTAAATAGTCAACGCCGCCACTGCCGCCGCAGTCATAGCCTCCATCTCAACGCCGGTTTGCGCAATGGTAGATGCGGTCGCGATAACTTCGATGCCATTTCTTCGCACTCGAAATTCCAAACCTACGTGCGCCAACGGAAGCTGATGGCAGAGAGGTATTAGCTCCCAGGTCTTCTTAGCCCCGTTGATTCCTGCGATACGCGCGACTTCCAGCGGATCTCCTTTGGCATTATTCGGCAGCGCGCGGATCACGCGCGGCGCCATCGCGACGAATGCTCGCGCTGTGGCTGTACGGTGAGTGGCTTCTTTGCCCCCCACATCCACCATGGATACCTGGCCGGCTGAGTTGTAGTGCGAGAGTTTCTTCATGGCTTCGGCATCACGCGAATCGAATCGCCAATGTCCCAACTCTCGCGATCGTGATCGGCTACTAAAAATACATTTGCCCGCGCCAGCGCTGGAACATCACTCGATCCCTGCCACGGAATGTGTTTCAGTTTCTGCCCATCATCACCCAGCCGCGCTGGAAGAAAACGAGTCAAACCCAACTTATGTCGGAACGCTGCTTCAAACTGCGCTGACAGCAACGGCAAAATGGGCGTATCCACGCCGCCTAGAATTTCGAGCGCCGCGCGCGCAAAAAGCTGAAACGTGACTAGCGTGGAACCTGGATTCCCCGGCAGCCCAAACACCGGTTTATTCGAGTACGTGCCGAACGCCGTCGGCTGTCCCGGCTGCACTCGGACGCGTTCAAAGTGAAATGTCACTCCCAGATCGCGCAACTCCGGTTTCACCAAATCGTACTTACCGGCCGAAACGCCGCCCGTCACGATCAGCATGTCGCGTCCCAGACCGCGCTCCAGCAGCGGACGCAGCGCCGCCCTGGTGTCGCGCGCAACGGGCAGCACCTCCGGTTCTCCTCCGGCTGCCTGAACTAGCGCGGCGAGCATATACGAATTCGAATTACGGATCTG
>DASREJ010000064.1:0-19869 GCA_035652115.1 Bryobacteraceae bacterium
AATCTCACCAACGATTTTCATTTTGATACAGAGATCATCATCAAGCTGCATCATCAAAACTTTCGGATCGTTGAAGTGCCGATCCCAACGTTCTACGGCGATGAGATCTGTTACGTGAACGGGTTGAAGTATGCGAAAGCAATCGTTCGCGCCGTTAATAGGTATCACGCAACTGCGAGATCAGTTCGCAGTTATCCGGAATATCAGGAATACTTCGTTCCTTATGCAGTCAAACGCAGCCTTTTTTCATGCCATTATTTTGCTGCCAGGCTCGTTGGAACGGATCAACGCGTATTGGAGGTAGGCTGCGGAGACGGATCGTTCGGCGCGGAATTGGCGCGCGCAGGAAATCAGGTCGTGGGCGTCGATAACCATCCGAATGTGCCTTTGAGCGCCGGCTACACCAACGTGCTGACTGCCGATCTCGAACGGGGTCTCGGCGACGCGGCAAACTCGGGCCAGCCATATGACCGGATTCTGGTGCTGGATACCTTGGAGCACCTGCGTGACGCCAACGCTTTGTTGGAGGACTGCAAGAAAATTTTAGCCGCGCGCGGCAAGATGCTTGTCTCGGTTCCTAACGCAGTCAATCTGACGGTTCGATTGATGATTTTGTTGGGTCGTTTCCATTACAACGAGCGCGGAATTTTGGACTGGTCGCACCTTCGTTTTTTTACTGCGAAGAGCATTCGCGAACTTCTGCAAAAACATGGCTTCCACGTCACGGCGCGGCGCGACACAATCATGCCGCTGGAGAGAGTTGTCGCGTTGCGGCCGGACAGCCGCTTCCTGCGTGCGGCAAATTGGATGTTGCGAGCGCTCACTGCGGTGGCTCCCGGATTGTTTGCGTACGAGATCCTACTCGTCGCCGAGCATTAAGAAATCGGTACCGCTTTCTTCACCAGCAAAAGTCAAGCCCAGGCGAAACCGGCAAAGCCCGGTTAGCTGGTAGCTACGCGGAGATTATTTTCGACACTGAAAACGTTTGGAACGGATTTCGCGCGAATATTGATCAGGTTTTTGTCCGACTCACTGTTGACTATGCCTTCGAGCTTCACGTGACCGTTGTTGACGATGATATGTATGCTCGGAAGCGCCTGATGACCGTAGCGATCTCCGATTTGCGGGTCACCATAGATGGCGCGAAATTCAGCGCGGCGGATTTGGTTATCCATGGGTGAGAGCGGCAGCACTTCGATCTGATTGTCCACCTGGGTGACGCCCTCAATGCGTTTGACCACATTCCCCGCGTCGGACTTAAGAGTAGGATTTGTAACTTGCCCCAGTAGAGTAACCGTGGTGCCATTTACGCGAAACGCAAGATCATCGAAGATTGAATAGTAGGGGAGCATCACCAACTGGTGCCGGACTTCCTGAATAAGGCGACTGTCCGCTTGTGATCCTCGAACGAACGCGTCGTTGTGATCCTGCTGCGCCCAACTTGCGGGAGCCACCGACAATCCAACAAGCAATAACGACAAACCTAGCGACGTGCGCATCTCTTTCAGACCTCTTCATCATTAAGACGGGTGAAGGGCCGGACTGTTTCTTAGTCGGCCTCGTTTGCGGCGCAGGAATTATTGCTTGCCCCTGCCTTGCCACACGCTGCTTCCACGCCTCGCAAAGATACTCACGAGGAACGTCAGGATGGCCAGGAAAAAACAAAATGCGGCGGCATAGATAGGCCAGGAGCGATCATAGGCAAACCAGATCAGGCAACCGACGCCGCAAATCAAGGAGAGAAGGGAAACGAATTTCCAGACCACAACATGCGCCTACTTAGTAGATGGGTCCGCAAAAAGTGGAGTTACGTGAGATTATGTAGTGCGGTGGGCTTCTTCCATGGCGACCATGGCCTTGCCGCTTGAAAGATTTTTCTTCTTACACCGTACGACTTGGCCGGGTTGAAATTGCCAGGTCTCGCCTTCAGGCATGTCATCGATGATGCGATAGTAGTCGCGGCCGAGGGGTTCAGCTCGCACGGAACGCAAGACGTTCAAACCTTCCCCAAGCAGTGAAACGTAAATCATCGTTTCCTTGCCGGATCTTGGAATGATGGGCGCGGGGCCGGGATGCAAGGGTTCGGGCTCGGGTGGCGGGGCCGCGGCCGACGGCGGAACCGCAAAGAGACTAGTCGCAGTCGGAAATTCGGCGCGAGGCGGGGCTTCCGAAGGAGGCTCAGGGACCGATACAACCGGCGTGGGCGGCTGCGGCGGCTCGGGCATGGGATACACAGGCTGCTGCACTGGCGGTGCGACAGGCTGATTCACTCTTTCGGGCGTCGGCGTAACGAAAACCGGCTGAGGCGGCGCCGCTTTTACCGGTTCTGGCACAGGAGTTGAAGCTCCCGAAAACATACCGGTGTCACCGAGCGCTCTGGGCACGCGAATAGGCGCCGACTTGCGGGCGCTCATCCGCATAAGATCGATTACCCAAAGCACCGCGGTGGCAAATGCGCATGTCAGCGGCAGATATTCCGTCGCCCACTGGTTATTCGCGAAGTGAACTTCGCCATGATTCGCCATCAATTGAAAAATAATTCCTGATGCGACAGCGGCGCAGAAGCCGCAAACCGCGGAAAAGCCCAAACTTTGAAACACAGTTCGATAGCCTTCCTGATCGAACGACAACAAGACGAATAGAAGCGCCAACCCGCCAATACTGCTCATCCAAGCGAACGGGCCCGAGATTTGTGTCAGGGCCAACGCGCCCGCCAGCACGGCAACAACTAACGTGACGCCATCAATTTGAGATTTCTGCATTGCTTATCCCGACGGCAACAATTCTAGCGAAGGGTACCGCCATTCCGCGCCTCTCCTAAAATGTGTTTGACCAAATGAAACTTCCTACCTTGATATTGCAACCATCGCGTGTGGAGGCTGCGGGCAATAAACCGAAGCTGATTGACGAATACATCGGACGAGTAAACTCGCGCACGGAAGTGCTCAGCATCGCGCATATGCGCAGCCCGGGCGGATGGCAAGAGCCAGGGCAAACTCCGCAGTTTGACGAGTTCACAATAGTGCTGAAAGGAACTCTACGCGTGGAGCACCGCGAAGGCCATATGGATGTGCGGGCGGGTCAAGCCGTGGTAGCACACAAAGGCGAATGGGTGCGCTACAGCACGCCCGGCGCTGAGGGCGCCGAGTATATCGCGGTGTGTTTACCGGCCTTTTCCATCGAGACGGTCCATCGCGATGCTTAAGGAGCGACCAACGCGATGGTATAGTAAGTGAGGTCGGCATTCGCCGTCTATCCATCCCACCGGACCGGGCGCGTAGCTCAATTGGCAGAGCAAGTGACTCTTAATCACTAGGTTGTAGGTTCGATTCCTACCGCGCTCACCAGAATTTACAATCACTTAAAGATTACTGAAGTGGCGCATTTGTATTTGTTAGGGCCTGCATTCGGATGTGGCTGTAACGCTCTAACATTGCGCCGCTCAGAATTCAAATTCAAATACCACTGGTACTCCACCGCCCGTCTGAGGATTCATTGACCAACGCCGTGGTAGTGCCATCAAGTTGAGGGACCTGCTTCAGTCGATTCAGAGCGGCAAGGGTACGCGAGTCGTCCCATAAATCCCGTCCATAGATATGTAGGCCGCCTAGGAGTTCCGCAATTCGTGACACCGGGGACGGGCCTGTTTGTTTAAGAGTCATCAATACGTGGTAGTCTTCGGGGTTTACGACAACGCCTTTGGCTTTGATCTTTCTTGCAATCAAGACAATGCTCAACGCTAAGCTGAAAGCCGTTGCCACAACAGGAGCATTTGCTGTTGAAAGAAGAGTAACTAGCGAGATTGCGGCCGGCCCAAGATTGCCGAGCAGGTTCAAATCCTCGTTCTTGATGACCCAACTAGTCCATCCCAGTTGGCCTCCGTAGAAGTGACCGCCTCGTGGTCTCCATGTATAGGTTTCAGTGAACCATTCGGCGTCCTTTATAGCAAGGTCTTTGAATTCGTCGGGCAGGTCGGGCCATGAACGAATCTGCTCCTTTACCTGTTCGATCCTGATTTCTCGCTCTCCTTGCATCGACGGATACGGGTCGCGATACATCCCAGATTCATCTTCCATTCTCATGAGACAAATTTTGTCATCAAATACACTATGGCTGAACTGGCATTCATGTTAAAGCATCTTGCCCGGCGCTGTCTGGCATGTCTTCGTCTCGACGGATGGCGCGCATCGCACAGCCCTCGATCATGATTCTGACTGATCTCGGAGAATGTCGAGCAAAATAGCCGCATGATTCGCGTGGTTAAAGTTGTTTGCTAGGGCTGCTGCTTACCTGTTTTGTCGTGCTCCGTTTACTACAGGGACTCTCGTTCAATCTGGTGATATCAGGTGAGCACGGCTTAGTCCCTCCTATATCGACGCGCCACGCAGCAGCAAACAGACCGGCGTTCCCGACAGTGCAGAAATCTAGTCGTGAGGAGTTCAAATCTTGGGTAACACGGCGCGAGCAACGGAAATCGTCTTCGCATCGGAATTCGGGAAAGGACCCGGAATGACTCGGATGAGAACCTCGCCCTTTAATACATTCAGCCCCAGTTTAGGGACGCGGATTGCTTTGTCGCCAAGTCCGGGAATGTCGGCCCCAAAGCCGATACCTTTTGAATCGGCCGATTTTCCAATGCTGCCAAAAATTGCTTTCGTTGCCCCGACTGCGGCCATCTGAGATCGTCCATCCGGGTCGATGGCAAGCATAAGTAATGGCAAATCGTTGCCGGTCCCCGTTTGCCCCGCCTCCGCAGCAACGCTGTTGACCAATTGGTCGATCGAGTTGGCAACTTCGGTTGGGCTGGGTTTAGCGCCCGGACCACTGGCACGCTGGAATGTCCCAGAATTTTGATCTTGAGCAAGTTTTGTGGCAAGACCATGCGGCCCGTAGTACATGCACATCTCATCCCGAGATTCCGCGCGCTCGATTGGCTCGCCGATCAGTTGAGAAACTTCGTCCTTCGAGAGAACTGCGCAAGGTTTTGGCAGCGGATGCGTCAGGCGGCGGTGGTCCGAACTGGTAATTGCATTCAAATCTACGCCATTTTCAGCCGCTCGCTCGACAACTGCGTTTTTCACGCGGTGAGCGACGTATATCAAGCCGCCGACAACTACGATTCCACCGAACACAAGGCAGCAAAGCAGGACAATCACAATCTTCAAAGCGGCGCTGCCCTTTTTGGCTGGTAGGGCCGGCGCTCCGCTTGGCGGATATTGCGGCGCGGCTGCGGGACTTGAGGGCCCGGCAACCGGAGAACCACAATTGACGCAAAACGCGCTGCTTGTATTAAGAGGTGAACCGCAATTCGCACAAAAACTTGCCACTTTCGCACCCTCCCCGAGTTATCAGTTGATCTCGATAGACGATATCAAACTGCAAAGATGTTATTCCTGTAATGCCCTCGAAACGGAAGACACACAAGGCAGTTCTCCCAGACACGAGAAAGCCGATTTTTCGGAACGCGTAAACGAAGAATTGGGGCTCATGCTGGGTGGCGCTTTGAGATAGAATTCAACGATACAGGAGACGCCACGCATGCCCACCTACATGATCTTGTTCAAATGGACGCCGCAGGGACTAAAAGACATCAAGCAGAGTCCGTCGCGGCTCGACGCGGGCCGAAAGGCGCTTGAGCAGACAGCCGGCCTCAAGATGAAGGACTTTTATATGGTGACGGGCCGGTATGATTGCATGGCAATAGCGGAAGCGCCCGACGACGCAGCGCTTGCTAAAGCGATCCTGAGCATCACGTCACAGGGCAGTATCACGACGGAAACCTGCCGGGCATTCACCGAAGCCGAATACCGAGAGATTGTTGCTGGTCTGCCGTAAGCGCGGGCGAGCACTAGCTCAAATTGCGACACCGCGATACCGTGGTGTTCAGTCACCGTACGGCACGGTGCGTCTTCATCCCTTTTCTCACTCATTTAAACCTTACATATCCAGCCACTCACTTCTTGATCTTTTCTTGACCATCCGCGCGCGAGTGATCTTCGTCATTGAACTATGTGGATCTGAGCCCGTACAAGGCGCTCACAGAAGATTCAGGAAAAGGAGATTATTTGTGCGTATTTCTATCGTTCGCCTTCTTGGGGTTGCCGCCGCAGCACTTGCGTGCACTGGCGTCATGCAGGCTGCTGAGCAGGGCACTTTTCATTTAACAAACGAAATACATTGGGGCAAGGCGGTCCTAGAACCCGGAGACTACCGAATGGTCTTACCTGCGCCTGGGCTCAGGCAACCGCATTTCCGGATTGAAGGCCGTAGCGGGATGATCTTCGAACTGCCATTGACAACCGGATTCCAATCCTACTCAGATTCCAACTACCTCAAACTTGTGAAGGTGGATGGCAACTACTTTATACAGGCGTTTTCCAGTGGCGCTACAGGCAAAACATTTACGTTTTCCGTACCCAAACCAACCAGCCGTCATCTGACTAGCGAAAACACTACTTTCGACGTCGCGGTCAGGTGAGATGCCGTTTATGGAATGACTCAAGGCCTCTATAAAATGCAGAGGCCTGAGTCGGCATGCCGCTTTAGCGTCAATGCGAAGTCGATTGCCACGCGCCAATGGGGCGCCTGGAACATTGTGAACACATCTCCCAACATGAACTCGACCACCCAGAAAGGACCATTGCGAAATACCCGCGGACGTTTCATACTGCTTGTTTTCCTCGCCTAAATTTTCAACCGACGGAGCGGAACGTCGCAGGCCTTCGATGGGCAGCAAAATAAGCTAAATTACGTTTCGCTCGTAGCAGCCGGAGCGGCAGCCAATGAACGGATAGTCTTGGGGTGACGGTAAAAGTCTCAGTATCGTCCACCGTGTTACGGCGTAATTGGTAGAAAAAATTAGATCGCTTGGAAGCAAGATTACCAATTTCGATAATCTTATCGGATAAAATCCGCTAAGGTTTGTGAGAAATCAGAGATTTTGCGCAATCTAAGAGCTGCCTATTTCGTCATAAAATATGGACAGTTTGGGCGGCTTTACGTCGTTCAGACGCTTGAGTAGGAGTAGTGATCTGAATTGGTCTTTAGATTGCTCTCAAAAAAGCACAATGCGCGCCGCGCTAGACGTCTCAATGCATAACGCTCAGGAGCAACTATCCATCAGCGGAGATAGCGGCTTCGCGTTGGCGGGCTCCGCAGACGATTTATGCGATGAGTTGATGAATCACATCTTCGCCTGTGACGCCTGCATCAATGATTTGGAAGAGCATTGCGCTACATTCCGCTCTTTACGGGAACGAATCGCCGCCGCCGGCGGTCCCAGCAAAAGCGCGCTGCTCGCGATCTAGATTCCGGCACGAAAGTGTTTTTCAACGCCAGATCTACTCCATAACCGTGGCGCGTTTGATGCCGTGTGAAAAATCATAGGTGATTTCGTCGACATAGCACCACCCCCAACTTTCGCCGGGCTCAATCGATCTGACTACCGGATGGGTGGTCGCGTGGAAGTGCTTGGTCGCATGCTTATTTTTTGAAGAATCGCAACAACCCACATGCCCGCAGGTAAGGCAAAGCCGCAGATGTACCCAGCGGTCGCCGAGCTTGATGCACTCTTCGCAGACATGCTTTGCCGGCTTCAAGTCTTTAACTTCGTGTACGTGGTCGCAGACGGTCATACCTCAAGATAAAATGCTGCCAGGCCATTCAGATGATCAGCCGTCGCAATTTCCTACAGTTTTCGTGTTGTGTACTATCGTCGGGCGCGGCGCAACTCGCCTCGGGAGAGAGCCAGGATCCATGGTCAGCAGCCGAACTAATGAAGCCGGCGGATCTTGCCGATCGCTTGCGCCGTTCAGACGAGACGATCCACGTCATCTGCGTTGCATTTCCGGTTTTGTACCGGCAACGGCACATTGCGGGCGCTATATTAGCGGGGCCGACCAGCAAGCCGGAAGGCCTCACAGCATTAAATTCCGCTTTGGAATCGTTGAAGAAAACCGACCTTGTCGTTCTTTACTGCGGCTGTTGTCCCATGGAGAGGTGCCCGAATATCCGGCCTGCCTATCTTACGACTAAAAAGCTCGAATTCAAGAATGTCCGTGTGCTTAATCTAGCGACGAATTTCCACACCGACTGGACTGCGAAGGGTTATTCTGTCGCCGAAGGGTAATCAGGACGATTTCTGGCGGACAATTGAGCCGGACCGGCAAAGAAGAACACCCGATTCCGCCGCTCGTGTACCCGTGCATACCGTCATGATTCCAGTATCGATAGGTATAATCGCGCGGGCATTTGGCGTTGCTGCGGAGCGCGCCGATTTTCGGCAGCCGAACCTGCCCACCGTGGGTATGGCCGCATAAATATAAGTGAATTCCAGAATCTGCGGCGTCGGAGTATAGATCGGGAGTGTGAGCCAGAAGGATTTTAAACGCGCCGGATGGGATGCTAGTCAATGCCGCCGGCAGGTCGTCGCATTTGTAGTCGAACGGATCATCGATGCCTGCCAGCCAAATCGATTGACGGCCTCGGTCGATTGCCGCGGCTTCGTTGATCAACATGCGCACCCCCATTTCTTCGAGCGCAAAGGCCATTCCCGATTCGTCGTGATTCCCGAGAATTCCGTAAATCCCGTGCCGCGATGCTATGCCAGGCAATAGCTTTCGCATGCAGCGGTAGACTTCGTCGCACGGACCCTCATCTTCAAACCGATAATCGCCAGTCAGGACGCACACGTCGGCCTCTATTTCGTGAACCAACGACGCAAGCTTTTCGGTGAGCCCGTCGACTCCGTCAATGTGCAGATCGGCAAGCTGGAGGAGGCGAAATCCATCGAAGGCCTCCGGTAAATCATTAAAATAAAGGTCAAATTCCGTGACGACCGGGCGAAGCGCTTGTTGTCGACCGACCTCGTACAATCGCAATGCCTGCAACCCGGCCTTGATGGCAGGTGCGACGAAGCGCTTTTCGTGCCGCCGAAAAAAGGATTTAGTCTTGATCTTTCCGCCGGCGCGGGCAAACTTCTCTTCTGCGGCAAGGCGCGGACGCAAACGTTCAATTAAAGAACGTTCCTCTACAACAGTCTGCATATCCTCCGACAAGTAATCGATCGTTCGAGCGGAACGGTTTAGCCGCCGCATAGGGCTGGCGGCATGAACTTTCAGTATGGCATTTTGAGTGCCTTTTAAGCGATAAAAACGCTAATCGAGTGCTACTATCTTTCGTGATGAAACCATTGATTTGCTTCGGCTTATTAGCGATGATGTGCTTCGGACAGGATGTCCCTCAGGATGCAGAAGGTTGTAAGGATTCTCCCTTAGTTGCCCGTTTTCCAGGAAGTCACATTAACAGTTGTGAACACAAAGAATTCGATTCCACCGAAATGCCGGTAGGCAAGGACAAGGATGGGAACGATGTCACCAAGAATTTGGAAGGTGAATATTTCTACTGGGACATTGGCGTCCGAGACGATGTAAGCCCTCTTCAGGAGTATCGGAATTTTGAGACCGCATTAAAGCGCGCCGGTTATGAAATTCTTTACCCTGGCTCGCCCGATAAGCTCACGGTGCGCAAGGGTCCGCAATATATCTATTTGCAATTTAGCGGAAGCTATTATTATCTGACCACCCTCAAGCTTCAGGAAATGAAACAGGAGGTGACGGCGGATGCCGCCGCAATGGGTAACGAAATCGATTCCAGCGGACACGTTGCGGTCTACGGCATTCACTTTGACACCGGCAAAGCCACCATTTTGCCTGACTCAGAATCCACTTTGGAACAAGTCAAGGCATTGCTGGATTCGCGTCCCGATTTGAAGCTGCGCGTGGAAGGACACACCGATAATGTAGGTGCTCGCGCCGCCAACCAGAAGCTGTCGGAAAGCCGGGCCGCGGCAGTGGTGGCTTGGCTGGTGGGTCATGGTGTGGATAAATCTCGACTCAGCGCGCAAGGCTTCGCCGATACCAAACCGGTCGAAGACAATTCATCCGAAGAGGGCCGCGCGAAAAACCGCCGCGTCGAATTAGTCAAAATCTGAGCGTTCACCCGCTATAACTGGTTGGATGAATCCAACCAAAGTCGCGGTAGTGACAGGTGCGGCGCAGGGAATCGGGCGTCGCACCGCGGAGGTTCTCGGCGAGCGCGGCTATGCCTTGGTTCTTACTGATGTGCGCTCGTGCGGTGAGACGCTTATGTCTTTAGAGGCCGCAGGCGTCAAAGCTATCGAGGTGAGTGGCGATATCTCCGATGAGCAAACGGCCGTTCAGATCGCCAATACTGCGAAATCCAGCTTTGGCCGCGTTGACACGCTAGTTAATAACGCCGGAGTTTCACATATCTCGCCGGCAGAGCAAATTAGCGCCGAGGATTGGCGGCGCGTACAGGATGTAAATCTGTTCGGGCCATTTCTGATGTGCCGCGAAATAGGTAAGCTCATGCTGGAGCAGCGCAACGGAAGCATCATCAACATCGCCTCTATTGCGGGTTTGCTGGGCATCGCTGATCGGGCTGCTTACAACGCAAGCAAACACGGCTTGATCGGCCTGACACGCACCCTGGCGGCGGAATGGGGCGGGCGCGGAGTGCGCGTGAACGCGGTTTGTCCAGGTTGGGTGAAAACGCCGATGGATGTTGCCCCGCAAGCGGCAGGATTATACACGGACAGCGATATCACCGGTCGCGTTCCGATGGGACGCTTCGCTGCACCTGACGACATCGCGTTCGCCGTTGCTTTTCTGGCTGACCGGGCACAGAGCGGCTTCGTGAATGGCCATACGCTCTCCGTTGACGGAGGATGGTTCGGCGATGGAAGTTGGGAGAGTTTGCGGCTTCGACACCGCTAACGCGCTTTACTCCCCGCTTATCTTCGGCTGCTCCCACCTGAAAAAAACTGCGCCTAACGGCGGAATATTGACAGTGAGCGAGTAATCGCGACCGTGCAACGGAATGGGCACCGTATCCACCCCGCCAAAGTTTCCGCGCCCTGTGCCGCCGTAGATGGAAGCGTCCGTGTTAAGAATTTCCGACCAATGGCCCTTGCGCGGCACACCCAGACGATAACTATCGTGAGGAAGTGGATTGAAGTTGAAGACTGCCGCGACGAGTTGATCGGGCGAATTACCTTTTCGCAAAAAGCTCAGCACGTTCTTTTCGGCATCGTGTAAGTCGATCCATTCGAAACTGCCGGAACTCGCTTCGCCCATCACCAATGCGGGTTCCTGCCGATAGAGCCGGTTCAAGTCGCCGATCAGCAAGCGCAAGGCCGCATGCGGAGGGCGCTGCAGCAATTCCCATTGCAGGCTTGAGTCGTGATTCCATTCGGACCATTGGCCGAATTCGCCTCCCATGAATAACAGTTTCTTGCCGGGTTGCGCGTACATGTATGCAAAGAGCAGCCGCAGGTTCGCGAACTTCCGCCAATCGTCTCCCGGCATCTTACCGATCAGCGAGCCTTTACCGTAGACCACCTCGTCATGCGACAGCGGAAGAACGAAGTTTTCGTTGAAGGCGTAAACCATTCGGAATGTCAGTTCATGGTGATGATATTTACGGAAAATTGGATCTTGCGACATGTACTGTAGCGTGTCGTGCATCCAGCCCATGTCCCACTTGAGGCCGAAACCGAGGCCGCCGATATAAGTAGGCCGTGACACCATAGGCCAAGCCGTCGATTCCTCAGCGATGGTTTGCGTGTCCGAATGCGCGCGGTACACGTCTTCGTTCATCAGACGCAGAAAGGCAATTGCGTCGAGATTTTCACGGCCGCCGTACCGGTTCGGAATCCACTGGCCTTCCCGCCGCGAATAATCGAGATAAAGCATGGACGCGACCGCATCAACGCGCAAGCCATCAGCATGATATTTATCCAGCCAGAACAGGGCACTACTTAAAAGAAAGCTGCGAACCTCGGGCCGGCCGTAATCAAAGATGAAGCTGTTCCAATCGGGATGCACCCCACGGCGGGGGTCGGCTGGCTCATATTCGTGGGCCCCATCAAAATAGCCGAGGCCGTGCTCATCGTTGGGGAAATGCGACGGCACCCAGTCCAGAATGACGCCGATACCGTTTTGATGAAACTGATCGATGAGTCGCATGAAATCTTGCGGTGTTCCATAACGGCTGGTGGGCGCAAAGAAGCCGGTGATCTGATAACCCCAGGATCCGTAAAACGGATGTTCCATCACGGGCAAGAACTCCACGTGTGTGAAGCCCATCTCCTTGACGTATGGAACAAGTTGGCTGGCCAGTTCGCCGTAAGTGAGCGATCGATTTTTCTGTTCAACGATGCGCCGCCAAGACCCGAGATGCACTTCGTAGATAGACATCGGCGCATCCAGGCTGTTGGCATCCCGACGCCGGTTCATCCACTCGCTATCTCCCCATTGATAATTGAGGTCCCAGATGATCGAAGCGGTCTCGGGCGGTGTGTCGTGAAAGAAGCCCACAGGATCGGCTTTCGCCGCGCGATAACTGTTTAGCTTCGATTCCACCCAATATTTGTAGTGAGCGCCCGACATCACTCCTGGCGCGAAGCCGTGCCAGATTCCCCCGCCCGCTGGAGATAACAAAGTTGCTTCTTTTTGCCAGCCGTTGAAAGGGCCGATGACGGAAACGCTGTGAGCATTCGGCGCCCACACGGCAAAGCTTGTGCCGCCTCGTTCACGAACCACGTGCGCTCCCAATACGTCGGCCAACCTGACGTGAGTGCCTTCTTGAAAGAGATAGATATCGTTCTCGTGGAGCTCTCGGGTTGCCATTTGTTTTGAAGTCAGGCAATAAGGGTGAGAATACCGCGCAGTGGAATGGCGACCCAATCGGGCCGGTTGTTCATTTCATACGCCAGTTCGTACAGCGCTTTCTGCAGCAGGAATGCATCGAGCACCATGCGCCGTTGCTCTGCGTTGACCGGAAGAAAAATATTGCCTCTAGCGGCGCGCACGTATGCATCTAGATAGGCATCATTGATTCTTGAAGAGTTCCAGCCACCAGCCAAATTATCAGGATCGTCGTTTTTGGAGCTTCGCTCCAACAGTGCAGCTTTGTGCGCGTACTCAAACGAGCGCAGCATGCCGGCGACATCGCGCATCGCTAGCGATTTCGTGCGGCGTTCGTTGAGCGGCCGCGCCGGCTCGCCTTCAAAGTCGATGATCATGAAATCACTAGCTGTCCAGAGCACTTGCCCAAGGTGATAATCACCGTGAATTCGAATGCGGTAAGCACTGATCTCGTGTTCGCGTAAAGCTGCAAAGCGGTCGGCGACACGATATTCCAGACGCAGTACTGTTCGCGCAAAGTCGGCGGCGTCGCCGGAGAGTGTTGCTTGTCTGCGCCGCAGAGTTTCAAAGGCGATATCTGCTTGCGCAAGCATTTCTTCGTATACCTTTTGTCGCGCTTCAGCGGTGAACGGTTCGGGCTCGAAATCGGGATTGCCCCCGGCGTTTGCAAGCGCAATATGCATTTCGGCTGTGCGCTGGCCGAGCAGGGCCGCTGAACGAATGTAATCGGCGGCGATCTCATCGAAACGCTCCATGCTTTGCTCGAAACCAGGGGCGCTCACGCGATCCAAGACTGCGTGTAGTGATTCCAGCGTGTACTTCCATGCGTCGCCTCGGTTAGGGACGAATTGCTGCAGAATGCCGGCCGAGTAAATATCACCTTTTTTCGAACGATATTCGAGTGTGCCCTGCACAGCGGGCGTGTGCTTGAAACCGCCTTCCGTGAGAAACGCGCCGACTTCGATGTCGGGATTAATGCCTGGTTCGATCTTTCGAAAAAGTTTGAGGATGCACCAGTCGCCATAAACGATTGAAGTATTACTTTGCTCGGCGCGCGAAACGAAGCTTTCATAGTTGCGCGAAGCGATCTCGTCGCGAAACGCCTTTGTCCGCGAAAACGTGAGTTCTCCCGATTCGCCGGACCAACTGGCATTTTCCTGGAAAGCTCGTACCAATTGCTCGCGTAGTTCAGGATTGTCTAATGCTTCACGCGGCTCACCGGAATTCGAGCCGCTATCGGTTACCAGGTAATGATCGCAATCGCCCTCTGCATATTCAATTCGCACAAGTAGCACACGCGCAGGTGAATTTGGAATCGCGATAACATCCTCAATTTCGGCTTTCTCAACGTTGCGCGCCTTGCTACGGAACCAGCGGCGACTTCGAATGAATTCCAGAAGAGATGAAGCATTGTGAGCAGCAGACGCCATATCAATTGGATCCCTTAAGCCCCAGCTCGCTTTCAGAGGAAATATTCGAAATCGGTCTCAACTCGTAGGCGGTGACGAATGCGGAAGATATGCCCCGGCACTGAATTCGGATCGAGTTCCACGTAATTCCTCCGGCCGGTCCACATATAACGAGCGCCCGTAAGCAGGTCGTTTGCCTGATACGGTTTATTTTCTTCGATGTTGAAGCGGTCGAGTGGCAAGTCGACAAAGCCCGACTGGCGATGATGCGGGTCGAGATTGATCACCATTACCAGCAGATTAGACCCATCCGCCGCGCGTTTGCTGAAACAAATCAGTTGATCGTTATCGACAGGGTGAAATTCCAGTTCCCAATCTGTTTGCAACGCTGGATTTTCGTTGCGGATGCGATTGACAAGCCCAATGAATTCGCGGAGGCTGCCGGAGCTATTCAAATCCCATGCGCGAATTTGATATTTTTCCGAGTCGAGATATTCTTCGCTGCTGGGACGTACCGGGCGGCCCTCCATCAACTCGAATGCAGGGCCGTAAATTCCATAGTTCGCGCCTAACGTAGCGGCCAGCAGAAAACGAATCATGAATGCCGGACGTGTTCTCAACTGCAAGAACTCAGTCAGGATGTCGGGCGTGTTGGGCCACTGGTTGGGGCGGAAGAAATCACGAACGGGAGGTTTCGTGATCTCTGATAAATAGGTTGTCAGTTCATGTTTTGCATTACGCCAAGGAAAGTAGGTGTATGACTGGCTGAAGCCTACCTTGGCGAGCCGGTACATAATTTTTGGGCGCGTGAAAGCCTCGGACAGAAACAATACGTCGGGCCATTGTGCTTTAAGTTCGCCGATGCACCATTCCCAAAACGGAAATGCTTTTGTGTGTGGATTGTCCACGCGAAAAATGCGAACTCCTTGTTCGATCCAAAACACGAAAACACTCTTGAGCTCCTGCCACATCTCGAACCAATTGGTGCTTTCGAAGTCAAATGGATAGATGTCCTGATACTTCTTGGGCGGATTCTCCGCATATTGAATCGTCCCGTCAGGGCGTTTGCGAAACCACTCCTCGTGCTCCTTAACGTAGGGGTGGTCGGGTGCCGCTTGAAAGGCGATATCGAGAGCGATCTGCATTCCCATCTCTGAAGCCCGGTTGACAAGCCGACGAAAGTCTTCGATCGTTCCTAACTGCGCGTGAATTGATTTGTGACCGCCCTCATCCGAACCAATCGCCCACGGACTGCCCACGTCATCCGGTCCCGCAGTGGTTGAATTGTTTTTGCCTTTGCGAAATTTGGTTCCAATAGGGTGAATGGGCGGTAGATAGACAACGTTGAATCCCATCTCCGCGATATAGGGCAGGCGCGCTTCGCAATCTCTGAATGTGCCGTGCTTTCCCGCCTCCTTTGCCGCCGAACGCGGAAAAAATTCGTACCACGAGCTAAACCGAGCGCGTACAGGGTCGACGACGATTGCGAGTTCGCGATCAAGTTCCGTAGCGAAGCGGCGATCCGGATAACGCAGCATCAGGTCGTGTAGCGCGGGGTCGGTTGCTTCGGTGCGATGTTGCGGATTATCGTCGAGCGTGCGCAGCGCTTTTCCCTGCATAAGGAGCCATTCCTGATCTGCACCTGCAGCACGTTCGGCCGCGGCTTCGATCAGTTCCGCTCCGATCAAGTAATCTACCGGCGTATCGGTGTTCGCCTGAATGCGTTTCAATAAATCGCGGCGCCAAGTCTCCCAATGATCGATCCAACCGTGTATGGTGTAGCGATAACGTCCCAGATCGGTGACCGGGAACTCAGCTTCCCACCGGTCGTTCACCAGCGGACGCATGCGCGTCTCTTCCCATGCGCTAGATTTTTCGTGGCGAAACAGAACAACGGCTGCGACGGAATCGTGGCCGTCGGTAAAAACATCCGCTTCCACTCGCACGAGATCACCCACTGTCCGTTTGGCTGGAAACCTGCCGCCATCCACCTCCGGCGAAATGCCCTCGATAATGACGCGCCTGCGTCCGTCCGGCTTCACCGGCTGAGGCACGGATTTAACGGCTTCCTTAGGCATACTCGCGTCTTTCAGGGCTCTACTGTTTTGCACGGCCATCCTCCATGGACAGATGATTCACGCGCATGGTTACGCATTCGCTTGTTGCGCCCGCTTGCTGGATGCGATTAAGGACCGATACAGATGAATTGTTTGGTCCGCAATTGCACTCCAACTAAATTTCTCTTCTACTCGTTTTCGGCCAGCCTCGCCAAAGCGGCGACATTTTTCAGGATCGGCGAGAAGCTCTGAAACTTTTCCACCCAAGTCACGAGCAAATTGATCGGGCTTCGTCGGAAATCCATTGCTGTCTTGTTCAAACGGCACTAGGTACCCAGTTACGCCGTCCACAACCACCTCCTTGATGCCCCCCGTCGAGCTTCCAACTACGGGCGCGTCGCAAGCCATCGCTTCGAGGTTAATGATGCCGAATGGCTCATAGACAGAAGGGCAAACGAACACGCGGGCGTGACTGTAGAGCTGAATAATCTCTGGCTTGGAGATCATTTTTTCAATCCACACAATATGCGGATGATCGTTTTTGGCGGCCTCTATCTTTTGGCGCAACTCCGTAGCGATTTCTGGAGTGTCCGGCGCGCCGGCACATAGAACGACTTGCGTCTTGGGAGGCATATAGGGCACGGCGTCGACCAAATTGGTAACGCCCTTTTGTCGCGTAATGCGACCTACGAAAAGAATGTAAGGGATGGACGGATCGACGCCATACGTTTCAAGCGCCGTAGTTTTCTCGGTTTTTTGATACTCCTCTAAGTCGATGCCGTTGTAAATGACGTGCACTCGGTCAGGCTCGACCGGATAAACGCGCAGAATATCTTCTTTTGTGTTGTTGGAGACGGCAATAACAGCATCGGCATCAAGAATCGCTGTCCGTTCCATCCAGGAACTCATCGCGTAGCCGCTGCCTAACTGTTCCGCTTTCCAGGCTCGCAACGGTTCCAGACTGTGCGTGGTCAGCACAAACGGGATCTTGTAGAGCTTTTTTGCGAGAAACCCCGCCATGGATACGTACCAGGTATGCGTGTGGACGAGATCTACATTCTTCAAGGCCTTGATTTGCGTCAAATTCAAGCTGAGGGCTTCCAGAGCACCTTTGAATTTTTCGGTTGTGCCGTTTGTGATCTCTTTCCAAGGCTCGTTTCCGAAGACCCGAAGATTACCTTCGTGCGAATGTTGGTCGCCCCAGCAGTGCACCTCTACCTCAATCTTTTTCGCTAGCTCACGCGCCAGATATTCTACGTGTACGCCCGCGCCGCCATAAACGTAGGGCGGATATTCGCGTGAAAACAAGCCGACTCGCAAGTGATCTCCTGCCGACATAATGTTCGAACCTATCATGCAGACGTCTAAGATGCGCGACCTATAACTTGTTTCTTGCTGTTGACGTACTGGCACAGGTTACATTGAAAACGATTTGACCAATCGCCGTAAATTTCTTCTTGGATCCACCTCAGCAGCCGCGGGCGCAGCGGTGGCTTTCTCACAAGAGCCGAAACCGGCAGTGCCCAATTCCAGACTCGATTTACAAGTCGCTCCGGGAGTCAGGCCATCCACCTTCGCTTTTGACGAACTGACAATGGCCGACCTCGAAGCGCGTATGAAGCAGCGTGAGTTGACTTCTCACGAAATTTGCAGCCGCTACTTGGAACGTCTCGAAGAGATTGACCGCCGGGGGCCGATTCTGCGTTCCGTGATCGAGGTCAACCCGGATGCTCTGGCGATTGCACGGCAGCTTGACGATGAATATCGCAGTAAAGGGCCGCGCGGGCCGCTACATGGCATGCCTGTTCTGCTCAAAGACAATATCGATACAGCGGACCGCCTGCAAACGACTGCCGGCTCACTGGGTCTTATGGGCTACCCGGCTTCAAAAGATTCATGGGTTGCAGAACGGTTGCGCGCCGCCGGCGCCGTTATTCTCGGCAAAACCAATCTAAGTGAGTGGGCTAATTTCCGTTCTACCCATTCCACCAGTGGATGGAGCGGCCGCGGCGGACAAACGAAGAACCCGTATGCACTAGACCGTAATCCTTGCGGTTCAAGTTCCGGATCGGCTGTCGCCGTGTCTGCAAATTTGTGCGTTGGTGCGATCGGGACAGAAACGGATGGCTCCATCGTATGCCCCTCATCGATGTGTGGCATCGTCGGGATCAAACCGACCCTCGGGCTAATCAGCCGGGGAGGCATTATTCCCATCGCGCACAGTCAAGATACCGCGGGTCCGATGGCGCGCACCGTCCGAGATGCCGCGCTCCTGCTTGGCGCGCTCACTGGCGTGGATAGCCGCGATAGCGAAACGAAGACAAGCGTAGGTCACGCCTTAACGGACTACACGCGATTTCTGGCCCCGAACGGATTGCGCGGAGCACGCATCGGAATCGCAAGACAGTATTTCAACATCGGCCCCGCTGTGGCCGCGGTGATGGAAGGCTGCATCGCGCTGATGCGTGATTCGGGCGCGACAATCATCGACCCCGCGGATTTGTCTTCCTATGAAACCTGGCGCGACGATGAAACGCAAGTTTTGCTTTACGAATTCAAAGCGGATCTGAATAGCTACTTGAGTTCGCGCGGAACCTCCCTGCGATCTCTCGCGGATTGCATTGCATTCAATCGTGACCATCGTGCCGAAGAAATGCCGTTCTTTGAACAAGAATTGATGGAACAGGCAAACGAAAAAGGTCCCTTGACCGACAAAGCGTATCGGGATGCGTTGGCTGCAAGTAAGCGCCTTACACGCAAGGAAGGCATTGATGAGGTAATTGCGAAATTCAAGCTGGACGCCATAGTGGGCCCGACTTCCGGTCCCGCGTGGATCACGGACTTGGTTGCAGGCGATCGAACGGATAGTGGCTGCGCGTCTCCGGCCGCGGTGGCTGGATATCCACATATCACCGTTCCGGCCGGATTTAAATTCGGGCTTCCGCTCGGAATCTCTTTCTTTGGTACAGCCTGGAGCGAACCGAAGTTGATCAAAATAGCGTACGCCTTCGAACAGGCACGCCGCGCGCGGCGAAAACCGGAATATCTTCAGACGGTCAACTTCTACGCCTGAGCGTGCATCTTAAGAATGTGAGCGGTCAACATCGCGTTCTGATTCTCGGTGGTGGGTTTGGCGGACTCTATGCGGCGCAGGCTCTGAAGAAAGCGCCCGTGGATGTAACACTTATCGATCACCGCAATTTTCATCTTTTCCAGCCGCTGCTCTATCAGGTGGCTACTGGTTCGTTGTCACCGGGAGAGATTGCGGCGCCGTTACGCGGCGTTCTAAGTAAACAAAAAAACACGCGCGTCCTGTTGGGTGAAGCGATCGATATCGATCCGGCAGCAAAAGAAGTTTCATTGAAGGACGGCGCGCGCGTTCCTTATGACTCATTGATTGTCTCGACGGGTTCACAGAGCAACTATTTCGGGCATGACGAATGGAACAAGTGGGCTCCCAGTCTTAAGAGCGTAGAAGAGGCTACCACTATCCGTCACAAGATTCTGTTGGCATTCGAAGCTGCGGAACGAACCCATGATCCGGATGAGCGAAGAAGTTGGCTTACTTTCGTCATTGTGGGCGCGGGAGCGACCGGTGTAGAGTTGGCGGGTGCTCTGGGCGAGATTGCGCTCTATACATTAAAGAACGATTTTCGCTCGATAAATCCGCAGGAT
>DASREJ010000065.1:0-31067 GCA_035652115.1 Bryobacteraceae bacterium
CAAGGATGAAACGGATCATCAGTGCAAGGTCACGTTGTCCGGCCGCTTCCTGACGATACCTGGACCTGGCTCATACGGAGCCTACGCCTCGGTGTATCTTGTGGCGGTATCCAGGCCGATCTCGTGGCCCGTTCGCTTCGCAAGCTCACGACAAACCTTGCCGAGAAATTTGTCTCGGGCGTGATCTCCGCGGGCTCGCGCTTCCCGAGCCTGTTTTCGCGCTTCCCAATACGCATGGTCGCCGAATGACTCCACGAACTCATCGGCTTCCGCCAGTACCAATAAACGCCGCTTTCGAAACCATTTCAGCATGTTGAAACTCGTAGTGATTTCCCTCTCGGCTTAAACGAATGAGAATTCCGAATATCCTGCTCTCTCCCAGGCCGATACGGCAATGTCGGGGTTCGGCGATATTGGCACAAGCTGATCGATTGCCGGAACGGCCCTAAAAAGGATGTGCGACGCGCCCTTTCCGCCCGTTTGATCGAGGACCACCTCTTTCATCGCATCAACATGACGCCTGTTTGGCGCGGCAACCAGCGTCACAAGATTGGGAACGCCCCACTGGGTTCGGTAGAGCTGACGTTCCACAATTTGTTGGATTGCGAGAAATTTCTTCAGAAATGAAGTTTGACGGAGGCTGCGGCTCTGCACGCGATTCAAATGCTCGGCTTCCAGTTGGAAGAAGCGAAACCCGTCATGCTCGATTCCAAAAAGCGCATCGTGGCGATAATTGAATGTTATTCGATCGGTGTTGTTCGCGGCCCTGCAAGAAACCGAAACATTGATCGACGCCGGGCCGGTGTAATTGGGATGGGATCGTATTTCTTGAAGTGTGATGAACCGGCCGAAGCGGCGGACGCCGAGTTCGATAGACGCAAGCGTGTTGTTGACCATCATCGCGTGGACGAATTGGCGCTCGTCCCCAACTCTTGCATCGCCACTCGGCAACTCATGATCGCGAAGCAATTCTTTGCCTCGGCGCGCCAGCTCATATGTCTGATAACGGTAATTCGCATTCGCGAATCGCCGCTGTGCATCTGGCCGATTAAGAAATCCGTTTGGCTCTCGGGCCAGAATGCTAAGACGCCGCTGAAGCGCCGCGAGATTCCCGCCGACGAACGCGTGAATGAAATCGACCTGCAAATAGCGATACCGCGACAGCAGTTTGAAAATCTCAATGTCGCGCGGCTGTAGTATGGCTACGGCCACGCCGGAGTCATCCCACCGCGAGCGTCTGCTTGTAGATTCCATCCGCGAGAGATAGTCCACAGCGCGGCGGGAATCACCGTTCGCTATGCAATCAATGAGCAGAAGTCTGTTTTAATGCGCACCAATGTGATGCAAAAAAATTACCATGTCGCCGAAGGCTTCGTGGGATCCGCATCAAGGGACGGCGTAGCGACTCGTGCGTCATTCCTCTCCTGATTTGGAACAGGGCTGGAGGGGCGTAACCGCCAGGGCTCCATGTCCTCTGGGCGTGGCGTGAAATTGACGAGCGGCTCCTCCGGCGTTCGTGTGCGAACACAATACCTGGCGCGCATTTCCCGTTCGATCTCCTCGCGCTGCGCGGGCGTCATTGTCGGCAAGTCATCCATCGTGTTGATGATGTTCAGGAGAACAGGCTCCGTTCCTTCGACGTGCGCGATAAACCGCCCCGTAGGCTGGTTAAGTTGTTCTGCGGGCACTCCGAGCCTCGCGGCGAAGGTCGGCGCCTCCGCGCTCACGTTTATGAGCTTGATCCCGGCATCCAGGAGAACTTTCTGCACCGGCTCGGAGAGGTCGCTGAGCTTCTGATTGGCGAGCACCGTCGCGACGTTCATTTTGCGGCAGTGATTGATGATCTTCCGGATCTTCGCGTCATTCGCGACGTAGTCCTGGCATTCGTCGATATAGAAGAAGGTCGGCATGCGCTCCTGTCGCTGCTGGATCGCGCGCTCCTCGGCGGCGCGCAGCACCATCGCAATAAAGAGGCGGCCGAACATCTCGCATTGCTTTTCTGCGAGAAGCCGCTTGTTGGTGTGGATGAGAATGACTTTCGCGCTGTTCAATTCGGCAAAGAGATCGAGACGGCATTCAGCGGCACACAGCATTTTCTCGAAAGCACCGCGATATAAGAGGTTATTAAGCCGCCAGCCCAGTTCCTGGCGCGTCGCGGAGAAATTGGTGTCATAGAACTGGTGCTCGAAGAACTGGCGGGTGAGTGGATCGAGATACTGGAGCTTCTCCGCCATATAGTCTTTCTTGGAAATGAGCAGGTCGCGAAGACTCGCAAGCGTCGCATCGGGAATCGAGAGGAGCGCACGGACGCAGGGGAGAAACAGCGCTTCCTGCTTGGGCGTCATGGGGCTCTCATTCAGCCCGTCGAAAATGTACTGGATGAGATCGGTCGTCGCGTTGGAGAGCGTTTCCTGTTCGTCCTGCGAATAGGAGGACGAGCGCTGTCTTCCCATCGCGAAGATATTGAGCGCAAGCGGATGCTCGATGCTCGGCTCGACGACAATCAGCTTGCCGCGCAATTCCTCCGCGAACATCCGCAGATTGGCGATGTCGTCGATGAGGTCGCGATCCGAATTCATCACGACAATGGACGCTTCGCCCGCGCAGACGAGTTCGAGATCGCGATGAATCTGGGTTTTCAGCGCCGTCGTTTTGCCCCGGCCGGGAGGCGCAACGACATACATTCCGCGATAGCGGGTCTCCAGCGGTAGTTCGAAGCGCGGCTCCTCTTTGGGAGGAGCGTCATCGGCGATGAGCCTCGGGCGCTTGTACCAAAGGATGAAGAGCGAAACCGCGACTGCAATCCCGCCGAGCGAAAGAAGAACGAGCGCGTTATTGGCGACGGCACTGAAGAGCGCATCGACCGCTTTGGCAAAGACAAAAACGGCGAGAATCGGCCCGCCGATGGCGAGCGCGACAGCACTTACAAAATCGCCAAACCGGTCGTCGTTCACGTCAGAGCGGCCGTTTCAGTTGCCGGCGTCCCTTCATGAAATACCCGACGACGGCGAGGGCAATGAATGAGACAATCGCGATGGGGCCAAGCGGCCCGAACTTTTCGTCCGCGAGGCCAAACACGATGAGAACGGCGACGAGACCGCCAAAGATAATAAGCGGCCATTTCAGAAGTGCTAAAACTCCATCCAGCGGCATGTATCCCCCCTGAAATATGACTAGAGCTGATAGACCTTGCTGCGATACGGCGCACGGCTGATATCGAGGTACTGCTTGAGATCGGCAAGCGCGGCTTGCATTTCCTGCTCGAACCCGAGCGCTGCGGTCGGCGACGCGACATCCTGGACATACGCGTAGTCGAGGATCGACCTGACATAGACGTTTTGGTCGATCTCCTGGCGGCCGTCGTCGTCGAAATACACGATCGGACGGCGCTGCCACACGATGTGGTCGTGCAGGCCGTAGCGATCGATCACCGCCCGCTCGTCGTCGTCGAAATATACCGAAACGACGACCTGGAGCTTTGGTGCCGAGAAGAAGCACCGGATTTCTTGTAAGTCGTAGCGGACCTGCATGCGCCGGATTCAATCGCGGTTACAGAGAGAGTCAATTGAATCAAACGGCCGACGCTTTGCGGCGGCCGCGAAGAAAAACGCGAAGAGAGGTAAAAGTCGGAGCGCGCGATTGCTCGCAGCCGCACCTAAATGCACTGCGATAGTGCGCTATGCGCACATCGAATTGTGCGAACGCGAAGTGATTACGGTACGCACTGCGGTACGCCCAGGCGGTATGCGTAAAAAAGCCCCCGGTTTGGACGCCGGGGGCCTGTCCCTTCAGGAGCTGCTAGGCTGCGCGCAAGACCGCACGCGGTCGTGAAGCGATCCATTCCTCGATTTCGTCGCCGTACCACGCCACCCGACACCGGCCGAGACGTACCCGTTTGGGAAATTCTCCGGCCGCTTCGAGGCGCGCGATATGCGCGAACGAATACGGGACACCGTAGATGCTCTTCAACTCCTTCTTCGATACCAGTCGTCTCACTTGCTGCATTGCACGGCTCCAAGTTGGGAGCGTTGCAACGCCGCCAGGTGAAATCGCTAGCGGACGAAGAAGAGCATAGGAGAAAATTCGAGACCCCTCAACGTGAACATAGCAACACATGGTTTGTGGCAGCTCGACAGCGCCGACTCGTATATTCTAGCGGCAGATCAATCGCATATGTGGTTGAGAGGCGCTCATGCCGAAGAACATTCTGATCTTCTCCGACGGCACCGGCCAAGCCGGCGGCATAACGTTCGATGAAAACCGCACCAATATCTACAAGCTCTATCGTGCCACCCGTTGCGGCCCCGACTCATCCATTCATCCCGACGAGCAAGCCTGTTTTTACGATCCGGGTTTAGGCTCGCCCGCTGACAACAGCTTCATGTTCGGCAAGCTCGGCCGTTCTATTTATAACTTCGTCAGCCAGGCAACCGGCCTCGGCATTACCGCCAACATCATCGACTGCTACGCGGCGCTTATCCGCCTCTACCGCGACGGCGACAGGATTTTTTTGTTCGGCTTCAGCCGAGGCGCCTATACGGTCCGCTGCCTTGGCGGCGTTATCGCGTTTTGCGGCATACCGCGGCGCCTACCGGACGGCGGTCAGGTTCCGTTGGATGTTCCAGGCTCGCGGAAACTCGCGGCCTATGCGGTCAAACACATCTATCAATTCTGCTCGTCGGGGCCGATAGCCAAGGCAACCCGGTACCAAAAATTTATGCTGGAAACGCGCATCGCGCTCGGAGATAAGTTTCGCGAGGAGCACTGCTGCAATGTCGTTCTGGACGGCGAACAGAAGGCAAATGTCTATCCGTACTGTATCGGCGTGTTCGACACGGTCGCCGCGCTCAGCCGCAAGGGTGCGGTTATTCTTTTAGCGCTCCTTTCAATAGCCGGGCTTTTTGGGCTCGGCCTTGGCCTTTCATTTCTTTCCGTATTCGAATCCGTTCCGTATGCGGGCTTCGTGTTCCGGTATTTCACGCTGCCAAACCTCTTATGCGCGCTCTATGCGACCGCCGCGATATCGACCGCAGGCGCGTATGTATTCACGCACTTCAAGTTCGATTTCTCCTTGCGGCAGTACCCGCGGTGGAAGCGACTCGCGACCCTCCACTTTACCCACATGAAACAAAAATTCGAAGACTACGAGCTCAACAGGAATGTCGAATATGCCAAGCACGCGATCTCGATAGACGAGAACCGTGCGGACTTCGCGCGCGTCCGGTGGGATCCGAACGCGGCGAGAAAAGATACGCGCGATGCGTCTGGCAATATCCATTTTGAGCAGGTGTGGTTTTCCGGCAATCACGCGGACGTAGGCGGCGGGTATCCGGAGAATGAATGTCGGCTTTCGGATATCACGCTGCGATGGATGCTTGCGGCTGCGTCGATTATTCCAAACGGGATCAAGCATGATCCCGACGTGTTGCGCCTCTATCCGGATTCTTCGGGAATGCAGCACGACGAGTATAAGGCCGGATTGGGCTTTTTCACGCGTATTACCGGCCAATCGTGGAGCGTCGGTCTACGCAAGCCTCCGCGCGACGCCACCATGCACAAGAGCGTCTATCAGCGCTTCAAAGAACCGGCAGTGCAACAATATGACATCATGGGCCCCTATCGGCCGCCCAGCCTCAGCGCGCACGTCGATTTTGCCCAATACTATGACCCGGCTAATCCGGCGCCTGCGCCCGCTCAACAGCCGGTGGCCATCGCGGATGACATCGAAAGCAAGTGGGAAAGGCCAGCCAATCAAGCCTAACAACGGCATTATGCCGGCAGCGTCACGGCGCTAAATGGCCTCGACGGCACGCCGTCGATCATGAGCTTCAAATACAAATGGAAATTTGGAAGCTGCATGAGGTCGATCGCTTCGAAGCGATCCTGAAACTCCCGCGCCAGGTACGCCGCGTCCTCGCCGCCTACCCGGAAGGAGATAAGGGTGCCCGCATTGCCGAGCACCGCATGGCGCACGTCAGGCTCGAGTTGATGCAGATACTGGTGTGCGACCGTGAACCCCACGCGATATTTGCGCAACTCTGAGAGCATGTTGGCGACCGCCAGCGTCGTGAAGCTCTGGAATTCGTCGATGTACACGAAGAAGTCGCGGCGCTTCTCCGGCGGGATATCGGCCCGGCTGTATGCGGCAAGCCCGATGGTCGTAACGAGCAATCCGCCAAGCAAGGACGAGCTGTCGTCTCCGATCCTTCCTTTCGCCAGGTTCACAAGCAGGACCTTCCCTTCATCCATAATCTTTCGAAGGTGCAGATCGATCTCAGGCGCAGTCAAGATGCGGTTGAGGGTCGGATCCGCGAGGAACGCGCCGACCTTGTTTTGGATCGGCGCTATACCGTCGGCGCGATAGCCGAAGGAAAAGCGCTCGAATTCTTGTTCCAGAAATCGTTTGACCGGCTCGTTCTTGAGCGACCTCGCGATCCCTTTGCGGTAGTCCTTGTCGGAAAGAAGGCGCAGGAGATCGTGCAGCGTGGCGTTCGGCTGCTCCAGAAGCGCCATCAAGGCATTGCGCAGGATGTGCTCCATGCGCACGCCCCACGCATCGGGCCACATTTTCTTGAACACCTCCAGGAAGCCCGAAGCGGCAAGCGCAGCGCGGTCCTCGCGCACTCGACGCAGCGGGTTGTACCCATAGGGCTGCGATCGATCCGAAGCGTTGAGGTTTACGAGATCGGCCCTCCTGAAATGCGGAATGCGTGCCGTAACGCGCTCGACCAAATCTCCGTGTGGATCGATCAGCGCAAGACCATGGCCACGCGCGGCATCTTGCAGGGCCATCGATTCGATTAGCGTCGACTTGCCGGTTCCCGTCTTGCCGATGATGTAGATGTGCGAAAATCGGTCATGCGGTTTGATGCCGAATTTCCGCCGGTCGTTGCGATAATCGACTTTGCCTAGCCAAAGCGGCTGCTCACTTTCCACATCAACCATCATCCCCGCGACGCCGGCAAAGAGGCAGAGGCGCGAACATGCCGGCTCGGCAAGAATTCGCGTCTACTTTGCAGTACCGCTATCCGCGATTATGGCTTTGGACGCCTCGGTTTCGTACTCCGGCACCTCATCCTGGGGTGTCGGTAGCGAAACGGAGGTAGCAATGAATTGGTTCGTTAATCACTACCGGTGCGGCCGGTGCGCCAAAGAGTGGCATCGCGAATGGTTTGCGGCGAGTGAGGATGACTGCCCCCACTGCGGCGCGCGCCACATGTTTCCGCATAAGAGCGATGAAACGCCCACCCCTCAGAAGGGGGATAGCGCGAAAATCGCCCAATTAAACGACGCCTTCCGCAAGAGTTTGCGCGGCGGCAAAGTGATGTTGACGGCGAGTGTCACGGCACTTCCTGAGAGTGTACGAGTGCACGCGCTGCTGGTGGTCAACAGCTACGACAAGTTCACGCCCGATAACGATCCGTACAACGAGCATGACTTTGGTAGCTTCGAACTCATTGGGCGTACGTTCTTCTGGAAGATCGACTACTACGACGAGCTTCTAAAACGCGGGTCGGAAAATCCGGCGGATCCGGAAAAGACGACCCGCGTCCTCACATTGATGCTTGCGGAAGACTACTAGCCCCCTGATCGGGGGCTTTTTCTTAGTCCCAAATTTGTGCGCCGCGTTATTCACTCGCGCAGTCTTAGTTTCAATACCATGTTGTTCAGGCTATGGTTCCTGGTTTCTTGTTTACAAATCCTTCTAGCGATCAGTAATCACTATTGGCCGATGGCATCACGACGATTAGCAAAGAAAGGATTTTTGGCCGATTATAGTGTCGAAGACACCTATCTTTTGAGGCCAGATCGAGCACGCGGCCGTGCGGGAATTTTACGCGCGCGAGACCGTCAATCTCGCGAAGTAATAGTAAAGTTCTGGCCGCGCGCGAAAGACGTTGACGATACAGACTTAGAAGACATCTGGCGCAGTGAAATTCGGCAACTGCAACGTCTAGCCGCCGTGCCACGCGCTGATGACCTTTTTGTGCATATGCTCTCTAGCGGAAAAGATGCCGAAGGCTTCTACGTCATCCTTGATCCCGGACAGGGAAGCCCGCTTGAGGTCTTTCTGAAGTCGAAGAAAAAACCTGGCTTGATTGCGCAGGTGCGACAACCCCGATCGCGAAGAGTTCTTTGGGCCAACGCACGAAGGCTGGCAGAAGCCCTCGAACTTCTACATTCACAGGGTGCCATTCATCGGAATCTTGATCCGTGGGCGATCATAACTTCTCTAACCGATGAGCCTGATTTTCGGATTACTGGGTTTGAGTGGTCGATGCGAATCGCCACGGCCGCCGATAAACAAAAAAAGAAGCTGCAGCCTCCGCGTGTTGAAAATTCCTTCTCCTTTGCTCGGGACTGGCGCGACCTCGCATTGCTTTTCGCCCTATTTCTGGACATTCCAAGCGGCGCATTAGGTGACTTAAAGGTTCTTCCGTCGCGAGTAGCTGAACACGCGTCTGCATCTGAAGTACGATTGTTACGAGCTATGTTGGGCTTGGAAAAAGTTGACCGCCTTGACGGGGAATTTGTATGCAGCCGCATCGACGACATTGTTGATAGCATCTCCGCAGAAGCTGCGGGTAAGGAAGCAAAAATTTGTCTGTCGCTGCGTCTAGGTTCGGACAGTCGTCTCGCTGAAGCAATACGTCGAGCGTCTGGAGACGAAATAGAGATATCAGATGAACCGCAGCAGATACGCTTTATTTCTGACGATCTGGGAAAGCGTCCACACCTCGTCGCTGTGAAAGAGCCGGCCGATCTAGCACCTCGATATATTCTTCTTGGCCAGCTTCTATCTTATCGCCTTGCTCCGTACCGTCAGCCCGGGTCGAGCGAACAAGGAAATTGGGAGTTCGCATATTGCGAACGCGCCGAATTAGAGGCTCCGCCATCCTTCGCAGTGGTTGGCAGCACTCTTCTCGACGCTGGTTCTCTGGAGTTAACCAGAAATCCCGAAGCCTCACAAAGCTTCCCTCGCCGGAGAGGAAAGGTGCAGCGTTGGGACGACTATATTCAACGGACGATACCAACTAGCCAACGCAAAACTGATCTACAAAGAATGCATCAATCGTTCGCGTTGCTATTGATGCTAGAAATGGCATACGCGGCTGCAGAAATTTTTCCAGTAAAAATCATATCGAAAACACCCGACCCACAATCGGACTTGCACGTAATTCATCTAGTCTCGCGAAACGATTCCGACCGAGCAAAACTCTCTGATTTGCTTGGCCTTGAGGCTCCAGCAGTCCGTCTTGCGAAGATGATTGATGCTGATGAGGTTCGCGAGGAAGGAGCCTGGACGCTCTCGGAGCCGGGCACTCTTGGTGATCGATCTCAAACAACGACAAGTTGGCGTTTCGTCGGACGCGAAGAGATCGAACATCTTGAATGTCTGAGATTCGAAGGACCATCACCTCCCTTAGAGCTCGCCGAAGGCTTTCTTGCTCCAGCAGGGATGACTGGCCGGATCGTGCAGTTCAAACGACGGCTGAAAGCGTTGTCGGCTTTCCACGAACACGCAGAACTTCTGCGTATGCTAGTTGATCCGCGTCGACGCATCGAGGACAGCCAAGACCCACTTGATGAGAAAGACGACGCGTTCAAGAATCTAGATGTATCTAAACAGAATGCTCTTCGTGAAATTCTTTCAACAATTCCTTTCTTTCTTCTGCAGGGGCCACCTGGCGTCGGCAAGACTTATCTCGTGGGCGACGTAGTCAGGCGCCGGTTCGATGATGAGCCGACTACCCGTATCTTGCTGTCTGCACAAAGTAACTCCGCGATCGATCATCTCATGAACGAGGTGCAATCAATTTTTCGTAGTGTAGATACAGATTCTCGTCCTCTGATGGTTCGAGCCAGGTCAGTAGACGACGATGAATCGGCCGGTGAACTAGAGATTGATATTCAAGCGGATCGGCTGCTCCAGTCACTCGCAGACAGCTCGTTGGTTGCAGAATCATCGCCGCACATACGCGATCGCATAAGAACGCTCGCCGATGCGCGAGTGACCGCGCCAGGCCCTCGAAGGACTGCTCCTGGTAGCGGCTTAGCGCGAAGGATGTCAGCCGAGCTCAGGGCGTTCGAAGGAATAATTCTGCGATCAGCCAATCTGGTATTCGCCACGACGAATTCTTACGCCGTAGAACGTCTGATCGAAGAGCGCGGCCTTTTCGATTGGACTATTATCGAAGAAGCAGGAAAAGCAACTGGCGGCGAACTACTTTCCCCTCTGCTGCTTTCCCATAGACGCTTGATGATAGGCGACCACAAACAATTGCCACCGTTCGACGTGGACAAGATTTCGAAACTCTTGTCATCCACGGCAGAAGTCAAAGAGGCGATCCTATTGGTCGATGACTTAATTTCGCGCTACCTGAAGGATCCCGGCATAGATGAAGTATTTCGCGAAGTTGAAACAGGAGGCGACGACTTCGGGAAAGCGTGCGCTGACACTTTATCTATACTTTCGCTTTTTGAAACCTTTGTTGAAAAAGAATTAGCCCGACAGAAACAAAAGGGGAAAGGCCGGCCTATCGCGCGCAGATTAACTGAACAATACCGTATGCACCCCGCTATTGCGCGCATTGTATCTCGTTGTTTTTACGATCAAGAACTTAAGACAAACCAAGCCAAGGAGAAAAAGTTTCTTTCTAATCATGCGCCATTCATCTCGTTGGACGCAAAACGGCTACCCGAATTGCCTGTCGTGTTCATCGATATGCCCTATGCGCGAGAGGAGGCGCCAGGTGGACGGAGTGGAGACCGCGCTCCTCCATGGTCAAATCCTGATGAAGCTGCAGCGACGATTGCAGCACTTGAATTGCTCAAAGCGCGAGATGAGGTTGTGCAACCCTCGCTCGCGGTACTGTCACCTTATTGGCAACAGGTAACGACACTTCGCCAAAGGCTTGCTCGAAAACTCGATACTTCGTGCTCTCATCTTCAGGGATTCACGCCAGCGATTGAATCAAATGAATTCTGCGGAACGGTAGATTCCTTTCAAGGTGGCGAGGCAGACGTTGTCTTGGTGTCACTCGTTCGAAACAATGCTCACTCGACACCAGCTAAAGCGCTCGGATTCCTTCGGGACAATCGTCGAATGAACGTTCTTCTTAGCCGCGCGAAGTGGCGGCTTATTCTAATCGGAAGTCTTTCCTTCTATCGCAACATTGTGGAGATCGCGGCGAAGCTACCGGATCAGGATATTGGCTTTTTGTCGAAATTTCTGCATGCATTAGACACAGCGGTGGCAGATCGAGAGGCGTGTGTTGTTCCTTGGGCCCAATTGAAAGGCGGGTCGTAATGAGAACAATCCAAATAGTCTTTCCCGTTCTGCGCGGGACTAGAAAATTTTTTATTCAGAAAGGTCGCCGTTGGAGTCTAATTGAACACTTGTTGCTCGATGCCGTTTGCCGCGGGACCTATTCCGCTTCCGACCTCGCAACTCAATCGGGCCTCCCACGTCGAGTTATTGTTGAAGCGTTCATTCGACTTATGCGCGCCGGTTGGGTGGAAATTATCTTGACCACCGGCGGGCCGGCCTTTCGAGCTACCGCCCTCGGCATGGTGCAGGCTCCATTAGAAGAGTTGCCTGCCGCAACCATAATCCAACCCAAATATCGAAGCTTCGCGATCGAACAGGTAACCGGCGGAGTTTTCCGCAGCCGGGAGTTGGATATTCGACCGCAAAGTAGATTACCAGCAACTACCGACGACCAGATCGTAGCGCACCTTGCCGGTTCTCCCCTGCATGCCGCAGGTGATTTAAGTGAGGTGTTTACTGCAATCGAGGGTGATGACGAACTTATTGTGGGTATTGATAAAAGCGCTGAGAAGTTGATGGAGCGATATGCACTCGTCAGCGTTCGGGAGGACATAATAGAAGGTCTTCCCGCGCGTGCATCCCAGCAGTTGCGGAATTCAATACTGGCCAAGGCGAAGGGAATTGCGGCAACGTTTGATAAGCAGACAAAATCTATTCCAGAAGCGGTGAAGCCGTCAGTCCCGGAAGCCGAACAATATCCCCAGTCTGCCAACGAACCGTGGGTAACTCACAACGCGCTGTACGATATCGATGATCTAATTATCGATGGACCAGCTCACGATGCCGCGCTGAAAAACGCAATCCGAAATGCGTCGGAGCGTCTGATAGTACACTCGACATTCATTACGGAGGCGCGGGCAAAGGATATCCTTCCGTCCCTATTGCAGGCGGCTGCAAGAGGTGTGGCGGTGGATATACTTTGGGGACAGGATGAGAATAAAGGGGTCACAAGCACATCACGTTTGGCCGCAGCAAAGCTTCAGGCTGCCATCGCCGATGCAGGCCGATCTGATTCCATTGTCATTCATCCTTTCTCAACTCAGTCGCATGCCAAAATCGTCGTCACAGATAACGGAAAAGGCCGTTGGTATGCTCTGGTCGGTTCGTGCAATTGGCTTGCGTCAGATTTTACCAGTTTTGAGACATCAATCAGACTTCGCGACCCAGTCTTGGTCGGCGAGCTCACGCGGAAGCTCGCTGGACTTGCCCGAGGACGGCCCGGTCTTTGGCATGATTTCTCCGTCGAGCTAACTTTGCTTGGGCGCCGCATAGAAGACATGCCCCGAGGTAGTGGTCGTACCACTCCCATAAAACTTCTTTTTGCGCCCGATCACGCTAGAGTGGCGCTCGAAGCAAGAGATCGTTCGAAAAGCCGCATTTTTGTTCTAAGCCACCGAATGGGAATCGCTGCTCGCCCTGTTGCGCTGCTGCCGACTTTGGCCGCCGTAAAAGCTAACAATGTTGAGGCCACTGCCTATTATGGGCAGGTCACGGGCCGCCTAACTGGTGCAGACAGCGCGGACATCGCCCGTGAATTCCGAAAGGAAGGAGTGGAAATTTACCCAGTTCATCGACCACGCCTTCACGCGAAAGTGTTGGGATGGGACGATGACGTGTTGGCTATTAGCAGTTTGAACTGGTTGTCGGCTGATCCGTCAGATCACGCACCTTATCGAGAAATCGGTGTTTTAATTGAAGCGCCAAAGATAGCAGATAACTTCATCTCTCGCTTCGAACACTCGCGCGCTGGTTAGAACGTGATGCCGTCGGTGTATAATTCGCACCATATTTCGAGAGCAGCAATTTTTTATGGCTTTACGCAGCTTCAGAATCGCTAATCAAAAATCCGTCGTACTTGCCGAAGCCACGGCGGTACCCCCCATTATGGTGATCGCCGGGCCGAACGGCGTGGGGAAATCCACCGTTCTGTACGGGATTAAAAACGGAGCGGGTGTGTTGGATCCCAATGACACCCAAGTCTTGTATCAAGGCCCGCACCGCGTACTCCGCCGAACCACAGTTCAGCGCCGGTGGCTTGGCGGTGGGATGAGATGGCTTCTTGATTTGGTTAGCAGCGGCGATGTGTCAGGTTACGAAGGTCTGAATTTCCAGAACTCGCAACGTACCCCTGACAACGTCGATGAAGCGGGCAGCGCCATCAAGCACACGCTCGGGAAAATCGAGAACCGTCGACAGTCGATCCTCGCCCGTGTAGTCGACACACGTAAAGCAGCGGGGGCGCAACTCGATGTGGCGGCACTCCCCGACATCTATGAGCCGATCAGGACGCTGACGACTCATTTGCTACCTCATCTTTCTTTCGGCCGGATCGACTTTGAAAACGAAGACAACATCCGATGCCTCTGGAAGAGAAGCGATAGGACTGCTGAGCGCGAGCTCGATATTGACGACCTGAGCTCGGGAGAAAAGTCTATCGTCATATTGTTCTTGCCGCTGCTCGAAGATCAGGTGCGGGAACGACTCGCGCGCCTTGAGCGTATGACTACCGAGAATCAAGCACTTACAGCTCCGACCCGGGACCGCGTCATTTTAATCGACGAACCTGAGCAGCACCTTCATCCCGACCTTCAGTCAAAAATACTCTCGTATATGCGGGCGGTCGTGCGAGAGGGGCGAGTCCAATTTGTCATCACGACCCACTCACCAACCATTTTAGATCAGGCGTTTGATGACGAGCTCTTCGCGTTGTTCGCTCCATCAGACAATCCCGCCGAGAATCAATTACGGCGGATCGCTTCCAATGCCGAAAGGCTGGATACATTGAAACTGCTGACCGGCAGCACCTACTTTCTCACCACAGGCCGCGTTGTCGTATGCATCGAGGGCGAGACCTCAACTGAGCCGGAAAGTGCGACGGATGTGGGCCTGTTTGAAATGATGTATCCCCGCGCGACCGCGTTTACCTTTGTACCGACCAAGGGCAAAGGAAACGTGATTAACACGGTCCAAGGGCTTCGAAATCACGTTCCCGAAGAGACCTTCCGCATTCGAGTTCGAGGTTTGGTCGACGCCGATCAGTCGGGCCCTGCCGTCGCCGGCGTCGAGACACTCCCGGTATGCATGATCGAAAACCTACTTCTTGATCCTGAAATAATTTTCGAATTCCTTACCGGCTTGGATAATACAGACTTTGCCAATGTCTCTGCCGTTCAAGCGGAATTGAACGCCATTGCGGCCTCATTGCGTGACAAGGAGATCGAATTGCGCGTCCGGCGGCGCACAAAAAGTTGGACTGTCCGGATCGGCGGCGCCTCGCTCGCGCAAGTTAAAGAAAAACATGCCGCCGAGATCGAACAGCTCGCGAACATTCTTCCTTCTGACGAGCAACTGCAAGCGGCACTCACGGAGATATCTGCACACGTCGACCAAATAATTACGGAAGGAAAGGCTCTCGATCTGTTTAGAGGGAAGACCATCCTGAAGGAATTTTATCAACGGCACATCGTTTCAGAGAATTTGAGTTTCAAGGCAGTCTGTGTGGCATTGGCAAAGCTGATCGGGCAGAAGAAGGCCGACGCGATTGCTGCTCGACTTGACCCGGTGTTCGAAAGGTTGGCTCAGTAAATCTGATCGGCTACTCAGCTCGTCCATGTAAATGAACACCACGCCGTATCGGCGAAGAATCTGTAAAAAAGTATCTGGGTGACAAGATTTCACATCGTGCGGAAAATCTAATTGAATAGAAAATAGTCTCACGCCGCGAGTGAAAACCCCTCTTCCTCAGCGCGACGCTTTTTGTCCTGCTCCAATACGTGCGTTCTGAGAACCTCAAAAATTCGGCGCGCTCTGGTTCGAACTCTGCTTCGTGATGGTGGACAAACGGTTCGTGGTGGCAAATTTTCGCGTCTTGAATGGAAATCGTAATCGTTTCCTAATAACGACGCGAGATGCAGAATATGCTATAGTAGGAATATGAACCTCTCTGATTTCTTCAAGCGCAAGCCTGCTCGCCAGAAAGAAACGCGGGCCAATCGGCCAGCGGTAAAAGAAGCTGCCCGCGAGGCGCTGCGCAAGTACGAAAAGACGTTTGTCGACCTCGCGCGCTATGATCGAGGAGAACAATCATTCCGTCCGGTATCTCGATAAAAGAGATATCGAGACTCTGCACCGAACACTCGCCGAATGGGCGGTTGATACGAACGACCCCATCCCGCCGTTTACCCTCGTGCGCGAGGGAGACATCGAGGCGCTTGTCGCCGCGCCCCAACATCGCTTCTTCGGCACAGAGGCGTATCCGACGCTGGAGGAAAAAGCCGCGATCATTTTCTACACCGTCAACAAGCGGCAGATTTTTCTTAATGGCAATAAGCGCATGTCAACGCTTTGCTTGTTGGTATTTCTTGGTATCAACGGCAAAGGCCTGTCGGTGTCATCTGATGAACTCACCAAGAAGGCGTTGTGGCTTGCCAATACCGCCTCGCTTGAATTCCCGCAGATCAAACAAGAACTGGTCGCGTGGATTCGGGGCCACCTCGTGGATGTGCCAGCAGGAACACAATAAAAGTTGCTGAGGCAGCACCTTTTCGTGTCGTGCAGGAAATCTAATTGAAATAGAAAATAACCTCACGCCGCGAGTTGGAATTCTTCTTCAGCGCGGCGCTTTTTGTTCTGCTCTAACACATGTATTTTGAGAATCTCGAAAATTTGTTGCGCTCTGGTTCGAACTCTGCTTCGTGATGGTGGACCAGACAGAACAGAGTGTGCTTTTGCTATCTCTCGAAACGGAGATCGCAGTTCAACCACAACGTTTTTTCCGTCTACGACCAAGTTCGAAGTCACCGTTTTCAGGATTTCTCGCTTTTCCTCTGGCGTCGCCTTTTTATACGTCAACCACAACGTTTTTATCCGTTCGAACAATTTCAATATATCGGCCTCCAAAACACCCTTATCGGGGATATTTCGGTCGCGCTCTCTCTCCAATTCAGCGCGGTCCATGAGAAGCGCGATCTTTCGCTCGTCGAATAGCGACTTTTCCAAAGCTCCGTCGATATACGCATCCGTCAGCCGGGCCAACCGATCGTTCACAGCCGCTATCTGCAAGGCATTGGTGCGTATCCGCTCCTCGTTTTCTTTCTTCCAATCGATCATGAGATCAGACAGCATTTCTTGTATTTCCGAAACATCTTCGTCTGTGAGATGCAGCCCCGCGAAGCCGGCACATATAGCATCATCGACCATTTCCGCTCGTAGAGGACGCGCAATGCAGCCGCGGGAATGGCAGCGATAGTAGACGTGCCCCTTCTGCTTTTCGCCGGTGAAGGCACGACCGCAATGGCCGCAGACAATCATTCGGCGATACAGAAACCGGTGAACGATTATTTTGCCGTTTGCTTTGCCGTCGAGTGTCGCCTGAGCACGGTCGAATAGGTCTTTCGACACAAGCGGTTGATGCACACCGACGAAACTCTCTCCAGTGCGCCTGATCCTGATGACGCCGACGTAGAAGGGGTTGCGCAAGATGAACGCAAGATGGCTGACGTGCACCCTCTTTCCGCTTTTGCTGCGTAATCCTCTTTGGTGCATTTCGTCTGCCAGCCTATGCAACGAAAATCCATTCTCGACGTAGAGCCGATAAGCGTCGCGGATGAACGGCGCGCGTATCGGATCGGGAATTTTCGGCTTGCCGCCGCCCTGGTTGAGATAGCCAAGCGGCGCCGGCAACGGATAGAGACCCTGTTTGAGGCGGCCCCTGATGCCCTTCCGCACTTCCTCCCGGAGGTTGCGAACGTAGTGGGACGATATGACGGCCAGAAAGTCGCCGGTCAGTTTTCCTTCGTTTGATCCCAGGTTGATGCTCTCCTGTGTAAAACGAATGTCGATACCCTGGTCCGCCAAGTCCTGGATCGCGTTCCAATCCTTCAAATTTCGAATGCTGCGGTCGATCTTGTGAAATATGACTCCGGCGGCTTTACGCTTCCTAAGCACCGTAAGCATGCGGGAGAATTCGCGACGGCCCACCTTTGCGGCAGTTTCGCGCTCTTCAAACCATGCGGCGATCGAAAGCCCGTTGCGCGCGGCAAATGCCGTTATGGCATCGCGTTGCTCTTGAAGAGACGAGCCGTGCTCGCCCTGCTTAACGGTAGAAACCCGAATGTACGCTAGGTACGATTTCATACAGGTTTGGGGACATCACCGACTCTACCTTGAGAGTCGGAATCGCGCGAATCAGAAAAATTCTCGGCTCTGATCCGTTCATGCATGCGCATAACAATCGCCACGTATTGTCTAAACGTCGCTGTGGCGTCGCGTAGTTCCCCCTCGGTCGCATCGGGCATGTAGCGCCGGATGAATTTTGGAATCTTATCGGGCTTCACCTCCTCCATGTTTGCAAATGCTAGGCCGCCAAATGCGGGGCGCGTAGGCGCGAGATTTGCTCGTTACAGCAAATCTTCGCGTCTCCGCGGATCGGAATCTATCTGTATCTTGATTGGTAATGGACGAAAGCATCAAAGATTCCCCTATGCCCCCGCCAAAGCGTCCAACCGTCCCAACGGTTTCGCGCATTTTCGATGATGGCTCGATAGTCGAGCTGGTCTACGATCCCATAAAACGCGCAACCGCGTTCGCTATTTGGCAAGACCATACTTGGTCCATTGCGCCCGGCTACGTCTGCTCGACCGGCGAGCGGCTGATCCCGTTCTCATCGAACAACAATCTCATCAAGAACGAGGTCGTGCTCTTTGCGTCACGGCCCGAAGAATACGGAAGCGAGCACGACTTGCTCGCAGATATCCAATCCTTTGTTCATCGCTATGCCGATCTGAGCGCATCCTTTGAGCAAGTTGCGACCTACTACGTGATCCTGACGTGGCTGTACAACGCCTTCAACGAGCTGCCGTACCTGCGGCTCCGGGGGGATTTTGGTACCGGCAAGACGCGCACACTGCTGACGATCGGATCGCTTTGCTACAAAGCGTTCTTTGCCAGCGGGGCGTCGACCGTTTCGCCAATCTTCCACATCCTCGATGCCTTCGGCGGCACGCTCGTTTTCGACGAGGCCGACTTCCGCTTCAGCGACGAGCGCTCCGAAATAGTCAAGGTACTCAATAACGGAAACCTGCGCGGGATCCCCGTGCTGCGGACCATGCAGAACCGACAGCGCGAGTATAACCCCCAAGCCTTCCACGTATTCGGCCCGAAGATCGTTGCCACAAGGGGCACCTACGACGACAAGGGGCTTGAGAGCCGCTTCATTACCGAAGAGATGAGAGCGGGCGGGTTGCGGACGGACATTCCGATCAATCTGCCGCCCTCGTTCAACGAGGAAGCGCGTGCGATCCGCAACAAGCTATTGCTCTACCGGTTTCGCCATTACGAACATGCGAGAATCGACGAGAGCGCTGCCAACCCCGAACTGGAGCCGCGTCTCAACCAAGTCCTGATGCCACTACTCAGCGTCGTGCAAGACCCTGCCCTTCGCGATGAATTGCGCACCGTCGCGAAACAGGCGCAAACGACGCTGGTCGCGGAGCGCGGCAACTCGATCGAAGCCCACGTTCTCGAAGTCCTGGCCGAGCTGTCGGCGAACCATTCAGTCATTCCCGTGCACGATGTGGCCGCCGCCGTTATCGAACGATTCGGCAGGGAATACAGTAGGCCGATTACCAACCGCTGGATCGGCAGCGTGCTGCGCGTCCGACTCGGGCTGGAGACGTATAAGAGCAACGGTGTCTACGTTGTTCCGCTCGAACGCAATGAACGGTTCATCGGGATTTGCCGCCGATGTGGAATTGAGGTGCCTGACGCGGGGCAAGCAGTGGACGTGGGGACATAGGGATGTTGGGCATGTGTAACCGCATCGCCGTGGATACTATCGAGAGCGCTTCGTCCCCGCCCTGCTCCATCTCCCTAAGTCCCTATGTCCCCAAGGGGGCGTCCTCATGGGTTTCTCATGAAGGAGATGTCAGAGTGAAAGCGTGCCGTTTTGTCGTAGTGGCAAGTTTTCGCGTCTCCCGTGCCGTAGCGGTCCAGCAAATACTGGACAGCGCGATCGTCATGCTGCCGGCTGGCATCGCTGTCTATGGAGAGGAGACTCACAAGCTACCTGCGCTCGTATCGCCTGCGATGGGGATTGACCCAACTGGAACTCGCGTACCTCGTGGGTCTTGTCGACGCGTCGGCGATTTCCAGAATCGAAGAAGAAAAACGCCTGCCACCACTCTATATCGCGTTTGCTCTGCAAGTGCTCTTCGGGGTTGCGCCCCGAGAGCTATTCCCGGGTCTCTTCTCTGACATCGAAGATGCGGTACTGCGTCGCGCGTACACGCTCTATGAAAAACTGCAGGGCACCCCGACCAAACGGACGAAAACGAAGCTTGATCTCCTTGAGGAAGTGCTCGCGCGCGCGAAAGCCCGTCAGATTATGCCGAACGTATGATTTCGAGGCGGCGTTACGATCTCGTGCTCGCCATCTACCCGAACACTCGCGGCTTTGCGTTCGTTCTGTTTGAAGGGCCGCTTGCCCCTGTCGACTGGGCGGTTGTCGAGGTTCGCGGGAAGGATCGGATGCGACAATGCTTACGTCGGATCAGCGTGCTACTTGGACGCTACGCACCCGATGCGCTGGTGCTGCAAGATATGTCCGCCGCAGACACGCATCGGGCGCGGCGCATACAAAATCTCAACGAAGCCATCGAGGCTCTCGCCGGTAGCCAGGACATTCCAACTTTTAGGTATTCGCGCGCGAGTGTCCGAGAGCATTTCCGGAATGCTGGCTTGCCGACCAAGCAGCGGATTGCCGAGTCGATCGCGAAGCAGATACCTGCGTTTGAGCGGTTCGTTCCGCCGCCGCGCAAGATTTGGAAAAGCGAGGATGCGCGGATGGGACTCTTCGATGCGGCCGCGCTCGGGATTCTCCACTTTGCGCGAAGCGGTGACCGGATACCGCATGAGCCGGGTTAAACTGGCTGAAGGCTTGGGTTTCATCCTCGACTCTCGATTTCAGATTGCGATACTTAGGGTTGCGGTTTTGGGGTCGGGGGGATGCTCAAGAACGTATGTCGCCTGGGCTTTACGGGCACGCTACTGGTGTGCCTCTCGTCGCTTGCAGCCGCTCAGCTCATTCCCCCGAGCGTGGAGCCGGGCCGCGAACGCCAGCGCTTCACGGAGCCGCCGACACCGCGAGCGCAGCCCAGCGGCCCTACCGTCATGCTCCCTAGCACGATCGCTCCTGCGGGGGCGGCGCAGATTAGGTTGCATCTAAAAGACATCCGGGTCGTTGGCTCGACCGTCTATAGCGAGGCGGAGCTGCGGTCGCTTTACGCTCCGCTCATCGGCCAGGACATTTCGCTCCAGGAAATCTATGAAGTCGCGCGCGCTATCACCGCGAAGTATGGAAACGATGGCTACGTTCTTTCCCGCGCGATCATCCCGCCACAAAATCTCGGTCGCAGTGGCGCGACCGTCCGTATCCAGATCGTCGAAGGATATGTTGACAGGGTAGAGTGGCCCGCGTCGCTCTCGCGGTATCGGAATTTCTTCTCCGATTACGAAGCAAAAATAATCACAGATCGCCCCGTCAATGTTCGAACCATCGAACGGTATCTTCTTCTCGCGAGCGATCTCCCCGGTCTGAAATTCAGTTCAAGCCTGCGGCCATCGGCAACGCAACCAGCCGCCGCCACGCTTGTCGTTGAAGTGGCGCAGAAGCCGCTCGATCTCATGGCGCGGGTAGACAATCGAGGGACGCAGGCACGCGGGCCTAACGAGTTTCTTACCTCGGCCTCGTTCAACAATCTGTTCGGCCAGCACGAGTCCTTGACGGTCAGTTACGCAGGCTCCTTCCAATTGAACGAGTTGCAGTACATCGCCGCAAATTATCGGCAAGTGCTGAACAGTGAGGGGCTGACGTTTTTCGTGAACGCCAGTGACAGTTGGGGAAAGCCAGGAACGCTGCAACTCGAAACGCTCCAGTACAAAAATCGCGGCCCCTATTTCGAATCCGGGTTAAGCGCTCCCGTCGTACGGACGCGCGAAAAAAACCTGACGCTCACGGGTCTGTTCTTCGCAAGCAACAGTGCGTCCAACGTTCTCGATGCTCCGTTCAACCGGGACCGGCTTCGAGGCATTCGGCTGAAGGCCGACGCGGATGCGGCTGATACCTTCAACGGCGTCAATCAGTTCAACCTGACCTTCAGCCAGGGCTTCGATGGCCTTGGCAGCACGCAGAACGGAAACCCGCTCGCGTCGCGCGCCTTCGGAAAAGTCGATTTCAACAAGATCGAAGGAACCGCCGTCCGCACGCAACCCTTGTTCGCGGGTTTTTCTATGCAGATCGCGGCATACGCACAGTATGCGTTCGATCCGCTGCTCGCCCCTGAGGAATGCGGCTATGGCGGCAAGCAGTTCGGCCGCGCTTTCGATCCGTCGCAATTTACCGGCGACCGCTGCTGGATGGCGAGCGCGGAACTTCGATACGATCCGCCCGCGCGCGGCGGAGCGCTGCCGTTCACACAGGTATATGGCTTCCTCGACCGCGGCGAGATTTCCCATATTCAGCCCGCCGCTGGAACGCCGAAGTCCCAGGACGGAACATCAACCGGCGTAGGCGTCCGGTTCAATTGGCAGAACCACACCGACGCCGATCTCTCGGTCGCGAAAGCAATCGACGCGACCAACAATCACGACTGGCGATTTTTCTTCGCCGTAACGGTTCGGAACTAGGGGGAGCGCATGAGATCACCCCGCCTCCGAACCTTCCTCTTAATGAGCGCCATCTTCGTTTGGGCAGCCCCCGCCTCGCTCAACGCCAATCCCGTGGGCTCCACGGTTGTAGGCGGATCGGCGAGCGTCCAGGGGCAAGGCACCTCGTCGGTTGTGGTGCGGCAGCAAACCGACAAGGCCATCATCAACTGGCAGTCGTTCAATATCGGCGCTGGCGAAACCACGCGATTCTTCCAGCCAGGCACGTCCTCCGTCCTGCTCAATCGCGTGACCGGCGGTTTGGGCCCCTCGCTAATTTTAGGCACGCTGACCGCCAACGGCCGCATTTTCGTCGTGAACCCCGACGGCATTGTGTTTGGCAGAAGCGCGAGCATCAATACCGGCGGCTTCCTTGCGACCACTCACGACATTCAGAACAACGACTTCATGGCGGGGAATTACCGGTTCACGATTCCGGGACGGCCCGATGCCTCGATTGTCAATCTCGGCACGATCACGGCGAACAACAACGGTTTCGCGGCGCTCGTGGCTCCGGGCGTGCGAAACTCCGGCACCATTGTCGCGAACGTCGGCAAAGTGGGCCTCGCATCCGGCAACGGATTCACGCTCGATTTTTACGGCGACAAACTCATTACACTCAATGTCGGCGATTCCGTCGCTGGCGCGGTTAAGGACGCGGCGACCGGGCAGACGCTCGATGCGCTCGTCAAGAACACCGGCACACTCAAGGCCGACGGCGGCACGGTCGAATTGACGACGGCGGCGGCGCGTCAGGTTGTCAATGCTGTTATCAACAACACAGGGATCATCGAGGCGAATACCGTCGGCGAGCGCGGTGGCACCATTGTTCTCGGTGCGCAAACGGCCGCGACAAAACCCGTCGCGACGCCAACACAAAAAATAACAGTTTCGGGCACGCTCTCGGCGTCCGGCAGAAAATCCGACCAGAAAGGAGGCACCGTCGAGATCACCGGCGAGTCAATCGACCTGACGGCGGCTCGTGTTGATGTCTCCGGCTATGCCGGTGGCGGCAAGGTTCTGATCGGAGGCGATTGGGCAGGCGGACACCCTGACGAGCCCATCAAGTCCAACCGCAGCGCGGCGCTCGAACCCGTATCCATTCCTACCGCGAATGACGTAACGGTGGACGCCGCCACCACCATCGATTCATCAGCAAGAACGCAAGGTAACGGCGGAAAAGTCATCGTCTGGTCGGACGGATCGACCTCGTTCGCTGGAACCATCCGGGCGCGCGGCGGAACGATCTTCGGTGATGGGGGATTCGTCGAGACATCGGGGCGCGGCCAACTAACGGTCAGTGGCCTCGTCGATGTTGGTGTTACCCACGGCCTGCCCGGTACCTGGCTGCTCGATCCTCAAAACGCGGTTATTGATGTCAATGCCGGACTAGGCGTGGTCACGGTTGCCGCAATTCAAAGCGCCCTCGCATCCGGCGATGTGATTGTGAAGACGGGGAACAGCGGAAACGATGCGGGCGATCTCACCGTTGCCGCGCCGCTGACCTGGGCTACCTCGAACTCACTTACCCTCAGCGCCTTCCGGGACATCAACGTCAACGCAGACATCACAAACACGGGTGGCGCTGGCGCGGCGGTCAATCTTCACGCTGACAATACGGGTACCGGCGTTGGCACCGTGCTGTTCAATAACGGCGCGAAAGTTTCAACGCTTGGGATCGTTTCAATTTTCTACAACCCGTCTGTGAATCCGGCCGGAAGCGTCGTCAATGCGGGCAGTTATGTAAGCCCTGTAGAGAATTACTCGGGCGATGTAATAGGCGGCGGCACTTTGAACGCCTACATGCTCGTCAATTCAGTCTATGACCTGCAAAATGTTCAAAACAATCTTTTTGGGAATTTTGCGCTCGGTAGAGACATAGATGCAAGCACGACATCGGGATGGAATGCGGGCGCCGGATTTATACCCATAGGTGTCTTCGGCGCGGGCTTCGTAGGTACCTTCGACGGGCAGGATTACAAAATCCAAAATCTAACGATCCAGTCCCACGGCGCGTATGTGGGTTTATTCGGATTTTTGGGGAATGGCACGGGCGTCGGAACGGTTCGTAATTTCGATTTGTTGAACGCAAATGTTGTCGCACTGGACAATAATTTTTCGAGCGGCACATTTAACGAATGGAGTTTTGTGGGCGGGGCTGTCGGTTGGAACAGAGTTGGAACCGTAACTAATGTAAGAGTTAGCGGTTTAGTTGACGGTCAAAGCCAGTTCAGCCGTGTTGGCGGACTTGTCGGCTATAATAATGCAGGAACAATTTCTTTTGGTACTTCTTCGGCAACCGTGAGCGGCGGTACTCTTAATTTTCCGAGCGCTAGTTTTGGCACAGGTGGCCTAGTAGGAAACAACGAAGGTGGGTTAATCGAGTTCTCCTCCTCCACTGGTCAAGTAAACATAACCGGCCCCCAAACGTCAGGCGGAGGATTGGCTGGATTCAACAGCGGAACGATCAGAGAATCATTCGCTACGGGGCCTATCACCGCCGTTGGGGGACATATTGGTGGTCTTATCGGCTGGAACAGCGGCGGCCACTTGCAACACGTGTACGCATTAGGAAACGTAACAAACAGCAACACCACTGGCGGCACGGGCGGACTCATCAGCCTGGATGATGTCGGCGGCACGGTCGATCAATCCTATGCTGCTGGTGCCGTAAGCGGAAACAGTCCCGGTGGTCTTATCAATTCAATAGGATTCGGCGGCGGATCAGCAACAAATTCTTATTGGGACACGCAAACCACGGGGCAGCCAGGAAGCGCCGCGGGAACCGGTCTACTGACCACCCAACTTAAATCTGGATTGCCGAGTGGGTTTAGTTCCAGTGTTTGGGGCATCAGCCCGGGCATAAACAACGGCTATCCGTACTTGCTGTGGCAAACGGCGTCGGCTCCATCACCTGCAGTTTTTGCTCCTATGGTGCCACCTTCAAACACAAGTTTACCGCCAAATTTTGAACCGTTTGCGAACGGGCAAACTGAGGCTTTTGCTGCTAGCGCTATCCTGAGTGGTGTTTGGAATGCATTCGAAGAGGCAGTGAAGTCTGCAGTTTTGGCTCTTATCCCAAATCCATTTGGCGCATCAGTCGGTAGCGCAAGCGATATCTATGGTGCTGCAAACACCGCAGCAGACATCACGGTTGCGCTAGATAAATTCGTTCAAGCGTTATCACAACGAAACAAGTCAATTTTGGATACTGAATTAGGAATTTGTAGTTCGACTGCCTGCACGAGTAGTGAAGTGGACCAAGCAGTTGGTGAATTGATGAATTTCCCCGGCTTCACACTCAATAACATGGGTGACATCGCCAAACTTCTCAAACTTGATCCTGATAACCGTCAAGCATTGATCCGGAAAATTTTTATTCAATACGCCATTCAAAAAGGATTGTCGGTGGAACAATAAATTATTTTGCAGAATTTCCGTTATCTATAATCAACGTACTAATTATTTGATCTTCAATCTTTCGGAAATCAGACACGGTTGTTGTACTGGAGCGATACAGCGAAGCCCTCCCAAAGAGCATCTGCAATACTTTTCCGTTTCCAAAATATACGTCATAAAAAGTCAGACCTGAGTGAACACTGGCTGCAGATGCAATTGTGGGATAGCGGCTACCAACAACCTGATACTTTATTCGGCTGCTATCTTCGAGTGCCACATCTTTGTTATCTACAAAATCGCTGAGTGATTGATTCCCATCCAGTTGAGAAGCGGAAATAACAATCGACAATGTGTCTGTTGTTACATCGGCCAAATTAAATCGAACTGTTTCTTCGGATTGTGAGATTGTATATTCCGGTACGCCAAAAGAGGCTGGATACCGAAAGAAAAGAGCGGGTAGGTCTGCTGTGGCCTGCAGATGAGCGAGAGGCCAAGCATTCGCATCACCAGATCTTTGCTTAGGGTAAGCAATATAAACGATACTCGCCGCAATAACTGCCAGTGTTGATAAACCCAGCGCGATAAATAGCGTAAATCTCACGTCTCAAATATTATAACTTACAATTCATCGGCACAGTGTAAGGTCGCCAAACAGATATTGCGCGAGGTCAATAGACAATTGCCATGCGGTCGGATGGCTGTCGTGTTGTTCCTTTTCGAACCTTAGCAATATCGAGGTATATTTTTCTGTTGCACAGTATCTGTTTCGCGGCCATCGAGTTCGATGATCAATGCACAACACATTGAAGCTGTCGTCCAAGCTTACTCTCGGCACTAGCTAGTGGATTCACCAACGTCGTATTGTATAAGATTACTTGGCAGTTTGAGCCCGTCACTCGGACTTGAATCGTACTCATCCGACTGAACGCGGTGCTATCACGTTTTCCTGTTCCGGATCCTTCCCAGGAGAGCGAGAGCGTGTCGTTATCCAACCTCGCACTGTGGGCGAGCTTAGTGAAGTTATTACTTTCGAGCGCTCGCGTGTCGGCATATGAGCGATCCTTGAGCACATCGATTGTCTTACCCAATTTGAAACCACTACCCGCATCGCTATCGCGGGAGCTGATTAGGTAAACGCGACCATCCTTCAGAATATGGATTTTGCTGTACTCGATGTGTGCAGATGTAGCTGAATTCCCCAGGATTCTCGCTTCTTGCACGACTTCGACTTCCATTTCGATAGTTCTTCCTGCCAAGCTAACAGGCTGTGCCCCGTAACTTGAAGTACTAAAGAGCGCGGCCATCCCAAGGCCGGCAACAGCGGTTCCCCACTTGGTTGAGAATGCTATTGCTCGCAAATCCGCCGCCCATTGAACATGAAACATTTTTGATTGAAGTTGCTTCCAGGAGGCGCAGACTGCGATTTGTCGTTTATGTTATTTTTAGTATGAGCGGCCTGCGTGAGCATAAAAAGCCGCGTTGCTTGGTCAAGCAACTGACATCCTCCTTTGGATGGATTGTCGATGTCCGGCACCAAGCTGGTTACCCAACGATTGTTCGGATCATTCGGCATTGCTAGACCAACAACAGCAACAAAAGACTTTGCTCTAGCGAGGTCTACGAGTGCACTGTTTATCTCGATGACCGCTCTTCCCCTTCTCAGGTCAAAGCCAGCAATAAAGTGTGTAAAATCCCCATCCGGCCGATCAACAAAACTTTGAGGTGAAACGATTGGATAGATTTCCTTCGGAAGACTTGCAAAACAATTACCTTGTCTATTGGCGAGCAACCCCGCACTGTCTATGAATCTCCAGAAAAACACCACACGTTTTCCTGAAGTATGCGTGTTTCGTACATTGCCGAAATTTTCAAGGTCGCATGAAGCGCAGTATACCCCAGGTGCAAGCGAATAACACCGCAAGCCGTTATCAAATCGCAGGCAAACCCCATTTCCGCCGGGATCGCGAAGAAAGCCCAGTGAACCGGCAGAGTTTCCGGCTGCGCATAATTGAGTCGAGCGCGCCCCGTTCGCAAATGGATAGACCTCCCAGTCATCAATGGGGCCAGCTTTCGCCGGCGGGGCGCATTGCATCACCGATATGGCTTTCAGTGTGCCTTCGAGAGATCGCATGAATGTCGGTTTAAACGAGTACTCAACCTGAACCTCCAATATGTTGGGGTTCCCCTGCGAGAGCCCGATGTTCAGGAGCTTTACGTCCATCGCCGCCGCCGGAAAACCGCGCAATACTCGATCGAAGATTTCACCTCGTGCTTTGGCTTGTTCCTGTTCCGCTTGGATTTGCGCAAAACGTCGATTTTGTTCGGCAATCAACGCAGGGCTATCGATTTTTCCTCCCCCACCAACTATCACGCCGATGAAGTTCTCAATCCTGGAGGCTGATACTGTAATCTCCGCAGTAACCGCGAGACCGTTTGTGGTTTTTGAAATTGCTTTTTGCTCATATCGCTCAATGTAACCATTCATCGTGCTCATAATCTTGTCGCGCAAGACGCGGTCGCCGCTTACAACACGGTCCACGACGACTAGTTGTTTCATCGTCCGTTGGAGAGCTTGCCTGATTGCATCCGCCCGCGCCTCATCAAAGGACGGACCAGAACCAGTAACCGCAATGGTGACGTTCGGTGTTTGAGCGCTGCCAGATTTAGTCGTTGCAAATAGCGCAAAAAATATCGCGCCCAGCCACAAATTTAATCCGCGGCGCATCATATCCTCACGGTCCGTCGCGCTTGACGAAACGTGCTCCCCGCAAATTTATTACCAATCTTTCTGCTTGGATTGTCGCACTTCACCGGGCTGAATTCCGATAGAGTGTGACTGTTCAGTGCTATCGCTTGGCGAACTACCTTGAATCCTTGTTGTCATGTCTCTGACGCCGCGAGCCGCCGCTATTGTTTTCTGGCTGATCCCAACAACAACCCAAGCCTCTTGAGTTTTATCGTCGTACCCTTTTTCCAGAACAATGACTCCTCTCAGCGTCCCGCTCGCAAATGACGCCGTCACTTCAGTCAGGTTCTCGATCAACGTTCGTTCGTCGGTCTTATTGATTGCTGTGGACCGTCCAGAGCTGCGCTGCTGAGTTGCCCTGTTAAGGTCGGTCTGGATTTCCGTCACGACCCGCGTCGAGGCGACGCACTGCTGCATAAATCGAACGATGCCAGCCTTGGCTTTCTCCTCCGCAACGATTTGGGCCTTAGCGATTCCCCTTCGATCCGCAAATTCAACGGGAACACCGTAGCGCGAGTAAACACGCCGTACTGATCCATTCGGGTTCCACTCTATCTCCACTCCATCGACGCCAGCTTGCCAAGTAGTTGAATTATCTTTTGCGACTTGGACCTCACCCGCGGTTGCAACAGACAGCGGAGTGATCAGAGTCGCAGCAAATGCTAGTGCTGCCAGGCGGTAAGATTTTTTGCTTTCCATGCACACCCCTCCCCTCTGGTATCTCGTGTTACGATAACAGGGTGGGGTTGTATTGTAAAAAGTTTCTACTTTCGCGGATATATTTGTTTGTTATCACTGCGGTTCTTGTTTTCACCGCCATCTTTTCAACTGCGAGCGCATATACATACAGTTGTGCTGGTGCTGGCTGCTCAATAGACCAATATGGGTGTTCGGCTAACCAATACACCGGGCAGTCCGGATGCGGCTGTTCATACCTTGGCAACGAAGTGGTGTGCACCGAACCTGCTTCGAACAGTGGGGTGGTGAATCAGGGTGCCCCAAACGCCAGAACCGGCCAGCCGACTAGTTACACCATCGAGAACCCGCTCAAAACGACGAGCCTCTGCGGACTCGTCGAGAATCTTCTCCATGCGGTTATTGAAATAGGCATACCCATCGCGGTGTTGACGCTCGTTTGGATTGGTTTCAAGTTCGTGATGGCGCAAGGCAACTCGATTGAATTGGAGGCACAAAAGAAAAATCTCCGTTATACGATTCTTGGCATCGTGATCTTTCTTGCTTCGTGGATGATTGCCGTTGTCATTGCTAACACCGTCAATTCGCTCGCGAGCGGCACCGGTATCAATCCATTCGTAACGTCCTGCAATTAGAGTGAAGCAGGGAATAGCTCAATAGAGGCATATTTTTCTGCCTTAAAAGTTTCAGGCCGCTCTAAATTTTCTGAAACTAGTTCTTTTCCACTCGTCAATTAGATCAGCCCAGTCTTGCAGGAGATTTATTCGTTCCGGCCAATACTTCGCCCGATTATATATCCTGCGAATCTCGTCCTCGTCCTGGTGCGCAAGCGCCGCCTCAATCACGTCCCTATTGAAGCCTCGCTCGTTAAGGATGGTGCTCGCAGCCGACCGGAAGCCATGGGCGGTCATTTCATCTTTCGTATAACCGAGCCTGCGCAGGGCGGAGTTCATCGCATTTTCTGATAATGGCTTCGCGCGCGATCGAACCGACGGAAGCACAAGGTCGCTGCCTTCCGAGAGCGGCCAAATATCGCGAAGAATCGTCAGAGACTGGCGGGAGAGCGGCACGTCATGCGGACGGCGCATCTTCATTCTCTCGGCCGGTATCCGCCACGTCGCTTTCGAGAAGCTGACCTCGGATCGGCGCATGTGCCGTACGTCGCCAGGCCGCGTCATGGTCAGCGCAAGCAGCTGGAGGGCCACGCGGAGTGTCGGCCAGCCGTCGTACTCGTCGATGGCGACCATAAGCCGCCCGAAGGGTTCCTCTTCGGTAATGGCCGCGCGGTGGTTCACGGCGGGCTTCAGCAGCGCGCCACGAAGCGCGAAGGTCGGATCGTTTGTCGCGCGCAGCGTGACAATCGCAAACCGAAAGACCGCGCCCATGACCCCTCGAAGGCGGCGAGCGGTTTCCCGCCGGCCGCTTTTTTCGATCCGTTTGAGGACGAGGAGGATTTCGGCCGGATAGATTTCGGTAATGGGACGCTTGGCAAACGACGCCGCCAAATCTTCAAGCAGCCAGCGGTTCTTCGCGATTGTGCTTTCTGACGCCCCTTCATCTTGCAGCCGCTCGATATATTCTGCAGCGACCGCGCCGAACGTATTGCGTGAAGCGCTCGCCGCTGCGATTCTATCGAGCCGTTTTTTAGCAGCCGGGTCTTTTCCCTCGGCGAGTAACCTCCGCGCCTCGTTACGCTTCTCCCTTGCCTGACCAAGTGGAACCGTCGGAAACGAGCCGAAGGACAAGGTATTCTCCCGACCGAGGAAGCGATAGCGGAAGCGCCACAGCTTGCTCCCGCCCGGCGTGACGAAAAGATGCAGCCCGCCGCCGTCGGAGAGCTTCAGCGGTCTGTCTTTCGCGGCAGCATTGACGATCGCAAACTGGGTAAGCGCCATGCGGGTACATCGCCAGAGGGGTTGGAACGTACCCGGAATCGTACCCGCATTTTGCGGGTACGTCATCGTTCGCTATGAGTCGCCGCGAGCACGCGACCGCGCTTAAGCCCTTGATTGGATTCGATTTGCGAACTTATGAGTCGCAGCGAGCAAGTTGAGTGGTGCCCAGGGGCGGAATCGAACCACCGACACCATGATTTTCAGTCATGTGCTCTACCAACTGAGCTACCTGGGCACAGGGCCCGGCAAACGGGCCCAAGTTGGCGCGGGGTTTATAGAAAGGCCCGCCACCCGTGTC
>DASREJ010000066.1:0-12453 GCA_035652115.1 Bryobacteraceae bacterium
GGTCCTTTATGGTGATCTCGTGGCGCTGAGCGCTCTTGCCACGGAATTTGAATTTTAACGTGTCGCCCAAGACCTGCACATGCTGGTTTTGCAGCGTGGTTAATCCAAAGGAGCCATTCTCCTCGGCATATTCTTCGTTGCCAACGCGGATGTAAGTTGTTTCGAGCAATTTCACGACAGCCGCGAGAATCCTCCGCTTCGGCAATCCGGGCCGGCTTAGGTCACGGCCAACAATGCGCCGAATACGAGGAAGCGCCTTGCCGAAGGCCCGCATGCGGTCAAACTTCACTAGATCGCGCATTTGCCGGTATTTGTGGTGATAACGGTATTGTTTGCGGCCTCGCGCATCGCGGCCGACAGCTTGAATGTGGGTGTTAGGTTTTGGGCTGATCCACACGGACGTCCACGCCGGCGGAACTACCAGAGCACGAATGCGCGCCAGCGTCTCTTCATCCTGGATGGGCTTGTCTTCTTCGTCCAGATAGACGAATCCGCTTCCCGCCCGCCGCCGCCGAATGCCCCGCCCCTTCGGTATGAAGTACCGAAGTCCAGCCTCTTGGGCTGACTTTACTTCATCCAGAAACCCAGGCAGCGGCGCGCCCTTCGTAGCCATGCAATTTGTGTGATGCAGTTTGCAATCGAAACACTACTATCCGGCTGGCGTCAGACCCATGAAACGAAGAGACACACGTCGCGGCCTATGGCAAAAGCAATTATTTTCGACATCGACGGCACCTTACTGGACTCGGTAGATCTCCACGCCCAAGCTTGGCAGGATGCCTTTCAGCATTTTGGCCATGACATCCTCTTCGACAAGATCCGCAGCCAAATTGGCAAAGGCGGCGACCAGCTACTACCTGTCTTTCTCTCAGATGCTGAACTCAAGCAGCGTGGAAAGGAAATTGAAAAATATCGGGGAGATCTTTTCAAACGCAAGTACCTAGATCAGGTGAAGCCGTTTCCGCGCGTGCGCGATTTGTTCCTGAAGGTCAAAGGCGAAGGGCAGCAAGTAGCGCTCGCCTCTTCGGCCAAGCCCGATGAGCTTAAGAAGTTTGAGGAAATAGCTCACATCGACGACCTCGTGGAGATAGAGACATCTTCTGGGGATGCAAAGCGTTCTAAGCCGCACCCAGACATCTTCGAAGCCGCGTTGAAGCGCTTAGATGACCTAGAGCGAGAGAATGTAGTCGTTGTGGGCGACAGCCCTCATGATGCGGAAGGCGCGAAACGTGCGGGGTTGCGTACCGTAGGGGTGCGCTGCGGTGGGTTTCCAGAAGAAGAGTTGAGGAAGGCCGGCTGCATCGGTATCTATGACGGCCCGGAGGATCTGCTGAAACGCTACGAGGAGACGCCATTAGCGCCGAATTATGCTTCTTCGCGATCAGCCGCGCGATAAAGGAGTGCGCGGCCTAAAAGCTCTTGCTCAACAACCGAGTACACAGAGCCATGATGGCGAACAGGAAGAACAGCGCGTCGTTGTTCCAAAAGAAAAAGGCCGTCAGAAGACACAACAACGCAAGCTGGGACCGAGGGTCCAGTGACCAATCAAACATGGGGTAACTTCCTATAGTGCCAGATCGGCTCAGGAATTCTTATCGACGGGCGGTTGCGTGGCTTGAACTAAGGAACGTAGATCCAGCGGAATAGCTCCGTAATCGGCCAGTACGATGTCTTCGGCCAGCGTCGCCGCAGCCGCAACGATGGCCACGACGCGTTCGATGGTTTTGAGATGCTGCAGCGCTTGCGTCGCTTGGCGCGTTGCATCCGTGATATGGCTCAAGTCGCCTTTCATCGCATCCAGCGTGTTCTGAATTGCGTCGCCAGCGAAACGATCGTGGAAGTCGTAGAGCTGCTGAATATCTTCTTCAAGAACGCCCCGCTGCGTCGCGGATAGTTCGTCGTAGTGCGCGTTTCGGAAGTCGTCTACTTCTTCCGCAAGTTTGGTAAAAAGATCTGCTAATTGCTGGGCTTGGTCTGTACCGGCCATTCTGTTCTTTCAGGTTCGCTCATTCATTTTTCTTGCAACATCGGAGCTAACGTATCAAGCTTCGAAATATAAGGCTGAAGCGCCAAGCTGAGTTCCTTAGTATTCATGTGCTGGGCTCCCACGACAGCCTGATGATGTCCTTCGCGAATGTTTTTTAGCGACTCCTGGTAGGCAACAGCGGCTGCCTGACGGTGCTGGATCTCGGCTAAATCATCGGAATAGGCGCGATTCAGCAGCAGCAAAATGGCCCCTTGATTTGTATCGCCGACGGATTGATAACGTCCCGTAAGAGTTTGCCGCTCCTCCTGAAGAAACACAAGATAGTTCTTGATTACGGAATCCAAGCCCTGGGTAACGGCCGCAACATGCGGATCTGCTTGACGCAACGCGTCGACAAGGCGCCTGCGCTGATAACTTTCGGTGAAGACTTGCGTAACCAGGCCGGCAAGTTTGCCGACGGAATCTACTTGCACCGAACTCAAGTTAGCCGCCGTCGCGGCGCTCTCGGCTGCGCTTGTGTTCGCGGTGCTTACGCTGGATGTGTTGAAAGCGGATAGTTGCTGGACGGCCCGGAAGTAAGCGGTCAGCACAGCAGAGACGTTGTTCAGTCCTTGCGCCTCGTCGGCAAACCGCGCGCATGTGCTTAACGCCGGTGGATTTTTCGGTGGCGCGTTTTTCGAACCCGGTGGAACAAACAAAGGCAAAATTGGTTGCTCGGGGCGCGCCGTTTCGCGGCGAACACAAGAATCGTGAATGTCATTGAATAATGGCGGACCACCTGCGAGTGACTTCTGCGCCGAGTCAGCGAACGTACTGATTGCCTCAGGCGAAGCGCAGCTCAAGGTGAGAGTAAGCAGCCCTACCAGGCACAGGGTTGCCAACGCGATTCGTTCTGGGGCGAACCAGCCAATCAGGTTTTTATACGAGTGCAACTTTTTTCTCAAACGTAATTTAAGGAAAGTACCAGATCCGCTGAACTGCCGCAACGCCCGTGCTAAGAAACACAGCTACTCCGTAAAAGCTCTAACCCGATGAGGTTGGAGGAACCTTAAAAAAACAATATGAAGAAACTTTTTCTTACACTTTCCCTGTCCGCCGCCCTAGCGATACCTTTTAGCGCGTATGCTGCGGGACAAGATCACGATCGAGATCATCATGATGATCGGGGGTATTACGACAAGCATCATCACGACTATCATCAGTGGAACGACCATGAGGATCGAGCATGGCATATGTACTGGGAGCAACGGCATAGGCCGTATGAAGAGTGGAACCGCGCCAGCGAAGCACAACAGCAAGCGTATTGGAACTGGCGGCATAGCCATTCCGATGCGGTGCTAAAGATCAATATCGGCCACTAAGATTTAAGTTGTTTGTCGAAACCGTCTTTCAGCTTTAAGTACGTTTCGTCAAGGGATTCGGGGATAATGCGCGTGTCCGCCACGCTGGTCATGAAGTTTGCATCACCGTTCCAGCGTGGCAGCATGTGCATGTGAATGTGCTCCGCAATGCCCGCGCCTGCGGCACTGCCTAAATTCATGCCTAAATTGATGCCCTGTGGCTTATAAGCCGTTTCGAGTACCATTTCGGCGGTACGCGTGAGCCGCGCAATTTCAAGCAGTGTCTCTTCGGGTGCATCGTTTAGTCGCGGCACGTGTATGTAAGGCGCAATCATCAAGTGTCCGCTGGTATAGGGATAGCGGTTCAAGACTACAAAATTATGCTGACCGCGGTAGACGACTAAGTTGTCTTTATCGCGGTCACCCGCGGCGGCATAACAGAAAATACAGCGCTCTTCTTTGCCGGCCTTCATATAAACGGAGCGCCAAGGCGTCCATAGATGCCTTGCCACAAAACGCTAGGAATTTGACCCCGGAAAATTCGGTGGTGGGACGCGCGCCGTTCCTTCATGGGCGGCAGAGACACTCTCGTTTTGGGCCACGTGATTTACCAGATCGCGCAGTTCTTTACTGGGCTTGAAATAGGGGATGCGCTTGGATGGCACTTCTACGCGTGAACCGGTCTTGGGGTTGCGCCCTACGCGTGGTTGGCGTTGACGGGTACGAAAGCTGCCGAAGCCTCTGATTTCAATCTTCTCGCCCTTGTGAAGGCTGTTCACAATGCTGTCGAAGATTGTTTCGACAATGGTTTCGGAATCCTTTCTGGTCATCTCGACTACGCGAGCGACCTCTTCAATCAACTCAGCCTTCGTCATATTGTTACTTGTCCCTCAAACATGATGGTTCTTATTTTCGTCTGATCTATGCTGCTTCATTGCATCTCCAACATTGGAGGTCGCCACCGCAGCCTGGCGTCTATAATCCTGCAACCGGCTTCGTTCGTCATCTTCCGATATCGCGCGGCGGCTCAGGCCGATACGTTTTTGCCCTTCGTTCAACTTGATGATCTTGAAATCATATTCCTGTCCGATGGGCAGCACCGGTACTTCGTTTCCGACTTTCGAGGGGCGCCGTCCGCCTTCCACAGCGGCTTCGCTGCGATGGCATAATCCTTCCACTCCAGGCGCTAATTCAACGAACACTCCAAACGCCACCGCGCGCGACACACGCCCTCGCACTACATCACCGACGCGATGTGCGTGAAAAAAAGTCTCCCATGCATCCGGCTGAAGTTGTTTCATCCCCAGCGACAACCTTCGGTTGTGCGCGTCAATGCTTAGAATGACCGCCTGCACCTGCTGGCCCTTTTTAACGAGTTCGGATGGATGTTTCACGTGGGCTGTCCAGGACATATCGGAGATGTGAACCAATCCGTCGACACCCTCTTCGATCTCCACGAAGGCGCCGAAATCAGCCAGCTTTCGCACACGGCCCTCAACAACGGACCCAATGCTGTAACGCTCCGCAACTGTCGTCCAAGGGTCGGCCTCGAGTTGCTTGATGCCAAGAGAGATGCGCCGCTCGCGCGGCTTAACGTCCAGAACTACAGCCTCGACTTGATCGCCTACCTTTACGACCTTGGCTGGATGCTTCATGCGGCGGCTCCAGGTCATCTCCGAGATGTGGATCAGTCCCTCCACTCCCGGCTCAAGTTCAACGAAGGCGCCGTAATCGGTGATACTGACGATTCGCCCAATGACGCGGCTTTGTTGCGGATAGCGCTCTTCGATGTCGGCCCACGGATCAGGGCGCATTTGCTTCAGCCCAAGTGAAATGCGCTCTTTGTCGCGATCAAATTTAAGAACTTTGACGGTAATCTGTTCGCCCACCTGAACAATATTTGATGGATGTGATACGTTGCCGTAGCTGAGATCACTGACGTGTAACAGTCCGTCTATGCCGCCTAAATCGACGAACGCGCCATAGTCAGTCAGATTCTTCACTACCCCGGTAATTTGCGCGCCCTCGCAAATGCGCGCCAAGGCATCCGCTTTACGCTTGGATGCCTCTTCTTCAAGCAGCAGCCGATGCGAAACCACCGCATTGCCACGGCGGCGGTTTAGCTTGAGAATGCGGACCGGCAGTTCGCGGCCAAGATAAACGTCCAGGTTGTGAATGGGCCGTAATTCAATTTGCGAACTTGGCAAGAACGCATCGATTCCGATGTCGACGTGTAAGCCGCCCTTTATTTTTGCTGTGACACGTCCGGTGATGGTGGCAGCCTCAACTGCCGCTTTCTCAATCTGGTCCCAGATCTGAAGCCGGTGCGCTCTCTCATAGGAGAGCAGAATGTAACCATCCACCGGCTCTCCGGTGCGATCGAACATGACTTCGATGACATCGCCTCGTTTGACCGCTGGCTTTCCTTCCAAGAGCGGAAACTGCGTGGCCGGCACAAGCCCTTCGATCTTTCGACCGATATCGACGATTACTTCCTTGTCGGAGACACTAAGCACATGCCCATGCAGAATTTCCCGGGTGTCGGCCACAAAATGACTGCTGTAATCATCGAGAAACGCTTCGTAGTCGCTGCTATCGACAATTCCGGGAGCCTCAACGGGTTCTTCAATTGGTCGGGGCATTGTTTTTTAGCCATTCCTGCGACTACGCCCTGGTTGGCTTGGCTTACATCCTTTTAGTAGCCGCGGGGAAACTCAGTAGATTTGAACCTCTAAAGGTCTTTGAACGATGTCAACTTATTGATACTTCAGTACTTCAGAACTATACCGGAGCGTCTTAGCGGATGTCAACCGAGCCATAACCGTAGTCGCCCCCAAAAGTGTTGCATCTCTGTTGCCGTTGCAGTCCATCCGCCACAGTGCCTAATTACCGCGCTATACTGAAGTCGGTTAAATCCGTCCTCGCGACGGAAGGAGAACTATGATCGATGGATTATTTCAGCCGAGTCACCTGCTAGTCATTCTGGTGATTGCGCTGTTTGTTTTCGGACCGAAAAAGCTGCCCGAATTAGGGCAAGGTCTGGGTAAGGGCATTCGTTCCTTCCGGGACAGCATGCGTGCGGCCTCGATCGATGAGCCGGAGAAGGTTGACACTGCGGCAAAAGCCACTCCCGCTTCGAAATAGATTCAAACTTCTTCGTTTTTTGGGTGCTTGCGGGTACACTCCCAACAGCGCTATCTCATAGAATTTTCAATTCTTCCGGTGCCAGTATGTCCCTTCTTTGGACCAACGGGATCGGTGTTTTTTCTTAACGTAAAACTGCTGTCGGAAAACGTTTCTTGATTTTGTGGACCGACTAGAAATTTTTTCACGCCTTCTCTCCACACCACAAGACCGAAGCCTTGACTCCTCAAGCGGCGAAGTGCCTCATTTATTTACCATTCCGATCATTTATCGAGCTATAGCCCCCTACAGCCGTCACTCGTGGCAGCAAAACTGCCTAAGTTAGGCCGTTGGTGATATGGACCGACACAAGGTGATCGCAAGAGGTCACCGAGTTCGAAGCGCTAAGCGCGACGAACCACAGACGAATAAGCCTTAGGAGCGGTGGAGCTAAATGACAACAGAAGAATATGGGAAGGCATACCAACGGGGCTTTAATTTGACCGTTCGGTTTTTGGTATCTCGCGGACTTTCGTATGACGCGGCACTTGACACGGCACAAGCGGCGTGGGCAAAAGGATGGGAAAGACGGGAGCAGTTGCGTGACCCCAATCTCGTTTTGACATGGACAAACAGCATTGCGTTAAACATTCATCGAACTTTTCTCCGGCGTGAACCGCAAACGCAAACTTTGCCTGAACTCCAGGCCCCTCCGCGGATGAACGTCGCGGCCATAGACGTAAAGCGTATTCTCCATGACTGCAAGCCGAATGACCGGGTGGTGCTCGAGGGTCATTACATTGAGGGTTACAAGGTGCAAGAAATCGCCCGGCAGCACGGGTGGTCGGAAACTGCGGTCCGTATCCGCCTGCTTCGCGCTCGCCGCAGTGTCGAACGGCGCTTGAGCCGGCCGAAGCACGCCCGGTTGCGGAATCTGGCAGAAAAAACAAAAAGAGCTCTTGCCAACGCATTAGACGTGCCTACTCTCGAAACGAAGGTAGCGTAAACAAAACAAAGGTAAGCGTAAACAAAACTTAGAGTTACTCGCGAGCATAGAAGTTCAACGCCGTTGAGCCACAAACGGTGTGAACAGCTCGCGCCGGCGTGACGGATCCGGTAGCAGTCTTCCGCTCGGAAGAAGGTGTGTCTAGCGAAACCACACACTACAGTACCGGTCCGCCACGCCTTTAATTTGCGATCGCGAATTTACGTTGAAGTGACGTCGACCACCCGAACTTCATCGAACCCCTCGTCTAACGAGGGCCCTTGAAGATGTTTGGCCGCGCGCAAAATGGCAGGAACAGGAATAGCCTTCTTGTCCTTGCGATGATTGTTACGCCCAATGGCCGTCCTTACTGGTGTCTCGAATAAGATGCCGATAACTGTGAAGCCCGCTGCCTTCGCTTCGCGAATGTAGGATGCGCGAACAGCCCGCGTGGCGTTTATGTTGTCTAACACAAATGATCTTTTAGCGCTAAGGCAGTCGCGCACCAACGCCGTCTCGCGTTCCACGGTCTTTTGAATATCGCGGCTGATGTGCTCGTGTGTTGCGGCGAAATGCTTCTCGAAGTATGTTGTCTTGCCAGCGCCTTGTATGCCGACCAAGATTATTGCTTCCGCCACCGCTCTAACCTCGGTGGACGCGCACCACGTCGAACTGCGCCTTGAACAGGAACATACGACAGTTCGCTGCCGGAGTGGGCACAACGCAACATTAGGCCGCCGCGGCTCATATCGCCGCGCCCAACAAATTCTTCCGGGAAAACAAGCCGGTCGCCGAAAACTGCCAGGAGCGGATTCGTATATTTGGCGCTTGCGATGCTGCCCAACAACACATATATGCAGCTTGTCCCCGCGTGTTCATCGAGCAACTTTGCCGATTGTAACAGCGGCTCTCGATAGGCCGCATTCGTCTCGTCTACTGGAATCTCTGCGATTGCGTGCAGTTGCTCGACAGTAATAGGCGTGCCGGGAGGAACGAGGCCTCCGCCGGGGACGATCACAAGCGCCGGAGGAATGCCAGTAGGAGCAGCCGAAAACGCTTGAGCATAGGCTATTTTGCCTCGGAAATATAGGCCACTGATGAAAGCGTAAACCTCGCCAATGGTCGCGTTGCCTTCACGCAGTTTTACTGCTAAGTCAAAATTCGCGTTAGGACGTAGCAATATTTCGTAGCGACGGCCGCCCGCCTTGGCGGGTGAAAGCAGGAAGACTCTGCCGGATAATGACACGCTAACTGATTCGCGCGTTTTACTGCTCTCGTAGAATCTTCGCCGGCTCTACTTTTGATGCACGCCAGGCGGGCATTGCAATGGATATAAAAGACAGGACAATGACTGCAGTCACCGCGAATCCTGACGAAAGCAAATCCATTGGGGAGACCCGATACAGTAACGTGCGAATGAATCGCGCAGAGACCGCGGAGAGCGCGAGACCTACAAACAATCCGGGAAGAACGATGCGGAAGCACTCATTCATCACTTGCAACAACAAATTGGATCGTCGCGCACCTATAGCAGTGCGGATACCGAACTCGCGCATACGGCGAGTGACGGAATACGTAAAAACCCCATAAATGCCGACCACGCACAGACACATTGCAAGACCGGCGAACGTGACAATCAGCGCGAGAATAAAGCGCTGCCGCGCGAGCGAAGCGGCGATGTAATCATTGAGTCGTTTGACGGGCCCCATCGCCTGTGCCGGATTTGCGCGACGCATCGCGGCCGTAATTTCCGCCCGAATCCCAATGTCGGGCGCGGAGACTTTGATCAAGGTGTGCATCTCCGGCGAGATGCTGATGGAATACATGGTCGGCTCCGGGGCGGAAGTCAATCCGAACTCGCGAACGTTTGCGACGACTCCTACAATTTCATTTGCAATCGGCTGAGGCGATACAACTCCAAGCAGGATTTTTTGTCCGATCGCATTTGAGTTGGGGAAAAAGCGGCGCGCAAAGGCTTCGTTGATCAAAAGACGCGGTTGATTGTCATCGGCTTGGATGAGCAGTCTTCCGCTGTGGAGGGATATCCCAAGGACGTGAAAATAGTTCGGCGTACACCATCTGGTTTGCGCGGTGGGAAAACGCCCGGCTTCAAACTGCCTGCCAACTATGCCGAACCGTGTAGCAAAGCGGCTGTGTTCCGTTGTTCCGAGACTCATCGGAATCGAATTGGCGGCCGCTATCTCCTGTACTCCAGAAATGCTTTGGAGTTCAGGAACAATTCGATTATGAAACAGCTCTTCGGACTTCTGCCCATCGTTTTCGATAAGCGGAGTATCGACAGCGAGGACATTGTTCGCTTGGAATCCCGGTTCGCTTTGTAACGTTAAAGCGAAGCTCCGAACCAACAAGACCGCGGCCAACAGAACGGCCAGCGAAAGAGCGACTTCGGAGCCCATCAGCACGCTACCCATCCAGGACTGGCGCTCAGAAGTTCGCACGCTTCCGGACGAAATGGTTTCACTCAATTCGGCACGAAACACGTGCAAGTACGATGGCAGCGCAAACAGCATTGCTGCCGCGAGCGCCGCAACAAACGCAAAGAGAAAGACCGGAAAGCTGAGACCAACGCCTTTGAGACGCGGCACTTGGCCATGACCCAACTGTTCAATCAGCGGAATAGCAAGATAGGCGAAGAAGAGACCGAGCAGGCCGCCTGCCAACGAGAGAATCAGAGACTCGACAAGAAATGTTCGGAACGCGGCTAATTTACTTGCGCCGAGTGCCAGGCGAACGGCGATTTCACGGCGGCGATTTAGAGCGCGGGCCATCATTAAATGCGCCAGGTTTGCGCATGCAATAAAAAGCACGAGTCCCACTGCCACCCAGGCAACAATTAGAGGAGTTCGCACGTCGCCGATTACGGTGTCCATCAGAGGGACCACAAACGCTCCAATCTTGCCGTTTGTTGCCGGGTAATCAACGCTCAACTGCTTCGCTACTTTTTCCATTTCGATTTCAGCCTGGCGAATTTCGGAGCCACGCCTAAGGCGGCCGATGACTTCAAGCGGATGATATTTGCGCGTGGAAAAAGTAGCTGGGTCAATGCGAGTGACCGGCGTCCAAACGTCCGCCCATCCAGGAAACGCATTCTTCTGGCTGAGAACGCCCGCTATTGTAAACGAGGCGTCACCGAGCCGTATCGATCGACCGATTACTTGAGCGTTAGCCGAAAACTTAGTGCGCCACAAATGCTCGCTGATCAAGGCCACCGGTTGCTTGGCCTGCTCCTCCTGTGCCGTATATAAGCGCCCCACCAATGGTTCTACGCCTAGAAGCGAGAAGAGATCTGATGAGGCATTGGTAGTTTGTACGGCCATCGGATCGCCTTGACCGGATAGCGTCTCCTTGCCGACTGCCTGAAAGCTATACGCCGCAAGGTCGAGGCTTTTGATGGATTTTTTCCAATCGAAGTAGTCCGGCACCGAGACCTGCAAATTATGCAGTTCCGGATGCGACTCCCAGACTTGAACAAGCTGTTGCGGCTTCCGAAATGGCAGCGGTTCCAGTAAGACGGCGTGCACGACGGCATAGACGGCAGTATTGGCCCCGACCCCCAACGCGATGGTCAGCAGCGCAGCAGCGCTGAACGCGGGTGTTTGCAGGACTGAACGAAAAGCGTGTCGAATGCCCGACATGCTTTAAGGCTACGTCATTTCTTTACTCATGCCGCAATGCTTCTACAGGATTCAGACGCGAGGCACGGCGCGCTGGTAAATAGCAGGCGATCGCCGCAATCGCGAACAGAAGTAGGCACGTTCCGGCGTACACAATCGGATCCAATGCCCGCACCTCAAAAAGCAGATTCTGGATCATCCGCCCGGATAGCGCGGCGCCAAGGACGCCCAGCGCGATGCCAATCAACACGGGGCTTAAGCCGCTTCGCAAGCTCATGCTCAAAATTTGTGTCGGGCGCGCTCCCATCGCCATGCGAATGCCGATTTCCGATGTGCGTCTGCCTGTCGTGAAAGCGAGCACACCGTAGATCCCCAGGGCCGCGAGAAGGATCGCAGCGGCAGTAAAGGCGCTTAGCAGAAAAAGTTGAAATCGTCTCTGCGCTAGTGAATCGGCAACCACTTCATGCATTGTTTGAATGGAAGGAATCGCCGTTTCAGGCTCAAGCTGAAGAACTACGCGGCGAATAACAGCGGAAAGATTTTCTGGCTCGTTGACAGTCCGCACCAGAAGCGACATCACCGATTGGGTTTGCTGCCAGTCCGGATAATAGACCATCATCGTTGGTGCTTGCGTCAGGGACGCAGCATGCACAGCCCCGACGACTCCGACAATAGTAAGTGGCTTCTTATTGCCATAAACAATCAGTGGGCGGCCTACTGCGCTTTGATGCGGCCAAAGTTGTGACGCGAGATTATCACTGATCACAACTTCGCGCGCCGGTCCATCGCGCTGCTCGAACACCTTGCCATCTTTCAAGGGAATGCCCGCAGTCCGAAAATATTCGCTGCTGGCGTAACGATAGTTAGTCATCGGCCATTGGGTGACAGGTGGTATCGGACGATCCGCGGCGGTCGCCGGATTGTTATTGTTTTCAACGGTCATCGGCAAGTCCGACACATAACCGGCGGCTTCTACGCCCGGTAGGGCGCTTACTTTCTGCCGCAAGCGCTCATAAAACGAGAACATTTGCGCCTGCTGACGGTACTTTTCGCGCGGCAGATTAATGCGCGCGGTAAGTAATCCGTGAACGTTGACGCCTGGATTAACGCCGAGGACCATGAAAAAGCTGCGCAGCAACAAACCGCTGGTAAGTAACAGGACACAGCTAAGCGCAACCTCGCCGGCGACGAGTACCTGGCCTGCTTTGCGGTCCTTGAGTACTTGTGTTGCGCCGCGGCCGAATGACTGCAGAGCCTCTTGCGGATCGAGCCGCGCCGCGCGCCATGCCGGCCACAATCCAAACAGAAGCGCGCTGGCAATTGATAGTCCCAGAGCAAACGCCAGGGCGGCTGGATCAAACACCAACTCATCGAGACGCGGTA
>DASREJ010000067.1:0-42577 GCA_035652115.1 Bryobacteraceae bacterium
TTCGGCGGCGCAGGCAAAAGGATCTGTTACGTGTTCTAACACGTTAAGTGACAGCACTGCATCGAACACTGCATCAGGAAATGGAAGCCGTTGATTCACGCCCAAAATGTCGACGTTTGGAAACGCCTCTACTTCCAGGCAAACCACGGCTTCATCGACCTCGGATCGCAGGCCCGATCCACAATCGAGCAACTTTCCACCCTTACGTCTGACATCGGCGATAACTTCCTTCGCTTCCTCGTCATAGTTGTGGACGGAAATATCGCCCCAGTCACTGATATTGAATTGGATTTTAAAGTTATCCGGTAAGAAATTGAATATTTTCCCGTCGTCTTTGAACGAACTTCCACACGATACGCAACAGACTTCGTTATCTGTGAAGGTAAGTGTCCTTTCTTTCGAATGACATGCTGGACACGCCACGTTGTTCTTCAGCCATTCTCGCTTCGCAGCGCGTTTTCGAGTCGACGTTTCTGTGTGCGTCGCACCATCATAAATAAGACGCAACGACTTTGAAGCGACCGTTGCGCCGTCCACAACAAGTTCAAGGCTAGTGCTTTTATCGGCACCGTCGATAACCTCACGATCCACAACTGCTCTAAATCCACGAACGCCTGAACCGAAAATTCGCCGGACATCTTCTCGTTCAGCCTCTCTCCACGTCAGTTCGACATGTCCGAGCCGCAATGAAATGGTCTGGTTTCGAGCCGGGCAGATGAACCAACCGTGGATCACATTGATATTTCGATCAATACAGCCATTTTTTGGTTCGTCAATGCGAAGCGCGAACGGTCTAACTTCTAAATAAAGGCGGGTTGCGATGCGCAGAATCGGACTTAGCCAGTCGACTTCCGCCAATTGGGCTAGTAACACACCGATAGTCATTTGCGCAAACATTTCCAATGTAGCGCCGCGTCGATGTTTTGCGGACGGGCGCTGGAGAAACCGTGGTGTTGCAAGATCATTACAATCGCATTCAATAAACGGCAATCCGGTTGACATGCCCTTAGCTAAGTACGGACCATGATGAGTTGAAGCTTCTTCTACTTTCCCTATTAATCGTGGTGCGCGCCGTTTCACAAACGCCTGCTGCTTCGACGGCCGATGCCGATTCAGAATCCGGTTTCCTGTCGCGCTTCTGGCTTTCCGGACAGGCTAATTTCATCCGGCAGCAGCATGATGCGTTTTACGCGGCGTACAGCGGGACTAATAGTTTGAGAGCAGATCCGGAGCACGCGACGTCGCGCGTCCTTACGCTTTACACCGGCTTCTCTATTACAAAGAACCTGGAATTTCTATTCGACTTGGAGAGCACCGGTGGCGCCGGTCTTAGCAATACGTTGGGTTTGGCAGGTTTTACCAACGTCGATGTCGTGCGCAATCCGACGTTAGGATCCGCGCCGTACGTAGCCCGCGTCATGTTGCACGGAACGATACCGCTCAGCAAGGAAACTGTCGAAGCAACGCGCAATCCTCTTTCTTTGGCATCGCGTGTGCCTGTGCGCCGCATTGAGCTTCGACTCGGAAAGATGAGCACCGTCGATTTCTTTGACGTGAATTCAATCGGCAGCGATAGCCACACACAGTTTATGAATTGGGCCGCCGTGACAAATGCCGCTTACGACTATGCCGCTGACACACGCGGATACACCTACGGCTTGGTGGCTGAATACTACGACCACTGGGGCGCGGTTCGTTTCGGCGAAATGTTGATGCCAACGGTAGCAAACGGAATAAAACTCGATTGGAACATAGCGCGCGCTCGTGGAGAAAACTTCGAATTAGAGTTGCATCCGGTTGTAATGAAAACTCGGCCTTCGATTGTTCGGCTTCTCAGTTTTGTCAATCACGCGAACATGGGCAGGTATAGCGAAGCAATCAATGGCTATTTATCCGGCAAAGATCCAGTTCCCGATATCACCGAATATCGCAAGCAGGGCCGTGTTAAATACGGTTTCGGTTTGAATGTGGAGCAAGCTTTGACCAAAGAGTGGGGGGCGTATGGAAGGCTCGGTTGGAACGAAGGTCACAATGAGTCCTTTGCGTATACGGAGGCCGATCGTTCAGCATCGCTGGGCTCTCTTCTTTACGGCAAGTCTTGGCATCGGCCAAGCGACAAACTGGGAGCAGCGTTTTTTGTAAACGGCATCTCAGGGGATCATCGCAGATATCTGGCTTTGGGCGGCTTGGGCTTTATTTTGGGTGATGGCGGATTGACCTACGGCTTTGAAAAGATTTTCGAGACCTATTACACAATCCACATATTTCGCGGTATATCTTTTGCAGCCGATTGGCAGCACGTAACCGACCCTGGTTACAACGAGGTTCGAGGACCCGTTTCGGTGATTAGCTTCCGCATACACATCGAGGATACAGTGCCCTTCGATAAGGGATCGAAAACGCTGCGCTGACGCGCAAATTGGCTACGATTCCTGACTACTCTCACAAACCATGGCGTCTTGATTTTTTGAGGCCGAGGCAGTATACATTCGGAATGGGTCTTTAAAGTCGAGTACCCTAGAGGGAACTAGACTTTCAGAAGTTTGCAACCATTTGTAAGTGAGAGGGGCTGCTAAATGAGGTTTCAGAAACTTGCGGTGGCAGTTTGGCTTTTGACGCTGTCGTTGCCGTTATTCGCCCAGACGGAGGCTATCAATGGAAGCATCCGAGGACGCGTTACGGACGCCTCGGGTGCGGCGGTACCGAGCGCGAGCGTTGAGGCGCAAAACACAAATACCGGATACTCCCGCACTGTGGACACCAACAGTGACGGCTATTTCGTCATTCCAAACCTGTCGCTCGGGCCGTACACATTGACAATTAAGAAAGAAGGCTTCAAGGTAGAGCGCCGGGCGGGCATTGTTCTGGATGCGGGCGCGGAGGCCGTTATCGACACCGCGCTGGCAGTCGGCGCGACTTCAACCACCGTTGAAGTGACGGCGGAAGCTCCTGTGATCGAGCCTTCGCGTATTTCTATCGGACGAACAATAAGTTCCGCAGAGGTGGACAATCTTCCACTCACGTCACGCAATCCTTATAACTTCGTGCTGTTTCAACCAGGTGTCAGCGGACACCCCAATCCAGAACTGGGTGTTCCGCGCATGGTCAATACGAACGGGCTGGACAACCGCGTCCAATACCAATTAGATGGCATGCCCGATACGGAAAGCGACCAGTATGGCCTGCGTCTGTTCGCAATCTCAGATAGTTACGTACGTGAAGTGCAAACAGTATCCAACAGCTTTGCGCCGGAATTCGGGCGCACGACGGGCGATATTTATAACGCAGTCACTAACTCTGGAACCAACACCTTTCATGGAGAGTTTTACTTCATCGGCCGCCCCCCTGGGGCAAGTGCCCGCACTATTCTGCTGCCCGCGAGCCAGCCCAATAGCAGCATCGACTTGCACGATTATTCTGCCAACGCCGGCGGTCCGATCAAGAAGAATAAGCTTTTCATCTTTGGCGCTTACGAGCATTTGCTGCGAGGAACACCCCAAGCCGTGACGATTACGCCGACGAACGCCGCCGCCATCGGCCTACCTGCCTCACAGCTTGCGACCGCCCCAACTGTCCAACATGTGCAGTTTTTGGATTTGCGCGTTGACTGGAACATCAATTCCAAAAATCAGTTGTTCGTCCGTTACAACTATTTTCGGAACGAATATCCCTTTAATACAACTGCCGGCGGTTTGAATGCGCTTGATGTGGCTAGCGACTTCCGCGATCGCGCGCATATCGGCGGCGTCCAACTTCTCACGACGTTCTCACCAACTGCGCTAAATGAATTGCGGTTGTCTGAGCCGTATCGGAATGAGCACCATATCCCGAATCCGGGCGATGGTCCGGGTCCAGTGATTACTATCACCGGAATCGCAACCTTTAATGGAACGCAGTTATCTGCTGCTGGAAGCCGCTTTGCAGAAAAGATTCCGAGCATCACGGATAACTTCACCAAGATCGTCGGTCCTCATACCTTCAAAACCGGCTTCAGTTGGCAGCAGAACAACGATAACCAAACGAGCGCGGTGTACAGCCAATACACTTTCCCGACGATCGCCTCCTATCTTTCGGCCAAGAACGGTACGGCTTGTCCTATTTCCGGCATCTCGAATCCATTTTTGTGTTATTCGAGCTTTACTACGGTGCTAGGCAATCCAGGCGCGGCCTATAAATCAAACTTCTACGCCTTCTTCGTACAAGACAGTTGGCAAGTTCGCCCGAATCTGCTGGCGATCTATGGTGTTCGCTACGACTATTATCAAGCGCCGGCGGCCGCTGCGAATGCGCCCTTTATTTACAACCAGAACTTTCATAACCCTGGAAAAGATTGGGCTCCTCGCCTTGGTTTGGCTTGGTCAATCGATCCGAAGACAGTGTTGCGAGTCAGTTCCGGTATTTTCTACGACGTGCCATCAACGAACCTCTGGTATCAGACGTTTGCCAATGGTGGGTCCACACAGGCATTCACTGACACTTTTACACCCACAGCTACAGGCGCACCGCTCTTTCCTGGCGTGTTCAATTATCTACCAGGAGCCGGCTTCCCATCGCCCACTACCATCACCGCGCTAACGCCAAAGTACCGCACGCCTTATACGATCAATTCCAGTTTGCAGGTGACCCGGCAATTGTCGCAGAATGATGCGCTGACCGTGGGGTATGTCAACACCGGTGCGCGCGACCTGACGTATGAGCGCGACATGAACCTGATCAACCCAACCGGTCACTTGGCGGATGGACGGCCCATTTATTCGACAACAATCAACGCCTTTACCCGGCTTTACCCCCAATTCAATGGGATCAAGCTCGAAGATACCGGAGCGACGGCGAACTACAATGCGCTAGTCGTCAACTACACCCATCGTGTCTCCGCCGGTTTTGAGACCAGCGCTTCCTATACCTGGTCGCATTCATTGAGCGATGCGCCCGATCTATACGGGTACGACACCAGCAACCCACTGATCCAAGACCCGACTAATCGCCGGCGCGACTACGGGAATTCGATTACCAATCGACCCAACGCGTTCACCATGAGCTCCGTTTTTACGCCCAGCGTCAACCTAACGAATACATTTTGGAACCGGCTCGCAAACGGAAACGAGTTCACGCTGCTCGCTAACCTTGCCACTGGCGATGTTCAAAATATCACCACCAGCACTAATCTTATAAACGATCCGGCTGCACCCGCGCAGCGCCCACTTTACATTGGTCGTGATACCGCGCGCACTGGGAATATTTATCAGGTGGACATGCGGTATACGCGAACAATACTCAGCATTCGGGACCGCTTCCGGACTAAGCTGATTGCCGAAGCCAACAATGTCTTCAATACGCGCAACGTGACTACGATAAGCACAACTGCAGTAACGAACTCGGCCGGTGTGATCACCGCTGCGCCGACGTTTGGGCCAACTTCGACCATTCTTGAAGGCCGCTTGATTCAATTGGGCATCAGAGCAGATTGGTAACCTTGGCCGCTGTGAAATCATAGAAGTTAATCCACAGATTCAGGTCTTGCCTTGAAACATAACGGAAGATTTTTGCTCGTCGCGGCGTTGGTCGTTTTTTCACTGATTGCATTTGTCCCCGGCGTTCGTCCTTTGCGAGCGCAGAGCCGTTTGACGTACTCGCTAGTCTCACCGGACAGCGGTCACGTTGCATTAGGCTTGGCGCTACGCAAACTTAGCGTGTCCGGCACGTTCATGCAGGCACCCGCGCATCCTGACGACGAAACAAACGCGCTCTTCGCATATTTCGGCTATGGCATGGGTCTTCGCGTCATCGATCTGCAGAATAACCGGGGCGACGGGGGCCAGAACGAAATTGGACCGGAACTATTCCGTGATATCGCGGTGCTTCGCACCTCGGAGCTGCTCGCCGCCCACAGGGTGGATGGCGCTGAGCAATACTTCACTCGGGCGATCGACTACGGTTACTCGTTCGATCCGCAAGAGGTAATCGCTAAATGGGGCCGGAAAGAAATTGTCGGCGATTATGTTCGCTTGCTTCGCACATTGCGGCCGGACGTGGTTGTAACCATGAATATTCAAGGCCGCGGAGGCGACCGGGCTCACGAAGCGACCACGATCCTGACGCGTGAAGGCTATCTGACAGCCGGCGATCCCAACCAATATCCCGAACAGATCGCCGAAGGCTTGAGACCGTGGCAACCGAAAAAACTGTATTTTTCAGCAGGCTTTGGCGTAGTTCCGCCGGGAGGTAGAGGAGCAGGCGCCGCGCCTCCAGAGCCTCAACAAAAACTCAAGTTGACGCCAGTGAATACGGCCGCTTATGACTCTTTATTGGGCCGGACCTACCAAGAGATCGGCAGCGATGCGCGCAGCTACCACAAATGCCAAGGGATGGGTTCATTTCTAGCGCCGTTACCCGGAACCGGGGGAGGACGAGGCCGCGGACCCGCTGGCTATCAGCTTATGGAGACGTCCATTCCGGGTGAAAAGGGCAAGGACGAAAAATCGCTGTTCGATGGCATCGACACAAGTCTGACTTCAATCGCACAGTATGCCGGGCCTAATCCACCGGACGCGCTCACGTCAGCGCTGGCTACGATCCTTGCCGATGCCAAACTAGCCCAAAGCGCGTTTGCTGATGGTAACGATACCGCTACCGTAGCACCGATAGAAGCTGGCCTCAAGGCTATCCGTGCTCTGCGCGCGCAGCTTGCGGAGATGCACCTCTCAGCCTCCGGGCTTTACGAAGTCGATTTCCGTTTGAACACTAAGGAACACGACTACGAAGATGCGCTGATCGCCGCCCACGGTTTGACGTTCGATGCCTTAGCAGACGACGGTTTGGTTATCCCCGGTCAACCGATAAAGCTTTCCATCACAGCGCAAAACAGGGGCGCGTCCGACGTTTCCGTCACAAGCGTCGCGGTGGCGGGATTCAACTCGCCGACAGCTTGCACGGCAGGAGCTGTTAAGACAAATGCTGTGTTCACGTGCAGCGTCGACGCTCATATCCCGGACGATGCTAAGCCCACAACACCATACTTCCATGACGACTACTGGAAGCACCCCGAAAATCATGCCATTCAGATTTTCGATCCTAGTGTGCCATTCGGTGTACCATTCGCTCCGTCACCCTTCCGTGTCACCTTTCGCGTGAAAACGGGCGATGTTGAAATCGCGCGAGAGTTGCCGGTCGAATTCCGTTACGTCAAAGACCCATTCGTTGGCGATAAGCGTATGGAGTTGACGGTGGTACCCGCATTCTCCGTCACTATTTCTCCCTCTCTTATGGTGGTTCCCGCGCCGGCCGCCTCTTCAGCACATCCGCTCCAACGCGAAGTGCATGTTTCTGTGACCAATGGAAATAAGGGAGCAGCGCAGGTCAAATTAGCGCTCGAGTTGCCGCAGGGCTGGAAAGCCGTTCCATCTGTAGTTCCGATAAATTTTGCGCATGAAGATGAGTCGGTTTCGGCGCGCTTTCGAATCACTGCTCCGGCACACGTTAAGATTGGCGACTATTCCCTGGAGGCGCTAGTTACCTCGCCTTCGATGCCGTCAGCCAAATTCGATAGCGGTTACCAGGAAATAGAGTACCCGCACGTCGAACGGCGTCAAGTGATGAAGCTCGCGGACACGTCTCTGAAAGTGATCGATGTAAAGACGGTGCCTAATCTCAATGTCGGCTACATTGATGGCGTTGGTGACCAGGTGCCTGCGGCGATTGAACAGTTGGGTGCGCGCCTTACGTTCATTGACCATGACGAGCTGGCTTGGGGTGATCTTTCTAAGTACGACGCGATTATTACGGGCGTTCGCGCCTACGAGCGCCGCGCCGATCTTCGCGCATATAACCGACGTCTTCTCGACTACGCCAACAACGGTGGAACCGTGATCGTGCAGTACAACAAAATGGAGTTCAATCAGGCGGAGTACGGTCCTTATCCGGCGAAAGTCAGCGGGAACCGCGTCTCCGACGAAATGGTCCCGGTGAAAGTATTGGTGCCGAATGATCCCGTTTTCAATTTCCCCAATAAAACTGGTCCTGGGACATGGGCCGGATGGGTCCAAGAACGTGGATTGTATTTTCTCGGTGAGAAGGACAAGCGCTACATCGACCTGGTTTCAATGACCGATTCATACAAAGACAATCCGGGCGAAAAGCTGGGATCGATGGTTGAGGCCAGAACGGGCAAAGGCCATTGGATCTATCTTGGCTTGGGCTTGTGGCGGCAATTGCCTGCCGGTACAGAAGGCGCTTACCAACTGCTGGCAAATCTCATGAGTTTGGGCAATTCCCCCGAGGCGAAACACGAGAGTGCGCTGGCGGCGCGGTGAAGTCAATTCGTTTTGCTCCTGAATACACCGCCTGCGTTTTAAACGAAAACTTCGAAGACGCAAAATCGCTGTTTCTCGTCCCCTTGATGTCGATTCACTACGCGCATCTGGCGATGCTGAATGCCCAGGGAATTGTCTCGCCTTCCGATGCGCATACGATTCGCGAGGCGCTCGACGGCATTTCACTAGACCAGGTGCGAGCGACCCAATACGAAGGCCAATGCGAGGATCTGTATTTCTATGTTGAGAGCCTGATTGTCGCGCGGTGTGGCGAAGACAAGGCCGGACGCCTGCATATTGCACGCAGCCGCAACGACATTGACATGACGATGTATCGCATGCGCCAGCGCGAATTCCTTTTGGATTTGTTCGTGGCGACTCTGGAATTGCGTCAAACGCTTCTGACGTTAGCCGAGCGGCATCGTGACACAATCTTCGCGGCGCACACACATACGCAGCGCGCGCAGCCCACGACCATTGCACATTATTTTCTGGCCATAGTCGAACAGTTGGAACGCGATGCCGCACGGCTTACCGCCGCCTATCAGCGCACCAATCGCAATCCGCTCGGATCCTGCGCAATTACCGGTACCGGATTCCCCATTGATCGCGAGATGACCTCTGAGCTTCTGGGCTTTTCTGGTCCCACCGTGAATACGTACGGAAGTATTGCGACCGTGGATTATCTGCTCGAAAGCGTGTCGGCAGCGGCCGTGCTTCTCACCGGCCATGGCCGCTTCATGCAGGATCTGTTGCTGTGGAGCACTTCTGAATTCGGATACTTAAGATTGGGCGACGGCTTTGTGCAATCGAGCAGCATTATGCCCCAGAAGCGCAATCCAGTCGCGCTGGAACATTCCCGTGCCATCAGCAGCAAAGCACTCGGTCAGGCTTTGGCAATAATGACTAGCGTTCACAACACTCCTTTTGGCGACATCGTCGATACAGAGGACGACCTACAGCCGCTGGTTCACTCAATGTTCCGGGATGCCACGCGAGCACTGAAAGTGGTGGCCGCGGCTATGCGAACGGCCGAGTTCAACATCGCAAATATGGAAGCTAATGCCAGTGGCGGTTGGACTACTTTGACCGAGCTGGCCGACACGTTGGTCAGGGATCACGGCGTTTCTTTCAAAATGGCGCACGCCGTTGCCGCGCATTTAGTAACCGCGCACGCCAAGTATCCGGACCGGCCTACGACAGCGCTATTAGCGGAAATCTCCACGCAGCTTTTACGCAGACCTGTTATCTACAGCGACGACGACTTGAAAATCATTCTGAGTCCGCGCCACTTTGTTGCGGTGCGGAAAACGCTGGGCGGCCCGGCTCCTGAAGAAACAGAGCGCGCGTTCGGTGTCTCGCGCCGCCAGCTTGAAAACGACATGGAGTGGTGGTCTGATGCGGGCACTGCGCTCAGACAAGCAGAAGATTTGTTGCGGAGACGAAGCGCGGCAATTTGAAAAAGCAGGAAGCAAATCACAATCAGTCTCACTGCGTACCAGAGAAACTATAAAGTCATCACGCGATCTTTGCAAGAGAGTAAAGCAAATGCGTAAGCCCATATCAACACGACGAAGCTTCCTGGCTGCAGCAACTTCAACCCTGGCTGTTGGACACGGCATAGCCGCCGGGTCGACCGTGTCTTTGCAGATCGGTGTCACGGATTGGAATCTAAACCTAGGCGCAAAACCCGAAGCTGTGTCGAAGGCGGCGCAGCTCGGCTTTAAAGGGGTGCAGGTTTCGTTCGGACGACTGCTATCCGGCGGCAAACTGCCAGTCGACAATCCGGAAACGATAGGACAATACCTGAAGTCGTCAGAGCAACTGGGCGTCGCGATCGACGGAACTTGCGTGGACCGGTTGCACGACAACGGTTTGAAGAGCGATCCAATGGCGCTGAGATGGGTCTCCGACGCAATCCGGCTCACGCAGAATCTGAAAACCAAAATTCTACTGCTACCGTTTTTTGGACGCTGGGCGCTGAAGACGGATGCCGAGATGGCGTATGTAGGCGACGCGTTACGGGAACTTGCGCCGCAGGCTGAAAGAGCGGGGATAATGTTGGGGCTGGAAGACACTATCTCCGCTGAGGACAATGTGCGCATCATGGAGATGTCGCGCTCGAGCAACGTTTCCGTCTACTACGATGTCGGCAACTCGACTGTCGCAGGATTCGATGTCGTAAAAGAAATTCGCTGGTTGGGCAAAGACCGCATCTGCCAGTTCCATTTCAAAGACAATCCGCATCTCTTGGGCGAGGGAACCATTCCGTTCAGGCAGGTAGTTCAAGCTATCCGGGACATAGGCTGGTCGGGCTGGGCGAATCTCGAAACAGATGCGCGTCCGGGTCTCCTAGACTCCGACATGCGGCAGAATCTCAGCTACATCCGTCACATCATCGACGAAGTATACGGCTAAGCAAGCCGCACGCGTCCTTTGGATAGAATGTCCCGGGAGAAATTATTACGTTCACCGCTACCGCCAATTTGATTTTGCCGAGTACCACGACTGGATCGTTTCCGCGTCCACGCTGGTTTGATGCGAGCATGTGGGGTCGACCCCTCGATACTTGCATGCTCGACGTCCGATTTCGCGAGAAATTTCAGGATGCGTTATCGGTAGTAATCAGCGATCAGGAACGTGCCGGGCTCGACGTTTTGACGCACGGCGATTTCCATCTGGATGAGGATCTCGCCGGACGCGCGTGGCATCATTATCCGTTGCAGCGCTGGGCGGGATTCGAGGGTGATCACCTTCAACCGGAAGAGACAACAGCTCCGTGGTTACATTACCCACCGGGCACGCTCTTGAATGAAATCTACACGGGCTGGCGTTGGCCTCATGTCGTGGATAAAATTGAGCATCGGCCGCTTGGTTACGCAAAGATATGGCGTTTGGCGCAAGCGCGCACCAGCAAACCGGTGAAGTTTGGAACATGCTCCTCGCAGGTGATGGCGCTGTTTCTCGACATCCACACGTCGAAGTATAAAGACAAGCGCGAGGTTATCTGGGACATGGCGGTAGCGATGAACCAGGAACTGCTGGCGCTGCGCGATGCAGGTTGCCGCTGCATTCAGATTGAAGAGCCAACTTTCCATTTCATGGCCAATACCTACGGCAAGGATCATGAGGAAGTTCAGTTCATGGTGGATGCCTTCAACCGCGAGGTACAAGGGCTGGATGATGTTGAGCTCTGGATTCACACTTGCTGGGGAAATCCGAATATGCAGCGCGTGATGGAGGACACCAGCTACGCGAATTCCATTGAGATTTACCTGGAGCGCTGCCGCGGCGACGTATGGACGCTTGAAATGAAAGATCGAAACCAGAAAGATTTCGAACTTTTCGGACCCTTCCGCAATGATCTCAAGAAGAAGATATGCATTGGCGCCGTCAGCCACCGCGCTTTACAAGCGGATCGACCGGAAGATGTGGCGGCAGAGATACGGAAGGCGCTGCGATATATTCCGGCCGAGAAGCTGATTATTTCGAGCGATTGCGGATTTGGCCGCCAAGGGTGCAACCGCGAAATTGCTTTCTATAAAACCAGCGCAATTGCACAAGGGTGCAATATCGTGCGGCGTGAGCTTGGGTTTCCCCTCACCGACATACCAGCAGCCTCGCCGAAATTGCAGGTGGACGTAGTGCCAGGACGGGATCAGGTTCATTGAAGGAAACTACAAGATTCCGGCTGCTAGAGATCGAATGATTTCGTTGCGAGCGCAATATTCGGGTTGCGGGTCTGTTGAGTGCCCTGCCCCTGCAATTTCATTTCAATAGCGTTCTGCCCGTTTCCCCCTTCGAGAATGAAACAGTGAATCGGACCGAATACCGTTTGTAGCTCCGACCGCGAGCACGTGGGCAGATAGACACGCAAGACACGCGGATCGTAGAAACGGAAAATTAAGCGGCTGCCCCGCTCATCTTTTACACGAAGCAAGCTCCGCAAATGCTTTCGGACGCTCTTCAGGCCAGTATCAGCGCGAAGGAATACGCCCCAACTTTTGCCCCAGCCATTTTCAAGGATGAAGCGAGCGATACGGTCATCGCGGTCGATCTGTACTATGTACGGAGCAGCGCGTTGGAGCTCTAGCGGAAGATCGCCCGCGTAGAGGCAATCGTGCTCGCAAAAGGTGCTCTCCACTTCATAGGAGATGCGGTCGTCCTGCGCGCCGTCTAGAATTGCGAAAACCCGGACGCCGCTCGGCAGGTCGGTGGGCCAAATGATATCGGGCACCCCATTGCGAAGCGCCGAATTCATGCGCCGAATGCCGCCTTTAGGCACTCTTCACAAAAAGGCACGCCGGAGCTGCTGGCGTCTTTCAATACTTGCGCCAGGGAAACGAGGCGCACGTCGGATGGGAACGAAGATTGATCCTGCGGTGGCGCACTACTCTGAGTTTTCTGCTGAGAGCGATCGGCAAGCGGAAATGGTTTTTCCGTTTGGGGGGATGCAGCGTTCGAACCGGAACTAGTGGCCGGGTCTCCACTCGGTTGTGTGCGAATTGCAATGACCGATTGGCAAAGGCGCAAGCGGCCGGATGCAAACTGACTCGCGACGAACTTCAGAACAGCATCGTCGGTGAGCGCCACACCCGAGCCGATACCCTCAGAGAAGAGGGCGGCTCGCAATGACGCCATTCCGCCCGGATCCTGTTTGATAGAAGCCAGCAGCAATTGTGCGGAGGACTTCATCAGAGCAGACTCGCCGCATAGCGAACTCATTCGTCGATTGGTGCATTCTTCGACGGTGCAGAAGCTAAGCTGACGAAAGCTGAAGCGCATGCCCTGAGCCACATTGTACTTCGTGCGAACTCGCGATGTATTATTGTCCTCGCTCGAATAAGGATGACTACATCATCGTTGAAGGAGAACAGATGGCCTACGCCTTATGGATCGTCGCAACGTTAGCGCTTACACCTTTGTTGCAGGCGCCGGAGCCGTGCGCATTCACGGAACCAAGAGGAACTTTTTCCATCCGGCACGTCGACGGACACCCGAACTTGAGCGCCGACCCGGAGTTAGCCGTCTGGAAAAATGCCGGCGAACAATCGATGTCCAAAGACTGCCGGCGGCAAATAGACTATCCGACGTTGGAGACCGAGGTGCGAGGGTTCTGGACCGATTCCGATCTCTATCTTCTATTCCGTTGTCCCTACACAGAGCTGAATCTCTTCCTTCCCGCTGACAATAGTAAGGAACGCGTCGGTCTATGGAATCGCGATGTTGTAGAAATGTTCATCGGCGACTACTGGGACAATATTCGGCACTATCGCGAATTCGAGATTGCGCCGACGGGTGATTGGATCGATCTTGCAATCGACCTGGACCGTCATAGGTATGACCACACCTGGCAGTCCGGCTGGCAAACGATGGCACATATCGATGAGAACCAGAAAGTGTGGTATGCGGCTGCTCGCATTCCGCTATCTGCGGTAACCAGTAAAACGGTAGAACCCGGCACGAAGTGGCGTTTAAATCTATATCGAATCGACGGCGTGGGCGCGGATCCCCAGAGACATTTCATGTGCTGGCAGAAAACATGCGGTGGAAATCACGTTCCCGATAGCTTCGGCACTCTCGTGTTTGAAAAGTGAGAGCCGCCCTAAAATGGGCGACTCTCAACGCCTCAGAAGAGGAATTTCAAGGCAAGCTGGACGTTGCGTGCTCCTTGAGAGTTCTGCAACAGCCCGAGTGTTGTTCCGATAGTTCGTGTGGGAGCGTTGAGAATCGGCGTATTGGTCAAGTTGAGGAATTCACCTCTTATATCAAGCTGCTGATGTTCGGTGATATGGAACGTCTTCCACACATCAAAATCGAGCGATTTCAGGCCCGGCCCGCGAACGGTGCCGACTCCGCAACTACCGAATGTGCCGGTGGCGGGCTGGGCAAAATCTGCGGGATTGAACCACTGGTAGCCGCCTTGCGGAGCGTTTTGTTGACCGTAGATCACCGCAGGAGCAATGCAGTTCGCCCGCTCGCCGCGCGAGATCGTACCCGAAACGTCACTGGATGCATTAATGGTCAAAGGAAAACCGGTGTGCAGGCTCAAAATGCCGCTTACATTCCAGCCACCAAGAATCGCGTCGGCGAAGCCATTCATATTTTTTCCGAACATCTGGTTGCGCCCGAACGGAAGACTGTAGATGGCGTTTCCGACAAAGTTGTGTGTGGCATCGTAGGGACATGCACCCCATTCAGCGGCCATGTTGTAGATGTTTTGCCAATAGGCTGACGTATTTGCGGTCTGGGTAGCGGTTGCGCTGAAGCCGTAATAGCCGATTGAATTCGTCATGCATTTGGAATAGGTATAAGAGGCTTGGAACTGGAGACCATAACTCAAGCGCTTATTACCGGTCACCTGGAGCGCATTATAATCTTGAGTGCCGGTTGATGCAGTGCCTGAAATCTGCCCGATATCGGCCAACAGTGCCGGGTTGCCCGCCAAGAACCGGGTGGGCGACACTGTGCCGTTAGAATTCAGCACTTTTTGGAAATAAGGCATCGGCACCATCAAGTGGGTACTACGCTGTCCGACATAGGCGATAGTAAGAGTCGTCGAAGGGGCGAGCTGCTGCTGAATCGTAAAGTTCCATTGGTTCGCAACCGCTGGCCGCACGAAAGGATCCCACACTCGAAGGGTATCGAGATGAAACGGGTCGGAACTAGTCTCAAAGGGCAGGAAGCCTTGGTCCAGTGTCGACCCGGGAAGGACGCGATACGCAGCCGTCGTGTAAGGCTGATCGTGTTCGGGCGCGAACGGCGGATTAATCGTCAAGCGTAAGTTGGTGCCCGTACCTTCCAGATAATTCGACAGGGTGTAGCCCGCGCGAATTACCGTCTTTCCGCCTCCCGGTGTGTAGGCAATGCCGATGCGGGGCTGAAAATTAGTGATTCCGTTGTACTGGTCATACAAAGCGCGGCTGGCTCCATTTTGATTTGCAACGTATTCGGCCCCGGTGTCGAGATCGAAGTTTGCCTGGCGGTCGTGCACTTCCACCCACGGTGTGTGTAGCTCCCAACGTAAACCCAAGTTCAATGTCAGGTTTGGCCGAACACGCCAATCGTCCTGGAAAAAGGCGGCCAACGAATTGGCGCGCTGACCCCAGGTGCCACCGTTCAAACCACCTTGAATCTCATTTGGAAGGCCGAGAAGAAAATCGGCTTCCGCGATACCCGTGGCGAGGCCGGCGGAGTTCTTGGTTCCGGCTCCTGTTCCGGGCGCAGGTCCAGCCGTGTACTGGCCATTGAATAAGAAGGTGCCCGCACGGCCGTTATTTCCGGAATAAAACGTGTCGAGGCGGTAACGGTAGCCTTGAAAACCAAAGTGCATCGTATGTGTGCCCTTGGTCAAGATCAGTGTGTCTTCGTAGTGAATCACCGTGTCGGCGAATAGCTGGTAAATATCGCTCGTGCCAAAACTGGAGACGTTCCCTCCCGTAAAGCTCATCAATGGCAAAAAAGTCGATGGCACGCCTGGAATTCCTACGGTCTGGGCGAAATTGTTGAGGCCGTTCGAAGCGGCTCCGTTGTTGAGAAATACATAGTTGACGCCGCCACGTAATTCATTCACCAAAGATGGGCTGATGGTGCGTGTCCAATCGAGAACGCCGGTGTGAGTGGGGTAATTCGCGAAGCTGTTGTACACCAGTGGGTCGGAATTCAGAGTAGGGTTGGTGAAACTGCTTTGCGAATAACGTCCAAAGATTCGGTCTTTGTCGGAGAGATTCCAGTCCACCTTCGCATCGCCTTGGTCACCGTTGATATAAGTGTGCGTACTGTAGATCAGGTTGTTTAGCAAGCCGCTGGTTGTGGGCTGGGGGTAATATTGGGACGTCAGAATTTTCGCGGCGGCCGGGCTGAATAAACTCGCCGGAATTACATTATTCGAGAACGGTATGCGGTTGCCATTGCCATCCAATGCAGAGGGATTATAGAGCTGAACCGGTTTGGCTGCAGTAAGAAGTTCTGAGAAATTGCCGGTGCGTTCTAATGACGTGTAGACACTGGTGGCCTTAGCGCTCGGCGGCGTATCGAGGCGCGATCCCTGATAGTCGACAAAAAAGAAAAGTTTGTCTCGTTTGATCGGGCCGCCAAACGTGGCGCCGAAGTTATTCCAACGAGTCGCCGGGCGCGTCACACCCTCAAAATTATTAGTCCATGAATTCGCATTCAACTTGTCGTTACGGAAGAATTCATATGCGCTCCCGTGAAACGAATTCGTACCTGACTTAGTGGTGACGCTCACGATTCCGCCCATATAGTTCCCGAATTCGGCTGGGGCGGTCAGTGTAATCTCATTGAACTCCTGAATAGCGTCTACTGCCGGCGCATAGCCGACGAGGTTATCCGAGACCTGATTGTTATCGAGCCCATCGAGGATGAAGTTATTCGCCTGCTCCCGGTTGCCGTTGACGTTTGGACGCGAACTCGAATCGGTCGTCATGCCGCTCTTAAACCCGGATGGGTTAGGATGAATGCTCCCAGGAGCTAGCAGCGTCAGTTGCACGTAGTTACGGGTCGCAAGCGGCAAATCGACGTTGGTGCGTGCATCAATGACCTGCCCGAGTTGAGTAGATTGTGTTTGTAATAGCGGCGCAGATCCGGTCACTTCCACGGTTTCCGTGATGTTTCCTACCTTTAACGGAAAATCAAGGCGGGCAGCTTGATTCATGTCGAGCAATATGTTGGATTGCGTTTCCGATTGGAAGCCTTGCGCTTCCACTTTCAAATTGTAAGTACCAATCGGCAGGCGCGGCAGACTATAGACACCATCGCCATTCGTAGTGGCGGGCCACTGCGTCCCACGATCCTTGTCGGTGGCGACAATCTTAGCGCCTGCCACGGGTGCGCCGGATGGATCAGTTACTGTTCCCGTAATCGAAGCCGTGACTTCCTGGCCTTGAGAAGAGACCGCAATGGCAAGCAATGCCGCAGCGGTCAACGACGACAAAACTACCCTTTTCATAGGAAGCTCCTGTTTCGTAAAGTGTGCAGAATAACAGACAAAAAGTCAACGAAATTCTGCATAACTTCAATCTTCTCTATAAGCAACGAGCGCTGGCTACACTGTAGAGACTCCATGATCTTCAAACAACATTACCTGGGTTGTCTTGCCCACGCTTCTTATTTGATCGGAGACGAGGTGAGTTCAACGGCGGTTGTCGTGGACCCGCAGCGAGACATCCAGCAGTATCTGGACGAAGCCGATGACACCGGCCTGAAGATCCGCCATGTCTTTTTGACTCACTTTCACGCGGACTTTATCGCCGGCCATCTGGAGTTGCGCGACGGCTGCGGTGCGACCATCCATCTCGGTTAGCGCGCCAAGGCTGGATACGCTTTCATCTCGATGAGAGACGGCGACACACTTGAGCTCCCCGGAATGCGCCTTCAGTGCTTGAAACCCCCGGCCACACCATCGAATCCGTCTGCATTTTGGTCTTCGATTTAGTAAGAGTTCAGCAAAACCTCTCGCCGTGCTCAGCGGAGACACTCTGTTCATCGGTGACGTCGGCCGCCCCGATCTGCGCGCATCGTTGGGATGGACGCTAACGACCTCGGCGCTTTTTATACGAATCACTTCGCAACAAGCTTCTGCCGTTGCAGGATGAAACGCTTGTCTACCCGGCCCATGGCTCCGGCCCGCTGTGCGGGAAACAACTTTCGTCCGACACCGTCTCTAGCCTCGGCGATCAACGGCGCATGAACTATGCGCTTCAGCCAATGACAAAAGAGGAGTTTATTCGCCTTGTGACAGCGGACCAGCCGGACGCGCCGCCCTACTTCACCTACGATGCGATTCTTAACACGCAGGAGCGCATCACGCTCGATCAGAGCCTGAAACAGGTTCTACGTCGGAGCGAGCTCGATGAAATACTGCGAATGAGAGATGCGGGCGCTCAAATTCTAGACGTCCGCGATGCCCCGAGTACGCCAAGGATCATTTGGCAGGCAGCTTGAACATCGGACTTGGTGGCCAGTACGCTCAATGGGCCGGGACGGTGCTTGATCGTACCAAGCCGATCGTCATCATCGCTGAGCCTGGACGCGAGCAGGAAGCCGCACTACGCCTAGGGCGAATCGGTTTCGATCATGTCAACGGTTACTTGAAAAGCGGGATGCAAGCGCTTGCAGGACGCCCAGATTTGCTGAGGATGACGGAACGAGTCACAGCGCCGATGCTAGCGGACGAACTGGCAAGCGTCTACCCGCCGCTGTTGTTGGACGTCAGGAATCCGCGCGAATGGGCCGCCAAGCACATCCAGGGCAGCGTGAACATCCCACTCAATCACTTGGAAACCCGTATCGCCCAAATCCCGAGCGACCGCCGCATTGCAATTCAGTGCGCGGGCGGCTATCGTTCCTCTATCGCTGCCAGTGTTCTGCATCGGCATGGGATTACAAACCTGATCGAGCTGGCGGGGGGCACGGCTGCTTGGGAGGCGGGTCTCGCACTAATTGCCATTGGTTTTCGCGGTGAGCCGTTTTCGGCCTGTTCCTGGCGTCAACTGAGGGCAACCAAACCCGACAATTTGTTGGTGGATGGCGTGCAGTTGAGAGCGCACTTCGAGTAGCACTGCGTGTCTAGGAACGGCTATATAGCTGTGCTCTTGCCCGCTGGCGCTTCTAGTCGATTCCAAGGCAGTGCGACTGGTAGCGGGTAACGAGTTGGAAGCAATACTCTGCTTAAAAGTCTCAGACACCTGATGCTGCTGCAAAAAGAGCGGAGCGGCATTGGTTGTATAAGTCAACGCGATCCGCGTTATTTGTTGCAATTCGCCTGGCGTAAGTCCAAATTTGCTGATGAGGTGGTGGCGAAAAGCTGCTCCGCTCTGTCCCTTTGCTTCATTCGCGCGGGCGGTACGGGATAGAAGTTGCGAAATGAAATGACGGATTGAGTAGCGTCCCAAACGTCCCGGATCCTCGGGTTAACCTGGATTGGGCAACTTCGCCTGAGTGATTTATGAGGCTGATCGCAATGCGCTGCGCAGACTGACAGCATCAGGCCGAACGTAATAAATCAGATGGGTCAACCAAATATCCGATCGAGCGCCTTCATTTGCTCCTCTCAGGGTTTGAACATGAGCGTGCGATAGCAGAACCGTTAAGCGTTCGGCTGGAAGAGGCGAATTAAGAAAAATGTCAAGGCGGCGGCGACGGCAGCGGCAGGGATGGTTAGAATCCAAGCCGTAACAATATCGCTCGCGACATTCCACCGCACGGCCCGGACCCGCTGGATGGATCCCACTCCAGCGATGGCGCCCGTGACCACATGCGTTGTCGAAACAGGCAAACCAAGCCAGGTCGCGATGAGAATAGATATCGCCGCGCCTCCTTCCGCCGAAAAACCGCTGCGGGGCTTTAGGCGCGTAAGCCGCGTTCCCATCGTGTAAACAACACGCCAACCGCCACTTAGTGTGCCCAAACCCATCGCGGCCGCGCATGCAAGAATTACCCAACGTGGCACATGAAACGTTGGTTCAATTCCGCCAGCGACAAGAACGGCGGTAATAATACCCATGGACTTTTGGGCGTCGTTTGTTCCGTGGGCGCAGCTAAGCAAGGCTGCGGATGCCACTTGGAGATGCCGGAACCAACGGTCAATGCGCGCGGGAGAAAAGCTTCGAAAAAGCCAATAAACCATGAGCATGAGAGCATAGCCAAGCACTAATCCAATGACAGGCGCGATCACAATGAAGGCGAGCGTACTCGGCCAGCGTCCGAGCACGAGTCCGTGAATTCCCTTTTTCGCCACCGCAGCGCCGGCATACCCGCCAATCAGCGCGTGTGAAGAACTGATAGGCAGCTTTAAGTACCACGTGAGCAGATTCCAAATGATTGCGCCGCTAACGCCCGCGAGAACCACATATGGGGTGACGATTGTGGTATTGACGAATCCAAGCCCTATTGTCGCGGCCACACCGGTTCCCAGAAAGAAAGCGGCTACGAAATTGAAAAATGCCGCTAACGCTACGGCTTGGAGCGGCGTAAGTACCCGGGTTGCCACCACGGTGGCAATGGAATTCGCCGCATCGTGAAATCCATTTACGTAGTCGAATACGATTGCGAGTACAACAACTGCAGCTATCAGGGCAGTAGTTGACATATTGTCTATAGATTCTTTACCGCGATACTCTGAATCACATCCGCAACGTCTTCGCAACGATCTGTCGTGTTCTCAAGCGATTCATAAAGATCTTTCAGCTTTATCAATGTGACTGCATCCATATTGGAGCTAAAAATATTTATCAACATGGTTCGCTCTATCGCATCGGCCTGATCTTCAAAACGATTTACCTCAATACAGGCGTCGATCACTGGCTTCTTCTCATGCAGGGCACGCAGGGCTCTGTCAATTGCGTTGCATGAGCCTGAAATCAACTCCCCTAATTCGTTAGCCGGCGTTGGAATAGGATCGATTCTATAAGCAACAATCCGAAAGGTGGTGTCTTCAATAGAGTCGAGAACATCATCCAATGCCGTTGCGAGAGATTGAATGTCCTCCGGATCAAAGGGTGTGATGAAAGTCGCTCGTAAACGATCAAAAATTTTGTGAGTTACATCATCGCCGCTTCTCTCAAGGGCTTCCATTCGTTTGCATACTTGAGACATGCCATCGAAGCCGCTTTTTAGCCCCGAAACTAATAATTGCGATGCCTGACAAAGAATGGCGGATTGTTGATGGAGATAGTCGAAGAATTGTTCGTCTTTCGGCAATAAGTTCAATGTGTACGCCCCCTCACGCGGCTTGATGGATAGCCGCGGACAATTCACAGAATACTGAACTGTCCTTTAAAGAATTTAGCTTTGTCATAATTTTTTTTGGTGTGAACGACAACGACACGAGGTCCCGCGCCGCCGAAGATTTATCCATTGTTGTCCGCGATTCGACGGCCGGCGACATGCCGACGATTCAGCAGATTTATAGCTTCTACGTTGTGAATAGCCTCGCCACGTTCGAAGAATCACCTCCCTCAGCTGATGAACTACTTAGAAGCAGGGACGTCATCTTAGCTGCAGGCTTACCTCATCTGGTCGCGACCGTTAACCACAAAGTGGCGGGATATGCTTATGCTTCTTCTTATCGCCTACGGCCTGCATACAGGTACACCGTGGAGGATTCCGTCTATGTTCTACCTGGCCTGCAATCCAAAGGAATCGGAACAGCTCTTCTTTCCAGCCTGATTGCACGGTGCGAACTGGGCGCTTGGCGGCAAATGATCGCGGTGATCGGCGACAGCGCGAATGCAGGATCAGTCGCACTTCACAGGCGTTTAGGTTTTGAACAGATGGGAATTCTCAAAGCAGTTGGATTCAAACTTGGACAATGGGTGGATACCGTACTGATGCAACGGTCGCTTGGACGAGGTGCTCGCACGCGTCCACAAATTAAGAGCGGATGACCTTCCCGCTGAAGCTATTAAGCTCAGACCACCCTGGATTGGGGGTCTCGGTAATCGGAAACCGAAGACAGAATGTTGCTCCTTCGGAACTGTTTTCCACTTTGATCTCGCCACCCTGGACTTCGGTGGCCCATTTCGCGATGGAAAGCCCGAGGCCGGCGCCTCCCGTGTCCCTTGCACGCGCGGTATCCAACCGATAAAACCTGTCGAATACCTTTTCGCGGTGTTCAGACGGAATACCAGGTCCCGAATCCGCGATTCGAATCACCCCGAAGCCCGAGGACGCGGCAACTTCCACCGAAATTCGGCCGTCGCTCGGGGTGTATTTCACGGCGTTATGAAGCACATTGGTGATGGCTTGCCGCAGCAGCAATCGATCCCCCCGAAATGTCACATCCGCATTGCCGCAGACGCTAAGTTTCAATTGCTTTTCTTCCACGAGCACATCCAGCACATTCACAACCTCTTTCACTACCTCAAGCGGTGAAACGAGAGTAAATCCCAATTGAAGTTGGCGCGCATCGGCCCGTGAAATCGCAAGTAGATTCTCGACCAAACGCGTGAGCCGATTTACCTCTTCCAGCATGCTTCCAATAGTGTCTTGGTAATCCGCAGGCTTTTTGCTTTTTTGAAGGCCGACTTCTCCTACGCTGCGGATCGCCGCCAACGGTGTTCGAAGTTCGTGTGACGCGTCGGAAGTAAATCGCTGTAGCCTCTCGAACGATTCTTCAAGCCTTGCTAGGACATCGTTAAAAACGCGAGCTAAGTGGCCAACTTCGTCCGCGGGATTTCCTACCGGCAGCCGTTCGTGAAGATTTTCAGCAGTAATTTGCTCAGCTTGAGATGCAATCTGTTCTAAGGGCGCCAATGATCGGCGCGCCAATTGATAGCCCGCAAAGCCAGCAAGCGCCAAGACGAGTGGAAGCGCAACAAACGAAGCGGTTAGCAATTCGTCAAGCCTCGACCAGATAGGTTGCTGATCGTAACCGAGGCGAATGACGATGGTCCGGCCAGCAAGAACGTGCCGTCGGCTCACCAGAAGCACTTTCGTGCCATCTGAAAGGCGCGCCGAACGTTCGGAATATCCGTTCACGCCCTCATTCGGCAGCAATGCCCCGCCGAGTCTTCTTGCGCCCAGGCGGTCGTTACGAAATAAAACAGCGCCTTGCGGCGAGCACACCTCCAGCAGGCGTTCCAATACTTGCCTTGATTGCGGATGATTGTGATAATTCTCGTTCAGAGCCAACTGACCGGTGGGAGTGAAGTACAGCAGCCCTTCTACTGTTTCAATGTCCTGGATCGCAAACCGGCTGAGCTGATTTGACAGCTGCCAATAAAGGGCGAAGGATGTCCCGGCAACATAGATCAGCACAACCGCGCCAACGACAACGACATACCAAAGCGTCAGGCGGGCGCGAACGGGCCAGGACTTAACGGGAAACACTAATCTCTTTCTTCACGCAGAACAAAGCCAAGACCGCGGACAGTATGAACAAGCTTTGATTTGAACTGATCGTCTATCTTGCGCCGAAGGTGAGCAATGTGAACGTCAATCACGTTATCTAATGGCGTTTGCCGCGCTACCTCCTTCCAAATATCGCGGGCAATCATCTCACGTGACACTACCCGGCCCTGATGCCGAAAAAGATATTCCAACAATTCGTATTCTCTTGCCGTCAGCTCAATCTTCTGTCCAGCCCTCGTAACCAAGCGATTGTTAACGTCGATTTCCAAATCGGCAATTTTTGTTTTTGCCGCAGCATCGGAATTGCCGCGTCGAAGCAACGCTCGAACACGAGCAAGTAACTCAGGGAATGCGAATGGTTTTACTAAGTAATCGTCGGCTCCTCGATCTAACCCCTGCACGCGATCCTCTATCTGGTCTTTAGCGGTTAATAAGAGGATCGGAATTCGCAAGCCCTGGGCACGAAGCGTAGAGAGTATCTCAAACCCATCCCTACCCGGCAGCATGACATCCAGAATTGCCAGGTCGAACGGCTGTTTGCATAGAAGGTAGAAACCCTCTTCTCCAGTTTGTGCGATCAAGACCGAATAATCGTCCGCTTCCAGGCCTTCTTTTAGCGCACTCGCCAGCTTTCTTTCATCTTCTACTACAAGAATCTGCACTCGTCCTTTTCTTTATATGAAGCGGCCTATTTCATTGCTACTTAAGAGTTTCTGAATTCTAACTTCAGGAAATCTTCAGGAAATCTTAAGTGGTGCCCACCGCCGTTTCACCCCAAAAATAGTGATGAAGCAGCAACCGAAGTCACCGCCTATATGTTTTCACGTGCTATCCACAGCGTATCTCTGGCTCTTACTCTTACTTGTTTTTCTGTCGGATTAGCCGCAAACGATAAGCACGCTGAACGACCCGTTGAGGACCAGATCCGAGTAATTGCACACATCCCTACTGACGGCAATATCGTCCGTTTCCTCACCACCCAACATTACCGGCGCAATTATCTGTATGCCGAGCATCAATCCGGTAGCGCCGTTACCTTGATTGACATCACGAATAAAAGCCATCCGTCATTATTGGCCGACATGTCCAATCCTGCAGGCGGCCCGGACAATTTGGTCGCAGTGGCCGGCGACGCCGCACTCGCAGAAATGTTGAACCAGCAATCCTCCTCGCCGGCTCCGCATACATTTCGCATTTTGAGCTTTGCCGATCGTTTGCATCCCATGGTTGAGCAGGAATTCAAAGGAGTAACGGCAATGGCACGCGATGAAAAACGTGGTCTGATTTTCCTCGCCAATTCCGACGGTATCTGGATTCTCCAACAGGAGCTCGCACCGGATCCGGAAGCTGAGAAGGAATGGGAACATATGATGCTCGACGCTCGGTAACTTGACAATTTTCCAGAATGTTGACTTCCGGGCCCGCAAAAAAAGTAACCATACACTTGAATGAAGACACAAGCTCTGGTGAGGGGTTTATGTATGAGCGCGTCTTCTCTTTCCTCATGAGCCACGGAGTTTCCGGCGCGACGCTCACCCGGCCGGAACAAGGGTTCGGTTCCCATCGCCAACGGCATTCAAGGGAAGGCCACGGCGCGGAGACCCGTCACCTACCCGTGCGAATCGAGTTTATCGAGCGCCCACAAACAGTGGAGGCAATTCTGCCGTCCTTATGCGAGCTGGTAAAGGACGGGCTCATCGATGCGCATGACACTACTATTTTGAAAGTCGCCACGCAGGAGCCGGTTCTTTAGCTTGCGGGTTTGGGTGATGTGCATTTTCATGGGAAGCGCCGGTCTCGGATCGCAGATTGTTGCATCCGCGCAAACGTCGACCCCACTAACTCTTGCTCAGGCTGAAGCGCTCGCGCTCAAAAATCATCCTCGAATTGCCTCAGCCGGGCTGAATGCGGAAGCCGCCGGGAAAGTTGTGAATGAAGCGCGTTCGGCATATTTTCCAATCATCGCCGCGAATGTAACTGGAGCGGATGCTGTCCAAGGCACCACCGTAGCTGCGGGCGCTCTCACGACATCGAGCTTGTCTACGCGTTTTGCGTCCGGCATGAGCTTACTGCAAATGGTGACCGATTTCGGCCGTACATCTCATCTGGTTCGCAGCTCTCGCCTGCGGGCCGAAGCTGCCAACGATAATGTTGCCCTAATTCGTGCTGAGGTCTTGCTGGACGTGCGCGTTGCCTATTTCGCGGCGCTAGGAAGTGAGGCAGTTCGTAAAGCTGCGCAAGCCGCACTAGACAATCGCAGGCTCAGCCTTCGCCAAGTCACTGCTCTCTCACAAAGCTCGCTCAAGTCGACACTGGACGTCAGTTTCGCTCAAGTGCTCGTTTCCGAAGCTGAGCTTGCGGTTTACCAAGCTGAAAGCGACGTGGCACAGAGTCAAGCACACTTGGCGGCGGCGTTAGGCCTTGAGCATACGCAGCCGTTCACATTGGCTGACGAACCTCTTCCCCCCGCGTTAAATCCGGCAATGCAGGTGTTAATTGATGCGGCGTTGCGCGACCGGCCAGATCTTAATCTATTGCGGCGCAACAACGATGCGGCTGACGAATACACTAAGGCAGAAAGAAAACTAAATTATCCCACAGTCAACGTCATGGGGGCGGCAGGCGTGATTCCGGAGCACGATGCAACATTGGCCCACGACAATTATGGAGCCGCCGGAATCAACATCAACATTCCTGTTTTTAACGGGGGGCTGTTTTCTGCCCGGCGCTCGGAAGCCGCTCTTCGCGCTCAGGCGGCCAACAAAGATGTACAAGATTTATCGGTCCGTATTTCACGCGAGGTACAAGATGCCTGGTTACAGGCAAACACAAGTTATCGCCGGTTGAGCGTTACAGCTCAATTGGTAAATCAGGCAAATCAGGCGCTGCACCTTGCGCAAGCCCGTTATGATGCCGGTCTTGGAAGCATTGTTGAGCTGAATCAGGCGCAATTAGCGCAGACTTCCGCCGAAATCGACGCAGCCTCAGCGAAATACGAGTATCTATCGGCTCGCGCTGCACTCGACTACGCAACAGGTGTTCTCCGGTGAAACCATTTAGCCGTGTGTATGTTCTTTGGGCCAGCATTATTCTTGCGTTCCTGCCTGGATCATTGCTGACTTCTTGCGCTCGCAACGAAGCCGCTGAAAATAATGCGGCTGAGTCCTCGGCTCCCATTGTGCCCGTCGCCAGGGCACAACGCGCAAACATCTCTGACGATCTCACTGTGACTGCCGAGTTCATTCCCTATCAGGAGATCGACGTCATGGCCAAAGTCGCCGGCTATATCCGAACCATCAACGTCGATATCGGTGATCGCGTGAAGACTGGCCAAGTGCTGGCGGTACTTGAAGTGCCTGAAATGCAAGACGACATAGCTCGCGCAGCCGCAGCGCTCGAAGCGTCACAGGCGGAGATCGTTACCGCTACTGACGATCTGAATCGCGCAAAGTCCGCGCACGACATGGCGCATTTATCCTACACTCGCGTCCTTAACGTATCAAAGAAGGAACCTGGCCTGGTTCCTCAACAGGAGGTCGATGAAGTTCACTCCAAGGACTTGGTGGCGGAAGCCGAAGTATCCGCAGCTCAATCCACTTTGCAAGCCGCTGAGCGCAAAGCAAATATAACCAAGGCCGATCAGGCCCGCTGGCAAACGCTTCAAAAATACACTGTCATAACCGCGCCGTTCGCTGGTGTTGTCACTAAACGTTATGCAAATGTAGGCGCCATGATTCAGGCCGGAACGGCTTCGCAGACCCAGGCTATGCCCGTGGTCCGGCTGTCGCAAAACAGTTTGCTGCGTCTCATTTTGCCTGTCCCGGAATCGGCTGTTCCCAGTGTTCACAACGGGCAGACGGTTGACGTCACGGTAGCTGCCCTGCACCGCACCTTCCCGGGGCATGTCACTCGCTTTGCAGATGAAGTTCAGAAGTCCACACGAACCATGGACACAGAAGTTGATGTATCTAACCCCAATCTCATGCTGGTCCCCGGCATGTATGCGGATGTAAAGCTGAGGCTGCAACAAAGCAATAACGCTTTGACCGTTCCGCTTGACGCTGTGGATGAGTCTACGGGTTCACCCGAGGTATTCGCCGTGCGCGATTCCGTGATTCGTATTCTTCCGGTTACCACCGGTCTCGGGACGCCGCAGCAGCAAGAGATTCGTTCCGGCATCCAAGAAAACGAGTTCGTCGTGACAGGACGCCACGCGGGACTGCACGATGGAGAACGAGTGCAAACAAAGCTAATCGAGAGCAGCGAGACTCCGACGAATCGGGTAAAAGGCAGCTAGCGTGTCCCGTTTTGCAATCAAGACTCCGTACCTGATCGTCGTAGTGTGCTTGATCATCGCGCTTGTGGGCGGGGTAAGCCTTTTCCGAATGCCTGTGGACATGTTTCCGTCCATGAATATTCCGGTTGTGGTGGTGGCGACGTTCTATTCAGGCATGCCGCCCGAGCAGATTGAAGGAAACATCACGTTTCACCTGGAACGCATGTTCACTCTCGCCAGCGGAATCGAACACATCGAATCGCGTTCCCTTCCCGGCGTCAGCGTTATTCGTGTTTACTTCCAGCCAGGGAGCAACGCCGATTCCGCCGCTTCCACGATTGCCAACCTGGCGATGGCGGATATGCGCGACTTGCCTCCAGGCACCCTTCCGTCTATCGTCCTGAAATCGGATGCATCCAGCCTTCCAGTCTGCCTGGTCACTTTCAAAGACGAAAGCTTGAATGAGACTGCTCTGAAAGACCTCGCGCAAAATTTTGTCCGAAATCAGCTTGCAAGTGTTCCCGGCGCTTCTGTGCCGCAGCCATTCGGAGGAAGATGGCGCCAGATTCAGTTTTACGTCGATCCTTACAAGCTGGAAGCCCGCCAACTGAGCCTGATGGATGTCGTGCGCGCCGTAAATGAATCGAATGTCGTTCTGCCCGCGGGCGACGTCCAGATCGGCAACTTAGACTACGCCATCTACGCCAACAGTCAAGTCAATCTCAAGACGATGAACCAGACGCCCATTAAGATTGTGGGCCAATCGCCGGTCGACATTTCCGATGTTGGCCAAGCCAAAGACGCCTACTCGCTGCAATACAACGTGGTGCGTGTCGATGGACAGCGTTCCGTTTATCTGCCAATTCTTAAACAAGGCGGCGATTCCAACACCATTGCAGTTGTGAATGGCGTGCGAGATAAGCTGCGGCACCTGTTTGACATCCCGGCATCGCTTGCGAGAACTGTCGTTTTTGACCAGTCTCAATTCGTCAAGACTGCAATCGTAACCTTACTGCACGAAGGCGGTGTCGGGCTGTTCCTTACCTGCTTGATGATCCTGATCTTTCTTGGCAGCATGCGGGCAACTATCGCGGTCTTTTTTTCCATTCCGCTTTCGGTTCTCGCGACGTTTATTGCACTGCAGCTTGGCGGTAGTTCCATCAACAGCATGGTGCTGGGCGGTCTCGCTCTAGCGTTGTCTCGTCTCATCGACAACTCGGTCGTTGTACTCGAAAATATCTATCGGCATTTGGAACTCGGAGAGCCGGCGTTAGTTGCGGCAGAAAATGGCGGCCGCGAAGTTGCCCTACCGGTTCTTGCGGCCACCCTAACAACGGTTGTCGTGTTCTTTCCTGTAACGCTCCTCTACGGCGTTAGCAAGTTCCTCTTCTCGGCGCTGGCGCTCGCCGTTGTTATTTCGCTATTCGCCTCATATTTCGTCGCCATGACGGTCGTTCCCCTGTTCTGCGCACACTTCATTAAGCATGCTGCCGCACATCAGGTAATGCCCGCAGTGACTTCCCAGAAAAAGCGCGTCGGCTTCGGCGTGCGGCTCAACACTTGGTTCTCGGCTCGATTCGATGCTTTGCTCAGGTCGTATGAAACAGTCGTTTTGAAAGTCATGTGTTGGCCAGCAGCCACACTTTGGGTTTTCTTCGCTGTTTTTGGGGCTAGCTTGCTGCTATTTCCACTGATTGGTATTTCTTTTTTCCCTCGAACAGATGCAGGCCAGTTCGTCATCAGTCTGAAAGCACCGTCCGGAACTGGACTGTTGGACACAGAAAAAGAAGTTGCGAAAGTCGAACAGCTGATTCGTCATCTAGTCAGCCCACACGATATGGGCATGATCGTCTCTAACATCGGCGTTGACCCTGGATTCTCCGCGGTCTACACATCAAATTCAGCGATGCACACGGCATTTGTGCAGGCGAGTCTGAAGCCTGGACACACCGTTGGAAGTTATGAATACATCGAACGCGTGAAGCGACGCATGGAACAAGACATGCCGGAACTGACGGCGTTCTTTTCATCCGGCAGCTTAGTCGATTCGGTGGTCAACATGGGCATGCCTGCCGCGATCGATCTGCAAGTTTCCGGTCTGGATCTGCACAATGACTTCCGCACTGCGCTTGATATTTCTGACCGTATCCGTCATATGCGCAACGTTGCCGATGTGTACATACCACAGGACCTCGATTACCCTGCCCTCCAGCTGGATATCGATCGAACGCGGGCCGGTGAGTTAGGTCTATCAGAAAAAGAAGTTATGTCGAATGTAATCACGGCTCTCACCTCGAATCAGATGATCGCTCCAAGTATCTGGAGTGACCCACGTAATGGGAACAATTATTACCTTACTGTGCAATATCCCGAACAGCAAATCCGCACAGTGAACGATCTACGCTCGATTCCACTGCACGGAACGGGTATTTCGCAACCCACGCGCCTGGATATGGTGAGCTCAATTACTCCATTTCTGGCGCCGACCGAGGTAGATCATTACCAGATACGCCGCCGAATCGATGTCTACGTTCGTCCCCTGTCCGAAGATCTCGGCGGTCTGGCAAAAAACATCGGCGCCATGCTCGGGCGCATCCAGTTGCCGCCCAATGTGGACGTCGCAATGAGAGGAACGGTGGAAGCCATGAATGCTTCGTTCAAGAGTTTCGCGATTGGGCTGGGCCTTTCTGTGCTTCTCCTATACCTGATTTTGGTCGCGCAATTCCGCTCGTTCATCGACCCGGTCATCATCTTGTTGGCTCTTCCACCCGCGATCTCAGGTGTCATTCTGACGCTGATTTTAACGGGTACGACGCTGAATGTAATGTCACTGATGGGAGTCATTATGCTTGCCGGTATCGCGATGTCGAATAGCATCCTGATTGTTGAATTTGCCCATCACCTGATTGAGGAAGGACTGGACGTTCGCCAAGCCATCATTACCTCTTGCCGGATACGCCTTCGGCCGGTCTTAATGACTTCGTTGGCGACAATTATCGGCCTGCTGCCGATGGCTCTGAAAATCGGCGAAGGAAGCGAATCCTACGCGCCGCTGGCAAGAGCCTTGATTGGCGGCTTGACGCTTTCCGTTATTTTGACCGTCTTCATTGTTCCGGCAGGTTTCTACATCGCCTATCACAGGCGCGAAGACCAGTCTTGTCTCGCCGCGTAATCATTGCGCTGGTGAACTCCGGCTCTATTCTTGAAATCGATAACCGTTCTTTAACTGGCAGCGATATATCTTGTTACCTTCTTTCGAAACCTCAACACTACACGTAGCCCATGAAAGAATCAGCGTTGGTCCCAATGGAAAAACGATGTATTGCCCATCAAGATCGGCTTCGATACTTGGGCCTTCGGAACCCGGCGGCAGCGCAAAAGTCATCGTTTGGCCAATGATGAACGGATAAGATTGCTGGACCGCGTCCGTCACCATGGTCCGCATTCTGTCGGCTTCCACAAGAAAATTGGTAGTGTCCGACCAGTTAAGAACCGACACCACTATTTTTTGTGCGGGATGCTCCGCGGCATCGGTTTCGATCTTTGTGAATGCGCATGGGCCGGCAACGCATAAGATCCGCACATTACGAAATTCGTTGCCCTGTCCCGCGTCAAGCGGAAGAGTTGTCCTTGTCGCCGCCCACCTCCCGTCCGGTGAGCACGGTAGGCGGCCGCGACACGGTATGTTGCCCATATTATGCGCCGGGAACTGTTTCGCGAGGCTACCGACATTCACCGTAGATTGCTCTTTCAAGGTGTAGCGCACGCGAGTGTTGCTAATCTGAACCACCTTTCCTGACGTCTCGGGCTTCTGCGATACGGCTCCTTGTTGCGATTGCAGTGGCTCCATGCGTGCGATGTACAACTGATCGCCGGGATTGGTTGCGGTAATTTTCAGTGTCTTGTAATCAGGGTGTTTGAACGTCAAAACGACGGCTGTACCTTTTTCCACTCCCGGGTTCAAAGTAATACTGAAAAAGCCCGAAGGACCCGATCGCTGCGCCACAACCGTCGCGCCCCCACTCGCCGTAACGATCACGCCCGGTATGGGAGTCTGTTGCGTAACATCGCTGTCTTGCTTGATGACATCGCCGACAAGCGTAACCGGGGGCACCGGACGGAACCTTCGGATCGAAGCAACTCTTATCGAGATCGCGATTAACCCAATGGCCGTCAATGTAAGTGCGACCGCAAGAAGAATTTTCTGAAGCCGTGTCATGCTTACGCTACTTTTGAGAAATTCGCGCAAAACGGTGGCGGTGCGAAGCGCTCTAGGTATCTTTGCTTAGGGTGCATACTGGCATGTACTTGTTAGACTGGCCGAAGGCGCTCGATTCGACATTTTACGCTATCGAGCCGCTGTAAACCTTGACAGCGAAAGACTCTTTTTTTTCAGGTGACGGTGAAGAACCTAAGCAGCCGGGGTATACCCGCCGCAAACTGCTAGCCAGCGCTGCGGCGGCCGCTTGTCTCCCGCTCGGCGATGCCATCTCCGCGCCGCTTCAACAGGCTACCCCGCCAACTTCTCAACCGAAGCCCATCACTCTGTCGCCAGCAGACGAGGCATTTTTGGAAGAGCTACAGAAAGCTAATTTCCAATTTTTCTGGGAACAGGCAGATCCGGCTACCGGTCTTGTAAAAGACCGCTGCAACGTGCGCGCTACCGACAACAGCATCGTTGGAAGCATTGCATCCACAGGATTCGGGCTAACTGCAATTTGTATTGGCGAGAAGCGCGGTTATGTCAGCGCTGCTGACGCGCGGCATCGCGTGTTGACAACTCTGCGCTTCCTCTGGCGCTCCATGCCGAATCATCGCGGCTTCTTTTTCCATTTCGGCAACATAAAAACCGGCGAACGCCTTTGGGACTCCGAGGTGTCCTCCATAGACACCGCAATCTTAATGTGTGGCGTGCTTACCTGCCGCCAGCACTTCCGCAGCGCGGATATCAACCGGCTCGCGTCCGACATTTTCAACCGCGTGGAATGGACCTGGCTCGCGGAAGACACATCCGTGTTACAGCATGGCTGGGAACCAGAGGCGGGGTTTCTTCCTTACCGCTGGAGTAACTATAGTGAGCTGGTGATGATGTACCTACTCGGGTTAGGTTCTTCATCGCATCCATTGCCGGCTGAATCATGGAACGCCTGGAAAAGAGTCATCTTCGACTATGAAGGGATTCGTTATATTGGATCCTTTGCGCCCCTGTTCATCCATCAGTATTCCCACGCTTGGTTTGACCTCCGCGGCAAGCGCGACAAATATGCCGATTATTTTCAAAACTCCACGATCGCGACGGAGGTTCACAGGCGTTGGTGCATTGAGTTGGGTAAACGATTTCCCGATTACAGCGACGAGCTGTGGGGTATCACGGCTTCAGATTCAGAGCACGGCTATGTAAGTTGGGGCGGCCCTCCCGAGATGGGGCCCATCGACGGCACTGTAGTTCCAAGCGCCGCCGCGGGATCGCTTCCGTTTTTGCCGGCAGCCACACTGCGCGTCTTGCAGAACATGAAGAATCGCTATGGGGATCGCAGTTGGTCGCGTTACGGATTTATCAATGCGTTCAATCCCCTTAAAAATTGGTATGACAATGACGTGATCGGCATCGATACTGGCATTACGATTGCCATGGCAGAAAACTTACGCACTGGTTTTATCTGGAACACCTTTATGAAGAACCGCGAAGCGCAGACCGGTCTGAAGCGCGCCGATTTCAAACCTGATTAATCGGAATCGCATAAACAGTTACTCAACTGCCAGCTTGTGTTCTCGTCGTGGGAGATGCAAGCTCAATCTCCCAAACCCCATCGAAATCCACAAAGTAGGCTTGAACTTCGATTTCCGGTATGCGCTCTTGAAGACACGCCATGGCTCGTTTTAATTCATTTTCGTGATGGTTTGCTTCTCTGCTTGGATCGTTATCAAATCCGCCAGCCAAGCCACCATAACCACCGCAATCCGAATGCAGCATTAAAATCGCACGCTTGGTTTGGTGGAGACGCATGGACGTCCTGATCTGGTCGAGAATGAATTCTCGCTCTGTCTCCTGTGCAGGCGAGGACAGAGACTTCGCACCGCCCGCAATCTTGATCGGATCTGGATTAATGATGCCAAGCCGCTTGAGAAACTTACTGAACGGGAGATGAAAACGATTATCGAAACACCAGAGAACTACGGCATCACAAGAATATGATTCGCGTCGGGTTTCGAAATGAAAGACTTTTTTCATTCTCTTTTCCTAAATTCGTCCTATTGCTCCAATGTACTCGGCGGGCCGCCGCGACCCCAACCCAGATTATTTCCAGATCCGAAGGTAAACCACGTCTCAAGCACCTGTGCGTTCGCATTTTCGAGAGCAATGCAGTGAAAAGAACCTCGCTGCGGTTGTCCAAATCGCAAATCTGTCAATTCCACGCGACTCCCATGGCCCACATCCAACGCAACGCGCGATTCTGACCAAATCGGAAATCGGGCGAAGTAAAGAAAATATCGGAATGGCTCGGTGCGCTTTGCAGCTTCGAGCGTGACTTCCTGTGGAGGCTTGAAGAAAACCTGCGCACTTGTGAGGTCGACCTCCCCCAACGTATTCACAGTCAAGGAGTGATAGGTGTTGTCGGTTTCCACCACACCATGCCAAGCGAACGGATTGAATGCCTCCGGCAGCGCGGACACATTCACAGGCGGCGCATTTTCAAACAAGTGAGCTTCCAGTTGGGCCACAGCGCGCGCATGCAATAACGCTCGTCCAAAATCGAAAAGCAAGAAAAAAAGCAAGCCACAGCGAGCCATTGTCCGTCCCGGTGTTCCTTTAGCGCCAATTTCGCGACTCACTAACCGCGAAAACGAAGGCCAAATGACAACGAAAACGAGCGCAGCCATGATCCAGCCGTCATAGAGGCTGGTGATATCAAGGTGGAACCATTCCGATGAAAATGGCAGCAACAGCCGTGTTCCGTAGCTGTTCGTCCAGTCGAGCAACAAATGGCTCGCTACACCAATTACGCACAGGAACCACGCCTTACCCCATGGCAATTTCTGTCGAAAAATGGCTGCCACGACCAAAACCGAAAGCAGCGCCACCGCAGGCAGGCCTATCAGCGAATGTGTGTACCCGCGATGCGCTTCGGCATATGCTACCGACCCTTTGAACGCCGCGACGACATCGATATCGGGAGCATTTGCCGACATGATCAGGAGCGCCGTCGCACGAGGACAAAGACGATTCAAACCGGCACGTGCCAAGACCAGACCGGTTAGTGAATGCGTGACATTATCCATTGGCAGCGATCTTTCTTAAGCTGCTCGAATCCCGGGTTGTCAAGCGCAAGCCGGAACAGCGGCGAAGGATTGCTCTCGCGCCAAATACTCTGGCGGCATTAGAAGCGTCAAAGCATTTGGAATGATGTCGGCTGTTGCAGGCAGTGTACCTGCCAGCTCGCCATCAACTTGAACATAGATGTCGGAACTATCGGGTGGCCGGCAAACGACGGAACTGCCGCGCACTACGGTGCATCCGTGCATCTGGTGCGCCCGCCCCAAAGCTACGCCCAACAAATACGGTAGATATCGCACGCTCATTGTGCCGCGGAACAGAACGACTTCAAACCGATCGCCAAGGAGCGACGCGCCGCGCGCGATCTCTAAGTCTCCCCCGTAATTCCGCACGCGGCTGATCAGCGCAAAACTGCCATCAAAGCGACGGCCATCCACCAAGACTTCAAATTCCTTAAGCGGGCTTAGAACGTGGCTGAATCCCGCGACGTAATACGCAAATTTTCCCGTCGCCGCTTTCAAATCCAAATTGAGGCGCGCCACGATATCAGCATCGAGACCCGCACCCGCCATGCAAAGGAACGAACGCGGCGCATCGCCGGCCCGCTGTAAACGCCCAACCGCAATGCGTCGCGGCTTCCATTGCGACAACCGTTTGGCCGCATGATCGATAGGAGTGGGAATTTGCATCTCCCGCGCGAGAACGTTGGCAGTACCTCCGGGCAAAATGGCGAGCGGCACAGGAGTGTGCAGCATTCCGTTCGCCGCTTCATTGATGGTTCCGTCGCCGCCCGCCACAATGATTAAGTCGCATCCCTCATCGATCTGCCGGCGCGCCTGCACTGTTGCGCTACCCGGCCCCGTCGTCGGCACCAAGGTTGTTTTAACGCCCTGTTGAGATAGAAGATCGGTGGTACGTTGGAGCGAGTGCGGGTTGCGCGATAGAGCTCGTGCTACCGGATTGTAGATAAGAGCCGCGCGCCGCGCGTGAAAAGAATCCAAGTTCACCATTATAAGTTGCTGTAAGGTAATGTCACAATCGCTTGCAAAGCGCGTTGAAGAACTGCGCAAGAAGCTAGAACATCACGAATACCTGTACTACGTGCTCGATCAGCCGGAAATCACCGATGCTGAGTTCGATCAGCTTATGCGCGAGCTCCGCGATCTGGAAAATCAGCACCCGGAACTGCGCACTCCCGATTCGCCCACTCAGCGCGTAGGTGGTCAGCCGCGCGAAGGCTTCATCAAAGTGCCTCACAGCTCTCCGATGCTGAGCCTCGATAACGCGTTAAGCGAGCAGGAACTCATCGAGTTTGACTCCCGCGTGCGCTCGCTCCTTAAATCGGAAAAATACGAATATGTGGCTGAACTTAAACTGGACGGCCTTTCCATGGCAGCCCACTACCGCGATCATCGGTTAGTTCAGGCACTGACACGTGGCGATGGCCGGGTCGGCGAAGAGGTCACGGAAAACGCTCGCACCATCCGTTCCCTTCCCTTGCGCTCTAAGGCCGACGCTATTCGCGAAAACGCCTTTGAAGTACGCGGTGAAGTCATCATGCAACGCCGCTCATTCGAAAAAATGAACGAAGAGCGAGATCGGGCCGGGCTTGCCCGTTTCGCCAATCCGCGCAATGCCGCTGCAGGCGCGCTACGAGCGCTTGATCCCTCCATTACGGCGGCGCGCCAGCTTGACTATTTCGCATATTTTCTTTTCGGCAATGGTCGCCCTCTTCTGAACAGCCAATGGCAATCGCTTGAAGCGCTAGAGCGCGCGGGCTTTAAAGTGAACCGCTATCGAGCGAGGTGTGGGGGGTTGGACGACCTGCTTGCCTTCATCCATGAGTGGGAGAACAAGCGCGACTCGCTTCCCTACGAAATCGATGGGGTCGTCGTCAAAATCGATTCCATTGAACAGCAGGAAAAATTAGGCTGGACTTCGAAAGCCCCTCGTTGGGCGATTGCCTTCAAATATCCAGCACGCCAGTCCTCCACGATTCTTGAAAACATTGAGGTCCAGGTTGGACGCACCGGAGCGCTCACGCCAGTCGCGCATCTTACACCCGTCCAAATCAGCGGTGTCACGGTTTCCCGCGCCACGCTGCACAACGAGGATGAGATTGAGCGCCTGGGCGTCGCTATTGGCGACACAGTCCTGGTAGAGCGCAGCGGCGATGTCATTCCGAAAATTGTCCGCGTCGTCGAGCATGGCCCGCATCGCCGCCATTTTCACATGCCATCCGTCTGCCCTGTCTGCGGCGGTCACATCGTTCGTGAAGAAGGCGAATCTGCCAGCCGTTGCGTGAACACCAATTGCCCCGCCCGCCTGCGCGAATCGCTGCTGCATTTCGCTTCCCGCCATGTAATGGATATCGACGGCATGGGTGACGCGCTTGTAGATCAGTTGCTCAAGAATGGTTTCGTCCACAATGTTGCGGATCTTTACAACCTCACAGCCGATCAGCTTTTGACGCTGGAACGCATGGGCAAGAAGTCGGCTACAAAAATCATCCAGAACATTGATCGATCGCGCTCTCAGGCTCTAGCTCGCGTGCTGAATGGACTGGGCATACCCTTTGTTGGCGAACGCACGGCACAGATTCTCGCATTTCACTTCGGGAGTCTGGATGAGATTGCGGCTGCGTCCGACGAGACTTTGCAAGCAGCCAATGAGATTGGCCCGAAGGTAGCTCAGGCAATTCGGCAATTCTTTGACGAGCCCCGAAATCGCGACCTTATTGAGCGGCTCCGCGCAGCAGGTCTGCGCTTCACCGCGCCGCGCGAAAAAAAGAAGTCCGGCGCTTTGGACGGCCTTACGTTCGTTCTTACAGGCACACTCCCGACGCTTAAGCGCGAGGAGGCAAAGGAACGCATTGAAACAGCAGGTGGGAAGGTGGCCGGCTCGGTCAGCAGCAAGACGAACTACGTTGTAGCTGGCGAAGAGGCGGGCTCAAAGCTCGATAAGGCGCGCGAACTCAACATTCCCGTAATAGATGAAGATGAATTATTGGCTATTCTAGGGTCACAACAGTCGGCGGAGTAGATCCTGAAAGCTTTAGTCAATAGCATTTCAGGCTGGTGGAAGGAGATCGGCGGCATTCTCATTGGGTGGGGACCGCATGGTCTCTTTGTCCTGGCCATACTGGATTCGGCCGGTCTTCCGGTAGTCGGCGGTGTTGATCTTCTTCTGATCACCATTGCGGCCACTAAACCTCGATACGCATTTCCAGCGGCTCTTTATGCAATTCTTGGCTCTCTCGCTGGAAGCCTTATTCTCTTTGGAGTCGCGCGTAAAGGCGGCGAAGCGTTTCTCGCGAAGCAGCTCGCTACGCACCGAGGGAAAAAACTCCATGCCTGGTTTGAGCAATATGGGCTGGCCACCGTATTTGTTCCGGCTGTTTCTCCCCTGCCATTGCCGATGAAAGTTCCTGTGTTTTGCGCTGGAGCACTGGAAGTTCATTGGTCTTATTTCACGGGCGTCATTCTCGCCGCCAGAGCAATTCGCTACTTCGCTCTCGCATATCTTGGCGTGCGCTACGGCACTGAAGCATTCCTTTTCCTGCGCAAGCACATGCTAGAGGTTGCCATTATTGCGTTGCTGCTTTCCGCAACGTCCGTTCTTGTGCTCAAGCTGCTTCGCCGATCTCGCTCGAAAAGATCTAAAACGGAAGTAGTTGGTGGTTAGAGGATGCTGCCGGTCTGCCTATTTTTGCTGTTTGCCGCGATTCAAACTGCGACAGCGCCGGCTTCGCCCCAACCGCCGAACGACTACTCGCTCCTGCAAAAGATCAAACTCAATGTTCAGGCAGAACTGGCGAAGTCCGCAAACTATACCTGTGTGCAGACGATTGAAAGAATCTACTACGGCGAAAAGCACGCATGTGTGGCAAATGCTCCCCACGGCAAGCCGAAAGAGTTCATGCGAGACCGGCTTCGTCTGGACGTAGCCGTATCAGAAGGTAAAGAAATATTCTCCTTACATGGAGAAAACCGTTTTGCATCCGGAGGAATTTCGTCAGTCATTTCCAACGGCCCTAGAACGTCCGGCCAATTTGTCGGCTTCCTTCGCAACATTTTTTTCATGCCTGGGGTGCAATTTACGTTCAAAGGATCCTCTCAAGCAAACGGCAAACTGGTCTACAGTTTTGATTACGTTGTTCAGCTTCTGCGCAGCAACTACTATCTGGAAGGCCGCCGCGGCAAATCCATCATTCCGTTCCACGGTGGTTTCAGTGCAGATGCCGCCAACTTCAAACTCGTTCATCTGAATGTCGTTGCGGACCAAGTACCCCAGAATTCCGGCATTTGTTCCGCTGAAACCGACGTGGACTATCAGTTAGTGGATATATCCGGCCAGCAATCGCTGCTCCCGTCCACGTTCGTCCTCAAGATGGAAAGCGAAGGCGATCTCTATACCGTGAACCGCAACCAATATGCACAATGCCGTGAGTTCCGAGGCGAATCTACATTGCACTTCACTTCCGTGGAGCCGGCCGAATCCGCGGTAGTCAGCCATGTCGTCGATGACCCATTGCCCGCGGGTCTCACGCTGAAAGCGTCGCTCGATTCGCAGATCGACGACAAGAATTCTTACGTCGGTGATGCTATTCAGGCCACCCTTATCGAGCCGCTCCCTGTACCTGGCTCCAAAACGATAATTCCCAAGGGCGCTACTCTACACGGAGTCATCTCTAAGATGGAGCAGCACTCGGGTAGCGGTCTTACTTATTGGCTCGTATCAGTCAAATTCGAACGCCTGAACTCGGGCGATGATTCGTACCTGCTGAGCGCCTGGCCACTCCCGCCCGATTACGGCAACACCATGTCGCATTTTGGCGCTGATCGGGTGCTTGCCGCCGAAACGATGGACGCGGCTAAACGCGGATTGTGGTTCGAAGATGGCGCGCATTTTCGACTTCCCAAGCGATTCACGCGATACTGGCGCACGGAACAGCCCAATCGAACAACTCCGGAATCCGCAAGTGGCGCCAGATAGTATGTTATGCATGTCCCAGTCATCCCGCCGCAATTTCCTGGTTCGAACCGCGTCTTTAGCGACAGTCGCGCGCACAGCGTTCGCACGCGACCCGCTCACGGCTAACAATCTAGGCTTCCAAATCTACACAGTCAGAAACGTTGTTGAGCAAAATCCCCTGACTATTTTGAAAGCCATCGAAGAGATTGGCTATCGCGAGATCGAGTGCACCGCCGGAAACGTGGACAAAATCTGGCCTGCGCTAAAGCAAACGAAGTTGAAGCCCGTCAGCATTCATACCGACAAGTCCATGTTTACGGCGGACGAAAGTCAATTCAATGTCGCAAGCCTAGAGCAAGCCAAACAGCGTGGATTTCAATATGTGGTAGTTCCATTTCTGCAGATTGCAGAAAATGGCGCTGACAGTGTGAAGCGCACCGCCGATCGCATGAATCGGCAAGGCGAACAGGCTAAGTCAAATGGCCTCACACTCTGCTATCACAACCATGCCCACGATCTTGCGCTTGTGAACGGAGTTCCGGCGCTACAGATGCTGCTCAACGAAACCGATCCCAAGCTAGTCTTCTTAGAAATGGATATTTTCTGGATGAGCGTGTCCGGGCACGACCCGGTTCACGCGCTGGGGGTCCACAAAGGCCGCGTGCCGCTGCTGCATTTGAAAGATAAGGCCGCGGGCGTGCCCGTTCAATTCAACGAGAACGTACCCAAAACTGCATTTAAGGAAGTCGGCAGCGGCTCTATCAACGTTCCGGCCGTTTTAGCGGCTGCTGACGCGGCTGGCGTCCGTCATTATTTCGTAGAGCAAGATCAAACCCCGGGCGACCCGATTGCCAGCCTGCGGAAGAGCTACGACTATCTGAAAGGTCAATTCAAAAATTAACCGTAGCAGTTAGGCCCGTTCCTGGTACGTGCCTTCGGAGGTGCTGACCCGAATGCGTTCACCCTGATTAATGAACGGGGGCACTTGCACGACTAAGCCGGTCTCCATCTTTGCCGGCTTCGTCACATTAGATACCGTCGCGCCCTTCAATCCAGGCTCGGTTTCCATCACTGTCATCTCTACACTCGGCGGCAGTTCCACGCTAATCGCCTTGCCTTCGTAGAATTCGACGTTCACTTTCAACTGCGGAATCAGATAGAGCACACCATCGCCCAGCATGTCCTTCGTCAGGTGCATCTGCTCGTAATTCTCGGTATTCATGAAGTAATAGTATTCGCCGTCGTCGTACAAATACTCCATCTCATGCTCATCCAACGCAACCCGCTCAACCTTGTCTTCCGACGAAAACCGATGCTCGATCATCGAGCCGGATCGCAGGTTCCGCATCTTCGCTTGCACGAAGCCGCGCAAATTACCTGGCGTGCGGTGCACCATGCTGAACACCGAATGCAACTCGTTGTTGAACTTAATAACCATGCCGGGGCGTAGTTGTGTCGCGGCGATCATGAATAAAATTCCTGCTCCTTATTTGCGCGCGGGTTTGTGCGCTTGCGGAACCTTCAGTGTATCAAGGCTAGTACAAATTTTATTGTCCGCGTTTGCAGGCACCTTCCACATCCCGCCGGAGTCGGCGTGCGCACTGGCTCCGGCTGCATCCAGTGTGTAATAGACCGCCTGATTTGGTTGCAATTTCCAGATGATGGCCGTTTCGTCCATTTTCCGTTTCGAAAGCTGTACGCAAGAGCCATCGAGCGGCGCCAGCGTCAACCGCCCGAAGGCCATCGTTTTTTGCTGCCAACCGCTCGGACAGTTTTCCTGATCCACAGCAGATTTCGACACATGAATCCAGCATGCGTTGCCATTCCAGTCCGTTCGCGCGAATAAAGTTCCATCGCCATCGTAGGACCACGGATCAAGGTTCTCGTAACCAACGCCCGGCAAGTAAGGATCGCCCCACAGCAACTCGTATGCGACGCCTTCACCTTCCGTAATCATCTGCCGGTCTTCAATCGCCCACCCTTGCAGGTACTGTGAACTCTCCAGATTTGGATCTATCCCGACCAGTACAAGTGCAGCGGCGTGCATGCGCCAATCCGGATGATCTACCTCCTCCGGCTTCAAAGCAAGCAACAATGCAGCGGGCAACGATGAAAAGAAGCGAGGATAATCCTGCCTTAAGTCGGTGTGCTGAGTAAACCGCACGACATACAGATATTCGAACGCCGCATACAATTGGGTGCCATCATGCCAGTTTCCGGATTGTAGTTGCGAGATTAAAGGCTTGGCGGTCTTCTCAATCAGCGCATCGGCATCTTCTCCACTGGCAATTTGCATGAAAAGTGCATCGCGGTCCGCTATTGTTCCCGGCGTAGACTTACAGTTCGTGCTCTGGAGTTGCTTTCGCTCTGAATCCGAGACCTGATCCCCAGCCCAATCAAGCACCAACGCAACCTGTCTTAACTCACAGGGATGCTTCAAAACCCACCGGACCGCTTGCTTGCCGCTGGCGGCGTCTTTAGTAATCGCGTAATAGAGGGCCAATTCGAAACCGCGCTCCGGAGAATTTGGCTCCGATTGCACCCGTGCATCGAAATTCGTCCAGCGTATGGTTTGCCGCTCGCGATCGCGTTGCAGCCGCCGCAGTCGCTGGACAGTTAAAAGCAGCTTATGGGAACTCAGCGCGCTGCTCTGGGCTAACAGTGGCACGCACCACAACAGGGTGAAGAAAAAGAGGAGACTCGCCCGCAACCAACAATTGTTTCATAGAGCGTGAGGTCACGCGTGCGGGTGGGATAAAACGCAGATGACGGTACGAAGCCCAAGGCGAAGCGACGAAAGGCTCAAAATCGCGATCACAATTGAAGAGTTCATAAACGCTCTAGATATATCGTATGGCGACCATTAAACCA
>DASREJ010000068.1:0-31190 GCA_035652115.1 Bryobacteraceae bacterium
AAGCCAATGCCCGCTGCTGTGGCGTTGCCCAGTAGTTCGGAAAAATTTACAATGCTCCTGCCGGAATCAGTCTTTGTGACGAAAATGCGGCTTACGGAATACCAAGTGCGCTTACCCACCGAACCGTGCGCCATGCGGAAGTAACGCGGATCTTGACGCAAGATGACCGGGAAGATGCCTTCGGTCATAAAGTTTCCAATGACTTGGTCGGCATATGATGTTCCCAATCGTTTTGCATAGCCTTCCACGCCTTGGCCGAATTCAGGATGCGTGTCTTCCAGTTGATATATGAATGCGTACGCAACCGCGATGCCCATCAGCGGATAAGCAAAGGAGTCTTTAGTTGCGATAGTGAGCTTCTGCTTTGGTGTCAGCGGATGCCCGATGGCATTCATCTCCGCTGTGCGGTAATTTGGCAGAACTCCAAAAATGTATTTGTCTTCTCCTTCCGGCGTCTTGCCTGGAGCTGGTGTACCGGGTTGTTGGGACGGCGGCGGAAGTTGACCGGGCTGAGGGGGCAGCGTTTGTGGTGTTGATGTACTTGGTGGATTAGCCGGTGTTTGTGCGAAAAGGGAGATGGTGGTAAACAAAAAAGCAAATACGACGTGAGACAAGTACAGTAAGAACTTTTTTCTATCGTTTTGGTTAACGATCATTGAATGATTACTTAAAAGCACCGATAAAACACTTTGCTAACAACAACACACGTCCGCTTATCAGACGAGAAATATGGAACTCCGATTGCACGTTAGGAATCCAACAACAGGAGTTATGGCTGATCTGACACCTCAGAACGATCGGGCGAGTTTGCAGTCTACTGCATTCACCGAAGCCTCGGAGAAGAAGGCGCTACGTTCTGCCTTTTTCAAGTATTACATTCATGACGGGGTGGGGTGTTGCCGGTTACAGCTTTTTGGTGAGTTCACGGAAGCGAATGTACAAGATCTCGTGGGATGTTGGAATACCGTGAAAACCACGCTGGGCGGCCGGAAATTTGTTCTGGACGTTTGCGGATTGCAAAGCACTGACGACTTAGCCAAGCGCTGGCTTTTCGAAATGGCTGGCGAAGGCGCTACATTCCTGCCCGAATCCTATCTGCGCGACGGCTTAGCCGGCAGGGAGTGTAAAGCCGAAGCACCTACCCGCATTGGCCTTTTCGGGAAGCTACTGTCCATCTTTCGCGGCTCGCCCGCAGTCCAAGCCTAGCGGATCTACACGAGAACAGTAAACGCACTCTCAGTCCGAGATACTGGCCGGTAGTTCGTATCTCGTTCCACCGGTTCTCGTCCCGCCTCGCAAATCAACCTTAATAGATCCTGCCGCCGCAGATGCTGAGCGGTAGTCGCCCCGGCATCGTGGTAAATCTTTTCCTCCACCACAGTCCCGTCAATATCGTTCGCTCCGAACCGCTGGGCAATTTGCGCCACCGCCGGCGTCATCATGATCCAATACGCCTTGATGTGCGGAATGTTATCCAGCATCAGCCGCGAGATGGCAATCTGTTTCAAGTCGTTGAAACCGCTCGTCGGCTGCAGATGCGTGAGCGCCGTATTGGCGGGATGAAAAGCAAGGGGAATAAAGGTGACGAAACCGTTAGTCTCATCCTGCACGGCTCTTAAGCGAACCAGATGATCGGAAAGATCTTCGGCCGTTTCTAAATGGCCATATAGCATCGTACAGTTGCTTTTTAAGCCAATCCGGTGTGCGGTCCTCGCGGTTTCCAACCATTCGTCGCCATCGATCTTGTGATCACAGATAATGCGGCGAACGCGTTCTGAAAAAATCTCCGCACCGCCACCAGGCAGCGAATCGACGCCCGCGTCCTTCAGCCGCACCAATGTTTCTCGTATGGAGAGTTTCGCGCGCTTTGCCAGATACGCAATCTCGACCATCGTGAAGGCCTTCAGGTGCACGCCGGGATAGCGCTCCTTCAAACCCGAAATCATTTGACAGAACCAGTCGAGACTCAACTCCGGGTGCAAACCGCCGACGATATGAAATTCGGTGACTGCCTCAGCATAGCCTTTGCCCGCAATTTCCCAGACCTGTTCGAGCGACATCGTATACGCGTGCGGATCTTTCACACGTTTTCCAAACGCGCACAGGCGGCAGCTTGCGACACAAACATCAGTCGGATTGATGTGCCGGTTAACGTTGAAGTAGGTAACGTCGCCGTGAAGCCGCTCGCGAACAGCATTCGCCATGTAGCCGAGCGTCAGAAGATCGGACGTGCGGTACATGGTCACTCCGTCTTCGAAGCTCAGGCGCTCGCCCGCTTGAACCTTTTCGAAAATCGGGCGCAGTCGGTCGTCCTCCACTTGCGCGAGCTGATGAGTAGCGGAATAGGAAATCATTCGAAGATATACGTGCGATGCAGCAGAATGTCCGCCGCCCAGAAAAGAAAAAACAACACGCTGACGTAGCCGTTAACCGTAAAAAACGCGGCGTTCACGCGAGAAAGGTCATGCGGTTTCACCAGTCCATGCTCGTAGACGAGCAGAATCAAAACGGCGAGGACGCCGCCAAAACTCAACGGCCCCAGATGAAATGAGTAAATCAGCGCAAGCAGACAGGCAATCATTGCCACATGAAGCAGCCGTGCGATAAGCAGCGCGGCGCGAAGCCCAAACGTTCTCGGTATGCTGCACAGTCCTTCGGTGCGGTCGAATTCGAAATCCTGACACGCGTAGATGACATCGAAACCGGCGGTCCAGAACATAACTGCCGCTGTGAGCCAAAGAATTCTTGGGTCCAGCGAGCCGCGTATCGCAATCCAGGCGGCAGAAGGAGCAATGCCCAAACAAAAGCCGAGAATCAGGTGCGCGAACAGCGTAAAGCGTTTCGAAAATGAGTAGAAGAACAGGATCGCAAGCGCAACCGGCGCCAGGGCAAAACACAACGGGCCCAGTTCTCGCGCCGCCCACAGAAAGATCGCCGAGGCGATAAACGTAAATCCCCAAGCGAATCGTGCCGACAATAATCCAGCCGGCAAGTGGCGGTTAGCCGTCCTGCGATTGCGTGCATCGATATCGGCATCTAGAATGCGGTTGAAGGTCATGGCTGCCGACCGCGCCGCCACCATCGCAATCACAATCCAAAGAAAGCGAAATCCCAAGTTGGCGATTTGAAATCCACTTTCACGCCATGCGAGCAGAGCGCCCGTCAAGGCGAACGGCAGCGCAAATACCGAGTGCTCGAATTTGATCATGTCGAGCGTCAAGCGTAGCCGCTTCCAAAAGCCGTGCATCGTGGTACTTGGGCGAGATTGAAAAAACTTCTTCTTGAGTTACCGCTACTATTTTAGGGGATGGCTTAATGTCGCCCTAAGCGGGGAAATGGACGTTCAACAGCTGCAAGTATTACTCGAAGCCGTTCGCGATGGCCGCACCGATATCGCCGAGGCAATCGACCGGCTGCGGCATCTTCCGTTTGAAGATCTGGGATTTGCCAAGGTGGACCACCACCGTGCGCTTCGGCATGGCGCGCCGGAAGTCATTTTGGGACAGGGCAAAAGTCCGGAACAAGTCGAAGGCATTGCGGCGGCGCTGCTGGCCCGATCGCAAAATCTACTCGTTACCCGCGCCACGTCCGAGATGGCGGCTCGCATTCAGGCGCTCTGCGGCGAGGCTGAGCATTTTCCGGCCTCGCGAGTGATTCGCGTTTGGCGCGATCGAAACATTCGAGGCAAGGGCAAAATTGTATGCCTGTGCGCCGGCACCAGCGATTTTCCCGTCCTGGAAGAAGCCCGTCTCACGGCTGAAGTGATGGGCAATGAAGTCGATTCCATATGCGACGTCGGCGTAGCCGGCATTCACCGGCTGCTGCATCAGCGTGAGCGTTTAGTGGAAGCCCGCGTAGCTATCGTTTGTGCAGGTATGGAAGGAGCTCTGCCAAGCGTGGTCGGCGGCCTAGTAGGTTGTCCCGTGATTGCGGTGCCGACCAGCATCGGCTACGGCGCGAGCTTTAACGGTTTGGCCGCGCTCTTAGGAATGCTCAACAGTTGTGCGAGCAACGTTACCGTGGTAAATATCGACAACGGTTTCGGCGCCGGTTACGTCGCCAGCCTGATCAATCGAGTGTGAGTAAACCTCGGGCAAAGTCGTTCGTGTTCCATCATGACCTTTAGCTCTTGCGCGTTTTGCGAGACATCAATGTCCGAGTCGTCGACGAAGCGCTCGAACGACGTCACATTCACGAAATGCGCGTTTTACGTCAACTTGACAGCGAACGAGACTACCCACAGCTTCTAAGAGTGGCAGCGGGGCGGCACGTTTGGCCCAGCGATGAGAGAATCGGTAAATTCAAAATTTGGCCGGCGATATAGTGGTGCCGTCTGAAAAAGGTTAGGTTTCGGGACTTCCCTTCTCACAAAAGATCTGGAGGGATCCGCCTGAAACTAGAGCTGGGGAAGGGTCCTATGGACGAATCGTCGTCGATCATGCTGAGAAGCCATCCGCGAACTGGGCATGCAGTTGAGAGCCAGTCGAGGCCGCGACTTATGAAGAAACTGGGATTTATGATCGCCTATCTATTCCTTTTTTCAGGTGTAGTTTTGCCTGCGAAATCACAGGAAGCGAAAATGCCTGTGCAGCAGCGTGCCGAGTTTGAGGTAGCTTCCATAAAGCCGTCGGGATCATCCAGGGGGATGATTGGCTGGCATGTGGATCCGGGCGGCAGAGTGGTGATTGAAAATTCAACGCTGCAAATGTTGATCCAATTCGCGTTTGATGTTCAGCCGTTTCAGGTTTCCGGAGGTCCGGCCTGGATGCGTGACCACCAGTACCGGTATGAGATAGAGGCACGGCCACCCTCAAACTCGACGTCGAGCAAGGCAAATGCGTCAACGCCCAACGGTCGACTCAATCAAGAACTACGCGAGATGCTGCAAGCGCTGCTGATTGATCGATTTAATTTGCAATTTCACGTTGAAACCCGTCGAGGTCCGGTTTACCTTCTGACATTGGGTAGGGGGGCACTCAAGCTAAAGGAGGTCGAAGACAAAGGCGAGTTCGAGTGGGTTGGGAGCTTGGCGGGCGCAGGGATAAACGGTGACGGTCTGGCCGGCAAAAATATTTCCATGCCAGTGCTGGCACAGCGACTCAGTCCGTACCTGCAGAAACCCGTGTTTGATCAAACAGGGGTGAAGGGGGTTTTCAATTTTAGAATTGAATACGCTTCGGACGAAGCGCGGCCCGACATCATATCTTGTATCTTGACTTCTCTGCAGGGGATCGGTCTGAAGCTAACGCCATCTCAGGGACCGGTTGAAACCATTGTCATTGATCACGCTGAGAAGCCATCGGCGAACTGATTCCCTCCAAAAAATTGGTGGTAAAGCAGGATGTAAACAACTCCGGAGTGTTGCTCCGCCGATATTGGTCCACGTTCGCTATGCCTTTATCTAGAGTGAGCAGAATTCCGTTCTCCCTGGGAGCGAACACAAGACACCCTCGTGGGCCCGGGACTAACGCGAACCCTTTCCCTACTTCTGCTGACCCAACACCTGATCGATGTTCTGAATATATTTGCGCGAGTAATTCGCTTGATCCACCTGGGAGTTAAGCGCAATCACGCTGCTGAAATGCTTGCGCGCTTCTACTAACAAATCCAATCCGCTCGGCCCGGAACTCGCCGACGTGTTTAGAGCGTTGAATTTGGCGCTATACAGAATGCCTAGGCGATATTGCGCATAGAGATTCTGAGGATCGTAGCTTAGTGCCCCTTCACAATACTTGATCGCCGAATCGTAATGCTTCAGTAAGTACTCGCAATCGCAGTAGCCGAAGTTCGCTTGTGCGCGCAATTCCTTCCAGATATCTGTCTGGGCCGCCCGTTTCTTGCTGCCTGCGCCGATAAGCCAGGGCATGACATAGTAATTGAATTTGCCGCCCGCGCCGGACGCAAAGTTACTAAGCGCCAAATACTGTGAATATTCTGTTTCTGCCGTAGGCAGATCCGCAACAGTCTTTGCGCCGTCATCATACAGCCGCAGGCTGTCGGCAAGCCAAAGATGCGCCTCTGCCTTGTTCGGGATCAGGCGAACGGAGTCGCGGCCCGCTTTCACCGCCTGCTCGTAAGCGCCTTTGCGAAAGAAGGCTTGCGATAGCAAATAGGCGGCAGTGCCGTTGTTTGGATCGTGAAGCGTCACGAAATTGAGTTGGCGAATGGCTTCATCCAAATCGCCTCCGTCCAGTAAGCCGCCAGCATAACTGATGCGCGCGTCCATATCATCCGGTTCGATTTCGACGGCCTGCTTAAAGTATTGGTTGGCCGTGTCATAGTCGTTGAGCGCGCGATAAGCCCGGCCCGTAAACGTGGCCGCTTGGTTATAAGTGGGGTCAATCTGAAGCGCGGCTTTAAATTCTTCCGCGGCGGCTTTGTAGTTCTGTTCGTAACCCTTGTTGTACAGTTCCATCCCGTGGTTGAAGTGATCCAAGGCTGCCTTCTTGCGGACCTTGGCAATCAGGATACGAATGCTGACCGTCGTTTCTTGCCCTGGATACACTTCTTGGTCGCGCGGACCATCCGGCATATAGCCCTCGCGATTGCCTTGCACGGTATGAAGACCGGGCTGCAAACCGGGAAGGCGCAGCGCATTCGCCTTGTTCACCACGCCCACGCTTTTGCCGTCGATTGTGACTTCGACGCCATCCATATTGGTTTCGATCACCAGAGTTCCCACTTTGGGTTGCGGCAAGTTACTCGCCGTGGCGCGTCCCGGATAATAGGCAAGTACAGCGTCTCCGGCGTCGGACGTATTCTGCGGCTCGGATGTCGGATGCTGCCGGTCGGCCGTGGCTTGCGCGACGTTGTATTTAACGTAGTTACTCAAGTTCATTGGGTCGACAATTCCATCGTGAACATCATCGGCTTGCCCTTCGTAACCTTTGACCAGATAGTAAGTGAAGATGCCGTGGCCGCCTCCCCACAGCGGGCCTTCGAAGCTGACTTCCCCCGCTTTGCTTGCGCTCAGCACGAACAGGGAGTTATTCGCCAAGCCCAGCAACTCTTGATCTAGGTGCGCGCGATCCGCAATGGCTCCGCTATGGCAGGCGTCCGCGAACAAAACCTTCTGTTTAGCCGGAATGTTTTTGGTGAGCACGTCGCCTAACCGGCTCATCGGATAAGACGTACTCGCGATGTTATTGGGATCAATATCATAAGGAGCCAAGTAACTATGCCCATCGACTACAAATCCGTGACCGGCGAAATAAATAAGCACGTTGTCGTTCGGTTTGGCAACTGACGGCAGCCAGTTTTCCAGTTGATCTTTCAGGTTTGCGTAAGTCGCCTGTTCTTCTTTCAGGACATGAACATTTTCAGCCGGATATTGTCCGCCCTCCTTGCTGATAAGCACCGTGTAAACGGAGTCCGCATCGCGATCGGAATACTTCAACTGCGCCTTCTCCGGCAGATTCTTGTAGTGCGAGATCCCCACCACCAGCGCGTACCAGCGCGGCACTGAGGGGTTTGACGGCTTGTGAATCGGCGACTTGACGGTTGGAGGCGCGGTGTCGGTCGTCGTCGGCTTATTAGGATGATCCGTCACCAGATTCAAGTCCCGATGCTGGCTGTCGGTCGTAGGAGGCGGGGTCTGTGTCTGCTGCCCGGCGAGGGCGCACCAAACCCCAGCCAATAACACTGGAATTAGCTTTTTCATATCCTGCTCTTAACTACTTATGCGCGATTTTGAAGTGATAGACCACCGGTGTATCGAAAGGTTCGGTGGAGGATACCGCGGTGTCGCTCGATCCTTTGACTACTACTAAGTCGCGGCTTCCCACCGAAACGGGAGGCAGGCTCGATGGCAGCGTTTCGCCCGGCTGCACCGGCTTTAGGCCCGCTTTGCTGTCCAGGCATTCGCCCCGCGAGCGAAACAGTTCATCATCACAACGTGGTGTGGCGGATTCGAACGCCTTATCGTCCGGCGTCTCTGTATGCGACGCTTCCTTAGGCGGAGCCTGCTCTTCGGGCGCGTGCGGAAACAGCGAGCGGCCCAAATCCATCGGCGAAATCAGAAAGTAAACAGTCTCGTAACCAGCCGGCCCCTGAATGCGGAACCAACCGCTATCCGAATCGGGAATGATGTAGTCGTGCGCCATGTGCACCTCGCGGTCCTGGCTGGCTCCCGCGCGAGGAAAAAGTTGTTCGTATTTGCCCGATGAGCCGTGATTAAGCACGTAAAGAAAGCCGTTCACGCCAGGGCGCAAGCGGAAGCGGATAAGATCGCCTTGGTCGAAGACATGCGCCGGATCCATCGTCCGGGCCGCGCCCCCTTCCTTCTTCTCGAGAATCAAATCATAGCGGCGATTTAACTTCGCCTGCGTTTGCGCCAGCGCGGCGGCTGAGCAAACAAAAAGTAAGACCGTTGTGGCCCTGCGGTAGGAAAGAGTCCGCATAAGTTGCCAGGTTTATTTGTGGGAAAGAACTACGTTGACAACAATGTGAGGATCTTCCGTTTTATCGGATGCCTTATTAATTACGTAAGTAGCTTTGTCACCTTGCGCGGAATCCGCGGCATTGTCGTCGGCCTTCGTAAATACTAAGTCGCGCGATTGCACTTCGCCTTGTAACTGAGCCACAAGTTGATCGTCCAGTGCTCCGCCATTGCGCCGCTGGAGCGATGCAATAGTCTCATCCAGATTTGTTTCAGGCGCGCGGCTCAGCAGCACAAATAATTTTTCTTGCCCGCTATCGGCATCGAATTGGAAAGATCCGTTCCCTGGAACCAGATACTCCTGTCCGGGACCCAGCTTTGCTTCCGTGGCGCCAGGCGGTGGATACAGCGGCCGCCACTTACCGCTCGACCCATGCTGAATGATGTAGAGATAGCCGGCTTGGTTCGACATCAAGCTTAAACGGATAGAGTCGCCGGCGTGAAATTCGGAATCTGGAGGAACTTCCTCAAATGTGCCATCCGATTTCTTCTTAAGGACCGAGTAGCGAAGTCCAAGCGGCGCTTTCACCGACACACTCTGAACAGAGCTGACGTGTTGCGCGGTGGTCGCCGGTTTCGCGTGTGGCTGCGGCGCACTCTGAGGGCGTTTGCCGACCAGATCGGCGGCGGACCAGAACGCATCACGAGCGTTCAGCCCATTGTCTTGGGCATAAACGGCCGTAAATATCAGTAAGCCCGCGCCAAGACAGGCTGCCTGACAAGGCAGACGTAACATTTTTGACTCCTTTTCCATATGCTACTTCGGATCTGTAACGCAGCGGAAACCGATTTTGTCCGACACCGCGACGTCTCTGGGAAAACCGCGGCGCATGTAACAGCGCCATTCCACGTCCGGATGCTGGGAACCAAAATAGCCGCCCTTAATCACCTTCCATTCGTTGGAGAAGTGGCTCGTGCCTAACACTTGCTTCATATTTTTAAGTTCCGCTTGGCCGACGGGAAAATGACCGTTTACCCATTCTGCGACATTTCCGGCCATGTTATACGCGCCGCATGGTGAGCGCCGGTCAGGATAACTATCCACGTTTTGCAAACTCGCCGGAGCATCCGTCCAGGGCTGGTTGCCCCACGGATAGATGCGGCCCTCTGTACCGCGCGCCGCCTTTTCCCATTCCTTTTCGCTTGGCAGGCGCTTGCCCATCCATTTGGCAAAAGCCTCCGCGTCGTCGTAAGAAACATTCGTTACCGGAAACTCGGGATGGCTTTCGAAATTTTCCGAATCGGGCATTTTGCGATGCGTAGCCACACAGAACTGCTTGTACATCGCGTTAGAAACTTCGGTTTCGTCGATGTAGAAATTATCGAGTTGCGCGATCTCCTTGCCGTTCGGCGAAAGCGGATCGGTATCGTCGCCAAAAATAAATTTGCCCGCGGGCACTAAAACTATACGATGGCCCAATTTGTCTGTACGTTCGTTCGGCAGAGCCTCGGCTTGTTGCGTAGTGGATGTCGATTGCGGCGGCTGCGTGGTGGCGATTGTGTTGTTGTGCGACGAACTCTTTTGCCAATACAGATAGCCAGCTACACCCACAAGCAAAGCAAGCACCACAATCGCAAAAATGACAAATATGTTGCTCTTCGGTGCCGGTGCGGGCCCGGGCGAAGCGGACGTAGAAGGCGGCGGGGTAGCGGCCGCTCGAAGTGGGCTTGAGTTCGTTTGTGGCGCGGCGGGCGACGGGTAAATCGGGGTTGTCCGGTCTCCTGGTACGGGCGTCGTGGTGTTCGGTCGGATGCCAAGTGGGCTTTGTCCCGCGCCAAAGCGGTTCAAGTCGGCAATCACATCTTCGGCGCGCTGGTACCGCTGCGCCGGGCTCTTTTGCAGCAGCGTGTTGATGATTGAGCAAAGCTCGTGCGGAATCGCGGAGTCAAGTTGGGTTAAGTCGGGCGGCGGTTGTTCGATGTGCGCTAATTCAATAGCGCGATAGGAATCGCCGTCGAACGGTTTGCGCCCGGCGAGCAACTCAAAGAAAACGACGCCCAATGAGTAAAGATCGCTGCGCACATCGCATGGCTCGCCGCGAATCTGCTCGGGACTCATGTAATAGGTAGTGCCCAGGCGTTCCGTAGCCGCAGTCAACAGGCTCGGGACATCGGTCGCCTTTGCGATACCGAAATCGAGGACCATCACTCGTCCGCTGTTATCCAGATATAAATTGGACGGCTTGAGATCGCGATGCACGACTCCCCTGGTCGATGCCCAATTTAAGGCGTCCGCCACTTGGCAGGCGATTTTGGCCGCATCGCGCGGATGCAGTTTCTTGTTGCGGCGCAAATACTTGGACAGATCTTCGCCGTCTACGTACTGCATGATCAAGTAGTAGAGCCCGTTCGCAGCCCCAATATCGAAAATCGGAACGATATTGGGGTGTCCGGAAAGAGTGGCGGCAGTCCGGGCCTCCTGGACAAAGCGGGCTACGATCCGCTCATCTTGCGCCAAATCGAGCGACAGAACTTTGACCGCGAAAAGTGCGCCGTGTATCCGGTGCCGCGCCAGATACACCTCCGCCATGCCTCCGCCGCCGATCCACCGTAAAACCTCATATTTGTCTTTCAGGGTGTCGGTCAGCAGATTTTGAATCTGCTCTCGGTTCATTGACCTTTACACTGTACACGCTTATGCACGAGAGCGGCCATTTAAGACAAATCCCGGCGCCGTACGCGGGCGCGGAACATTTTCGTCCTTCATTGCGGCAAGAAGGACATGTCTTACTCCTGCCGTAGAGCCGCCACCGGATCAATTCGGGATGCTCGCCTTGCCGGCCCGTAGCCAGCGAAAATGGCGGCGCTTAGTAGGACCACACCGGCCAGCACCAGGGTTCTGGGATCATTGGGCTGGGTTTCGAACAGAAACGATTTGACAAGCCGGGATGCGCTCAACGCCGCTGGCACGCTGATCGCGAGCGCCACCGTAGCTAGTAGTAGAACGCGGCGCAGAACCATCCATACTACGGCGCCACGTTGCGCGCCCAGAGCCATCCGGATTCCAATCTCGCCGAACTGCCGCGCGACGCTGTAGGACATGGTCCCGTAAAGTCCTACGCACGCGATCAGGAGAGCGAGAATTGCGAAACCCGTGCATAGTTTCGCGAACGTGACTTCCTGGCTGATTGTTCGATCGATTTCCGCAGCCTGTGTGATCACGTTAGTGACGGGTATGCGTGAATCTGCCTTGCGCACAATCTCATACACACTTTTGACATATCTAAGCGGATCACCCGCAGTGCGCAGGGCGTAGGTCATTCCGTCCGGAGAAAACTGGCTGACCGCGATGAACACGGTCATTGGATTCCCCTGTTTCAGATCACCGTACCGCACGTTATCCGATACACCGACGATTTCGAGATCGCAATTCTCGTCCACGAACGTGATGCGCCGGCCCACTGGATTCTCGTTCCCGAAGTAAGTACGCGCCAATTGCTCGCTGATAACTGCAACCGGCATGGAGCCCGGTTGGTCGCGGTCGTCAATCTCACGCCCGGCCACGATCGGAATCTGCATCGTCGTGAGGAAACGCGGTCCAACGACCAGGACGCCTGCGCCTTGGACAGTAACGGCGCCGATCTTTATTGTTCCCCTGTATGTCGCGCCGGCATGGCCGGCGCTGATGATCGAGGATTGCGAAAGCGAGGCGCTGCGCACTCCGGGGATCGATTCGAAGCGCTTGCGCAGGTCCGTGTAAAAAGCGGTGATCCCCGGCTCGCGATGCCCCGCCTGGCGCGCATTCAACGAGAACAGAAGGATGTTCTCGCGGGCGTATCCCAGTTGGATGGAGTGCAGCTTGTTAAGTGTTCGGACGAACAGACCCGCGGCGACCAGAAGAAGAAAAGAGAGAGAGATTTGGGCAACCACCAGAACGTGCTGGGCCCGGCGGCGCGGACCGCCCCCGCGGCCATTCTTTAGCGCGGGCATGACGTCCGGACGCGTCGACTGAATCGCTGGAGCGAGGCCAAATAAGAGGCCGCAAACCACTGAGAGCGCCGCCGTCACGCACAGCACGTTCCAGTTCAATTCCGCGTGTAGCGTAAAGTTCTCTTGCCCTCTGGAGAGCAGAAACGTCAGTGTTCGCACGCCCCAGATCGCAAATAAGATCCCAAATGCTCCGCCGAGCGACGCCAGCATCACACTCTCGGTAAGCAACTGCCGCACGACGCGGAACCGTCCCGCTCCCAGGCTGAGCCGGACAGCCATTTCGGAGCGTCGCGCCGCGGCCCTTGCCAGCAGCAGATTGGCGATGTTCGCGCACGCGATCGCCAGGATCAATGCCACCATCATCAGGAGCACGTACAGAGGCTTGGAATACCTACGGCGCAAGCTACCCAGACCGGCGGCGCCCGGATTCAGCACCAGCGCGGGCAGTTTGGCGCGCTCGCCGTCGGTCTTCGCGGTGCCGGCAACCCATTGATGGAACGAGGAGCCAGCGCTGCCTGCGCCTGCGCCATGCTGACACCAGGACGCAGACGGCCCATCATTTCAATCCAATAGAAGTTTTCGTCGCCATACATATGAGCCGCTCTGGCGCCGTCTACAAGCAGATTCGTGTGCAACGGAAGATAAAGGTCCGGCGCCACCGCGGGGTCTACTCCAAAGAATCCCGGCGGCGTGACGCCGATCACCGTGAAGGGCACGTTATCCACCAGAATCGACTGTCCAATCGCATTCGGCAGTCCTCCAAAGCGATTTTGGCTTGTAGCAAAACTGATCACGGCGACCGGCGGTGCGCCTGGACGGTCGTCTTCGGAGTCGATCAGACGTCCCGCGGCGGGCGACACTGCCAGGCCACGAAAATACTCGCCGGTGACATACTCCAGCCCGGCGCTCGTCGCTTGCCCGCGGACGGCCACGTTACGCTTTAGTCCGTTAAAGTATCCGAAAAGCGTGGAAAAGACGGAATTCTCCTCGCGAAGCGTCTCGAACGCGCCGTACGGGAACATCCCGCTGACCATCGTGCCTTTATCGCCCGGCCAGGCAATGCCTTGTACCCCGTGCATAACGTGGACCCACTCCTTATTGGCGTTCTGGGGCGGCCGGCTATGCCAATTCAATACCACCAGCGACTCGGGATCAGCCACTGGCAGTGAGCGCAACAGAATCGCCTCCATGAAGCTATAGATCGCAGTATTGGCCCCGATGCCGAGCGCCAGCAACAAGACTGCCAAGGCGCTGAATGCCTTGTTGGTGATCATGGTGCGACAGCCATAACGGACATCCTGACCAAGTTCCGACCAAAACCGTGTTATCCAAATCTCCCGTGACTCTTCGTGCTTCAGGCCGACGTTCCCAAATCGCCGGCGCGCTTCAGCCCGGGCGCGCTCCGGCATCATACCGTCTGCCTGCAGTTCCGCAGACTTCTCCGCAAGGTGGAGTTCCATTTCCTCGCGCAGCGCCTCGCCGCGCCTGGCGCTTTCTATCCAATACCTCAGCCTTCGTAACACGTCCGTCACTCCGCTCCCATCACGCGCGCAATCGCCAGTGTGAGTTTGGCGTACTTCTGGGTTTCAGCGGTTAGCTGTTTGCGGCCGGCCGCCGTGATCTTGTAGATCCTCGCCCGCCGATTGTTCGACGTCACGCCCCAGACACCCTCGATCCAGCCGTTTAGCTCCAGCCGCTGAAGAGCGGGATATAGCGAGCCCTCTTCAACGAGGAGCTCGTTGTCGGACGATTGTTGAATGAACTGGACGATGCCGTATCCGTGGAGATCGCGCAGCGACAGCGTCCGCAGAATCAACATGTCCAGCGAACCGGGCAACGAATCGTTTTTTTGTGCCTTGCGCCCCATGCCAAGAATTCTTAGCTTACGCCGGCGAGATTACGCGAGTCAAGCGCAAAGGACGCGTTGTCGCTGTCGACAACAGGCTGACGTCCAATCTCAATTCGTGCAAAGGGTCAGAGCGCTCGTGCGAGTGGTCGGCAAGCCGAGCGCGAGTGGTCGGCAAGCCGAGCGCGATCACTCCAGGCTGCATGACTTTCAGGCAAGCGGATCTGCTCAGCGCGCGTGGTTACGAACAGATTATATTGGGCCGCTCCACCCACAGCGCGACGTACAGCATCCGCTCCAAAACTAAGGCGCGCAGCTCGGGATCCAATCCTCCTGTATACGGAAGCCCCGCCACCTGGCATTGGCATCCCGTTATGAACGGACTGTTAGGTTCAATGTTTAACTACAATCGGTTGGGTGGATCGTTATTTGAAGAATTTGGCTGGCACGGATTTCTGCAACCTCGATTGCAACAGGTCATGCCGCCTTTGGGTCGCAGCCATTTGTCGGCTTTCGGATAGGTTATGAAGCTCTTTTCCTTCGTCGTTCTGCTCATAGTGCCATTGTGCGCATTCGCGGCCATCCAGCAGGCGCTGCGTCCTTCGCTCGCGCCCATACGCGCCAACGCGAAAAAGGCGTATACCGCCGAGATGGATCGGGCTGCCAATAGTGACTGCCTGAATGCGCAAACTTCCGTGGCTCTGAATGAGTGTTACGAGTGAGCGCTGGGTCAGTCGGAATCCAATCTGAAGGCGTTCCGTGCGGCAATCAGAATGAGCATCAAAGCCAGGCAGGACCTATTCGGGCCGCACTTGCTCGAGCACTTCAATTCAACCGAACAAACTTGGGACCTCTACTGCCTGGACCAGGCACAAGTGACCGCCGATTTGGTCGATAACCCCCGCGACCAGTCGAGTTCAGCAGCGGCAACGCGAATCGATTTGATTCGAACACACATGCGGACGTTAGACAAGCTGTACAACATTCTGCTGCACGAAAATTGTGGTGCATGCCTCACCGATCAGTGACCGGAAATGCACCGATGTTGCAAATATCCATCGGAGAGCGAAGGCGTGAGATCCCTTCGTTCGGCCCCTTAAGTTGATGGCAATGAGAAGCACTCCTGCGTCTTCAGAGTCGATCAATCATCGAACGCAAGTTTAGGTTTGGCTTCAAGATGAGTTGCCAGGCGAAATTGAATGGCCGCCACACTGCCCGTTAACCATGATCTATTCGTGATGTCGCCGACCTTGTGATAGCGGCTTCATTTTCCGCGTCCTTCCTAATTCCCGGTAGACTTGTTATTACGCATGAGTATGCAGCGCGGTGATCGTCTCGGTCCGTACGAGATCCTCGCGTCCGTCGGCAAGGGTGGCATGGGCCAGGTGTACAAGGCGCGCGACACCCGGCTTGATCGCATCGTAGCCATCAAGGTCTGCCAGGAACAGTTCAGCAAGCGCTTCTCGCATGAAGTTCGCGCAATCGCCGCCCTGAATCACGCGCACATCTGCCAGATCTACGATGTCGGCCCGGACTATCTGGTGATGGAATATGTGGAAGGAAAGCCAATCGCCGGTCCACTAGCGATTTCAGAGGCGCTGCGGATGGCGTGTCAAGTTGCGGATGCGCTCGATGCAGCTCATACGCGCGGGATCGTGCACCGCGACCTCAAGCCGGACAACATTTTTCTGACGAAGTCAGGAAATATCAAGCTGCTCGATTTCGGAATAGCGCAATGGGAGACGGGCGAGGTGGAAGGCGCCTCCGATGAAACTCTGATTCGGCCCGTGACGCGGGAGGGTTGTATCGCCGGCACTTTGCAATACATGTCGCCGGAGCAGTTGATGGGGGCGAAGATCGATAGCCGCAGTGACATCTTCTCTTTCGGCGCGGTTCTTTATGAACTGTTAACTGGTCGGCGCGCGTTCGATGCTGCCACTGGCACCGGAATTATGGCGGCGATCTTGACGGCTCAACCTCCTTCCCTCTCCCGCGTCGATCCGCTCTCGCCTCCCGCTCTCGATGGGGTTCTCCGGCGATGCCTTGCGAAAGATCCGGAAGCTCGCTGGCAATCCGCCCGTGATCTCGGCGCGGCATTGGACTGTATTTCTGAGTTGGTCCTTCAGCCGCGGCCGCCACCACTGGCAGGTTCTCGCGCCCGCCTATTTTGGGCTCTGCTCTCCATTGTGGCGGTCACGGCTACAGGACTCGGCGTCTATGCCATGCGCCCATCCCGCGACACGCCGCGAATAATCAGGCTCACTTTCCCAACGCGATCTGGCTCTGCTGGTGCGGGGCCACCTGTCATCTCGCCCGACGGATTGCAAATTGCCTACATGACAGGTGACACACGCAAGGGTGAGCTTTGGGTGCGTTCCTTCTCGTCCTTCGAAGGAGAACGGATCGAAGGAGCCGGCGGCTCATCGCTGCCGATCTGGTCACCTGATAGCAGGCAGATCGCATTGTATGTTGATGGCAAGCTCAGCCGGTTCGATGTAGCGACGCAGATTCATCAGGTCATCTGCGATCTCGCCGACGCTACCGATGAGATTTCGGGTTCTTGGAACTCATCCGGCATCATCATCTTTTCCTATAAAAGTGCCATTTACCGTGTCTCAGCCGCGGGGGGAGAGCCGGTTGCGGTCACTCACGTTGATAGCTCCCATGGTGAACTTCGTCATCTAACCCCGTATTTTCTCCCGGATGGCCGCCGGTTTCTGTTCTTCTCCACTCGCCGCCGAGCGGGCGACAGCGCCATTTATGAAGGGTCCCTGGATTCTCCGGAGGTGAAGCGCGTCATGGCGAATCCCGTGGCGCCTTTCTTTCTCGTCGGTAAGGATCTCATCTTTGCGCGCGCGGAGACCCTTATGTCGCAAGAGTTCGATTGGAAGGCCGCGCGAATGAAGGGTGGGCCGGTATCGCTTGAGGAGCGCGGCCACCTTCTGTTGCCGGAGCACGTTTATTCTGGCACCGGGATCTTCACTCCGTATGCAGCTTTCGCGGCCTCAGCCAATGTGCTCGCCTACTTTCCGGAACAAGTGGGCGCGACCGAGCTTGTCTGGTTCGATCGGCAGGGTAAGCGCATCTCTTCCGTGGGCGGAATGGCGCAGTACAGCAATCCCGCATTGTCCCCGGACCAAAAACTGATTGCGGTTGGAATTAATGATCCCCGCACAAGAACACGTGACATCTGGATACTGGATGCTTTTGGCGGCGGCATGCGCCTGACCGATGATCCGAAAGACGACTTAAATCCTGTATGGTCACCCGACGGGCAGCGGATAGGATTCTCCTCTGAGCGCAGAGGCGTGCGAGATCTCTTTATCACGCCCGCAAGCAGTCTTGGCCGTGCGGAACTGATACTCGCGGGCGGCACCGAGAACTCGCTTGAAAGCCAGTCGCCAGATGGAAAGTTCCTGATGTACAACAACGCGATTGGCCGGATCATGGGTGTCCCTGTCCAGGGAGAGCGCAAGCCGTTCCCAATAGTGCAGGGTCCAGGATATTACGACCAGAGCGCCATATCGCCCGATGGTAAATGGATCGCCTATCGAGCTCGTGAGTTGGGCCAGGTTGAGGTCTATCTCCAAAGTTTCCCTGTTGGTGGCACCCGTTGGCAGTTATCGACGAATGGCGGTGGGGAACCATCCTGGCGTCGTGACGGGAACGAACTGTATTTCGCCCGCGACAAACAGATTTTTGCAGTCGACCTTAGGGTCACGCCGGGCGGAATAGAACACGGCCCGCCGAAGCTTCTATTCAGTGCACCCCTTATTGCCAACATTCGCCGGAACCGCTACCTTCCGAGCGCCGACGGCAAGCGCTTTCTGGTAGTGACAGAACACGACGACGAGCAGCAGAAGGTCCGCATCGTTCTGAACTGGCACAGAAATGCGAAGGAGTAGCGTCCGCCGCGCGAACCTCGCCGGTGTACGGCGGCGTGACAGAGACAGCAGTTGGCTGCTTCGAACGGATGCGGAAATCACCAAGGTGTTAGATCCAGTGGGCCCTCCCGAAGTGCTACTATTCGATGTCCTTCGCGAGAGGAGCAACCAGTGCCAAAGTTCTTGATCGAACGCGAAATCCCAGGTGCGGGGAAGATGACAGAAGCCGAATTGCATGAGGTCGCACTGCGCTCGGTGGAGGCTCTAAAGGCATTGGGGCCACAGATTCAATGGCTACACACTTACGTCACCAACGATAAGGTGTACTGCGTGTATCTGGCGCCGGACGAATCAATAATTCGCGAGCACGCGCAGAAGGCGGGGATTCCGGTTAATCGCATCTCAGCGGTGCGCCGGTTGCTGGACGCGACTGCGGCGGAATAGGAAGCTACCGGTGCTCATTCCGTCTCGCCGGCCAGAGCGTATTCAATGGCTTTTTCCAGCGGCATCGACCATCCTTCCATCCAGGCTGTAGCGGCCGCCGGAGTCGTCATCGACTTGTGGGCAGGCTGAAGCCTGCGGTCGAGATTCGCCTTCGCGGAAGCAGCCAGCGGGAATCTAAACCGCTGCCGGACACCGGCAGCCGCGCCGGCCACTTGTAAGGCCCGGCCCCCATTCCCCTGTTGCACCGCGGCGCACGCGATTGATTCGAGCACGCGGGCACAAAGCTTGGCCTCTCCGAGTTCGCAAAAAAGCCTCAGAGCCTCCGCGTATAGGCGTTGAGCAGTCGCACAGTTGCCTTCATCGCATTCAAGATTCCCCAGGTCGGCTATCGACCTTGCGATACCCGTCCGGTCGCCGAGTTCACGAAACATCGCGACAGCCTGCTCGTAAAGCAATCGCGCCGCGGTGAGGTCGGCTTGTTCGCGAGCCACGTCGCCCTGGTGATTCAGCGACCAGGCCATGCCGGCGCGGTCACCCAGCCTCCGAAAAATCGATAGACATTCTTCGTGCAGTTTGCCGGCCGTTTCGTAATCGCCCTGTCCCCGGACCACGTCCGCCAAGTTGCTCATCGTGTAGGCGGCCGAAACCAGATCGCCTGCCTCCTCCCACAGCCGAATGGTTTCCGTAAATAGAGCACGGGCAGCTTCATAATCGCTCTCATCCCGGTAAGCCACCGCTAAGTGCGTCGAGGCCGCAGCCGCACTTACCTTGTCGCCCAGCTCCCGATATATCTCCAGGGCCTCCCTTAAGGCAGCCCGCGCAGAGTGTGGGTCCGACGCCTGACCTAAAGAGCCAACGAGAAATAAAAGCCTCGCGCGGGTTTTGCCTCTCGGGGACGCATCGGGCAGGTTGAGGAGCGCCCGCATGCGATCACTCCCTTCCGCCGGATGTGCATGGTCCTGCCAGTAAAGATGTAGCGCGTTGCCCAGGCGCATGCCCCATTCCGACATGCGCATCCGCGTCAGCCAATCCAGGGCCGCGCGAAAGTTGTCTTGCTCCAGGTCGAATCGGTTCATCCATACTCGACGTTCGGCGCCCGGCAGCTGCCCCGCACCCTCTTCGGCGAGCACCAGGCAAAAAGCGGCGTGCGCGCGGCGGCTAGCGGTTTCCTCGCCGCTGGATGCCAGCCGTTCTAGCGCATACTCGCGAATGGTTTCCAGCATGCTGAAGCGCACTTCGTCGTTTGGAGGTTCACTCTGTTGCAGCAGGCTCTTATCGGCCAATGACGCGACCACATCGAGGGGGTCCGCATCTAAATCATCGGCTGCGTTGCATACTGCTTCCGCAGCTTCGATCGTGCAACCCGAAGCAAATACCGATAATCTCCGAAACAGCTTTTGTTCCGCGGCGTTCAAGAGCTCATAACTCCAGCCAAGGGTCGCTCGAAGCGTCTGGTGGCGCTCTGGAAGATCGCGCGAGCCCCCTGTCAGCAGTTGCAACCGGCTCTGCAGCCGAGCCAGCATGGCGGCTGGCGGAAGCAGTTTAATCCGCGCTGCCGCCAATTCAATGGCCAACGGCAGGCCGTCAAGCCGGGTGCATATCTCAGCCACCGCGTGCAGGTTTTCATGGGTGAGCCCGAAATCGGGCTTTAGAGCCGTAGCCCTTTGCAGGAAGAGCGCAACCGCTGGGGTTTGCGACAGCGTTTCGATATCCCACAATAGATTCAGGTTCGGGAGAGCCAACGGCGGCACCGGAAAATCGTGTTCGCCATAGACGTGCGAGAGAGCCCGGCTCGTCACCAGGACCTTCACCCCGGCAGAAGATTCCAGCAGCTCCGCCAGCATCGCGCCAGCACTGGTCAAGTGTTCAAAATTGTCCAACAACAGCAGCATGGCGGGGTGATGCGAATAATGCAGATGCTCTTTCAAATCTGCGATCAGCGGTTTGCCTGTAGTTTCCCGCACACCTAACGTATGCGCGATACTGGGCACCACCAGGCCCGGATCGGTGATTGAGGCCAGTGGCACGAAATACACGCCTCCCGCGAAATGTTCCAGAACCTCTTCCGCGGCTTGCAGTGCGAGGCGGGTTTTTCCGCTGCCGCCTGCGCCAGTGAACGTCACCAGCCGGACGTCCTGCCGCAGCAGGAGTTGCTTCGCGGCCGAAAGTATTTTCTCGCGTCCGATCAATGGAGTGCGTTGAATGGGCAGATTATGACGCCGCTCCAGGGGCGGTGCCATAATCAACTCTCCTGGATGATTCTTGCCAAAGCCGTTCGCGAGCCGAAGCCGCCTCGGTGCCGTTTCGCATTGCCGAAAAGCGGGGATATAGCCGCCCTTCGGCAACTCGATTACCAGCGCATCCTGGCTTCCCTCCGTCGAATAGTACCTGTCGAGCAGGGCCCGAAGCCGCACCGCTTCGCTTCGCACGGTCGAGTCCAGCTTGGGGTTGTAGTCTGGTCTTCGGCCAAAAACCTCCACTCCAATTACGGATTCTTTGAGCTCGTTTTCTCTACCCTCCAGTTGCCTTTCGACCAGGAACCGGAGGAGCCTCGACACGCGCTCGTTACGTGAAAAACAGGTGCTTGAAAGCACTCGCTCCAACTCGTCCCGACCGGCTTGTCCGACAGGTTGTGCGCTTGCCATTGACTCATTAGGATACTCTTTTCTTTCCAACCAAACGCGGAACGTTGTTACAACTCTTTGCAGCCCCCGCCGGCTTGCTTCTTATCCGGAATGAGCCCAAGCTCGAACCATGCCAAGACAAATCAACACGTTCATTCACAAATTCAGCAGGAGATTCTTGCATCTCGCGCTGCTGAGTAGCTTCAGCGCGGCCGCGCCTCTCCTGGCGACAGGCGGCGCTCCAACCAACAACTCCGAGCAAGCCCATGCCGGTCATCAATCCCCGGCCAAACTTGTTCAGCTCATTCGCGAGGCCACGCGGCAGTTCATAGACGTTAACGCCGCCACAGCCGCCGGTTATCAGCCCTTTCTTGGCTGCGTCAGCGGTCCGGATCACGGCGCAATGGGTGTGCACTACGTCAACGGCGATCTGGTCGGTGATGGCGAGATCGACGCCTCGAAACCGGAAGCGCTGATCTATGAGCCCTCAGAGGAAGGTATGCGCCTCGTGGGTGTCGAGTTTGTCGTGATCGCCGATACTTGGCTTGCCCATCACAGCAGCCCGCCGGTGCTCGAGGGCCAATCGTTTCAATTCGTCAGCAGCCCCAACCGCTACAACCTGCCCGCACATTTCGAGTTGCACGTTTGGGCCTGGCGGGACAACCCCAACGGCGCCTTCGTGGACTGGAATAACCGGGTTACCTGCGAAGGCCAGTAGCTCGCTTGCGCGCTCGAGCGTGACCGCTCCTCATTGACACGATAATCGTGCCTTAAATTGCGGCGATAACACCGACAACAGAAAAGCCAAGGGAATAGACATGCCCGAAACAACAAGAGACATTTTCTTCGATATGAAGACCCGCATCGACCACGTGCTCGCCACTGACTGGGCCAAATACATCGGAATCATGATGGAAAGCTACGCCGGTGGGTACAACAATGTTGGGACACTACTGGGGAAGGTCAAGGCCGCTATAACTGCTGAAAGAGCGCGAGAGCAGGCGATGATGGTCACCACGCTCTCAATTTTGACCGGTGGCATTGTTGGCGTATTTGCGGACGGTTTGGTCGCAAAGTTTCCAAAGCTGACAGGTCAAATTTGGGACCTCAAGGATGGGGTAATCCAGGCCGTTGTCGTCGCTAAAGATGACCCAATCATGTTTAAGCTCCTCAAAGCAATGATGAAGGATACGGTGACACAAGGCAGTAAGTTGGCTAGCACTTTCGGTGTGGCCGCGCTTCAGGGCGCGCCACCGTCAGACGGTTTCTCGGCCGTCGGCATGACTGTCGAGGCGTACAGAAATCTTCTGAGTGAGGGTATTATCAACCGGGCGGACTGCTTGTGGAAGATTGTTGACGTGGCATACCAACTTGGCGATACCGTCACCCTTCAAACGGCAAACGCGATGAGAAAAGGGCTTCTCCAGTCGGACTTCTTCGCGCAGCCATACCGTGCTTCGAAGAATACGCTTCAAAATAAGGCTGAACTTGCACTTTGGTGCGCCTGGGCCCTCCCGAGGGATGAGGAGTATTGGTCCACGCAAGCCAAACTAACACCTTTTATCCGAGATACAGCAAACGTCGATTTTGCCCCGGTACGGGCTCGATTGCATGACTTGGGCGTGCCCGACAGGGCGACGGCGATTGCGGGAAGCACCCGCTCATGGGGCATCTTTACAACGCCTGTCAACGGCTTGGATGTCATAAGCTTCAGGAAGTGGGTAAAAACGCCCGACATGCCGCACACCCTATTTGAGGGCATACCCGTCACGGAGGCGAAGTACTCCTGGGCTTCGGGGAAATTGCTACAAGCAAATCACGATTTACTTCACTGATGTAACGCTGGCGCGGCTCGCATGTGCTAGTGCTTGATAATGCCGTTCAGTATCGAATTGACGGGGTTCTGCTGTTGTTGTTCTCTTTGGGCTGCTGCCCTCCAAGAACGGTTCCGAGCAATCCGTCGCGAGCGTAGAAGGATCGGGGGTCGTGGGCACAAGATGACGGTGACAAAACCAACAATTTTGGTTAAATGAGCAACGTTTTTGGCAGGACACGCACGACCATCGGAATGAGACTGGGTCGACGCTGACCTGCGCTGAGGCCGCGGTTTGCGAATCGCCCATACTCGATCCCGCCTACCAGCTATTCGGTCCGCAATTGCGGATTTACGGTCCGCTTCAGCAGTAGACGATCCAACGGAGCGCCGCACCGTCCAGACCCATCACGGTCGGCGACCAGCATCGATTGATTCGATGAATGCAAGTTCCGGCCTCTGCTCTGGAGACGCGCTTTAGTTCTCAGGTCTGTAAGATCTGGCTACCGGAACGTGTTAGCTGCTCGGGTCTCCTAAAATTTAGGACAGCATCGAAGTCCGCAAGCCCCTATTTCGTGATACTTTGTTATATTCTCAACATTGCGTCTCTCGTTGGCAGGAATATTGCTCAATAAAAACAAAATGCAACGTAGTTTGCTTTGTGGTCTTATCGCTGCCGTAGCTATCCCGCTTTGCTTAGCGGCCTATCAAATTTCCCCGTCAGCCTTTCACATCGCCATTATTGATGGCGAAGGCGCCATGAACAACATTCAGGGGCGCGTCGCGCAGGAACCCATCGTTCAGGTGCAGGACGAAAACCATAAGGGTGTGCGCGGGGCTTACGTCACTTTCAGTAGTCCAAACTCTGGCCCGGGTGTGACTTTTGCGAATGGTTCTTCGCAGTTCACCGCCACCACGGATGATCTTGGCCGTGCTGTGGCGCAAGGGCTAAAGCCTAATGGCGCGACAGGAAGCTTCGAAATTCACGTGCATGTTACCTATCAGGGCCAAACAATAGGTGACACCGTTATCCACCAATACAACGTCACCGGCAAAGTCGCCGATCTATCGAACAACCTGCAGACGACCGGCGGTGAAGTGGCCGTTGCAGCCATACCTCCGGGCGTGCTGGGCATCGCGGTTGGTCCGGCATTCATGTTGAATGGCTCTTCTGTTCCGGATAACGCGAACTTGGTGGCTGGGGCACGCGTGGTCGCGATGGATCAGCCCGTACACATTCACCTTAACGGCGGTTGCGATTACATCCTGGCGCCACATTCCTCCGCTAGGATCGAGAATCACAGGCTCGTGCTTGAAAATGGCAAAGTGCGCGCTCGCCACTGCGGAAATTGCAAAGTGGTGGCTGGCTTTTATCTGGTTTCTGGCGATCCCGGAACCGACGGACTTATCGGCTACACGGGCGGCAATCTGGAAGTCGCGGGACTGAACGGAACTTTGCAGGTTACAGGCGCCCAAGGCTTGTTAGGCGGCGCGGTGGCCCCTGGCGCATACTCTACCTTCGGCGCTCAAGCCGGCGCCACGGGTGCTGCAGCGGGAGCGAGTGGTGCTACCGCTACAGGTGCCGGCGTAAGTGCAAAAACGTTGGCGATTTATGGCACTGCGCTCGCTGGCGCACTCGCGGGCCTTGGAATTGCGGTCGATGCAATTCTCCAGCCAGGTACCTCCGGTACTCCTACCAGCCCCTAATCGGCTTAGGACTTGCTCAACAGTTGTAATCGCTCTCCTGCCGCAGCCAGTGTCTCTGGCTTCTTGGCAAAGCAGAAGCGTATCAAGTGCGCCCCATCCGCCGGATCGGAAAAGAAGCTCGATCCAGGTACCGCGCTGACACCGACCCGTTCCACCAAATGACGTGCGAATGCGACGTCGTCGGTAAATCCGAAGTTCGAAATGTTGCACATGATGTAATATGCGCCCTTCGGCACGGAACACCGGAACCCGACACCTTCGAGAATGTTCACCAACACGTCGCGTTTCTGCTGATAAGTCTGCGAAAGGTTTGAATAATAGCTGTCCGGCAGATTGAGCGCGGTTACTCCTGCTTGCTGCAGAGGCGCGGCAGCGCCCACAGTCAAAAAGTCATGCACTTTTCGGATGGAAGCCGTAAGTTCAGGCGGCGCAATCACCCAACCGACCCGCCACCCAGTAACGGAATAGGTCTTGCTCAAGCTGTTTACCAGCACACATCGCTCCCGCATGCCCGGCAACGTTATGGCCGGAATGTGCCGCTCGCCGTCGAAAACAATGTGTTCGTAAATCTCATCGGTGATGAGAAGACAATCGAACTCCTGGCAGAGATCGCATATTGTCTGTAGCTCTTTCCGAGAAAACACTCGGCCCGTCGGATTGTTTGGCGAATTGACGATCACGGCCCGCGAGCGTTCATTGAAAGCCGCTCGCAATTCGTGGGGGTCAAATTTCCACTCCGGCGCATGCAGCCTCACATAACGGCAACGCGCTCCGCTGAGCTGAGAATCCGGCCAATAATTTTCGTAAAACGGCTCGAACACCACCACTTCATCGCCGGGATTTAAGAGCGCCAGCATCGACGCAACCATCCCTTCCGTGGCCCCGCAGCAAACCGTCAATTCGCGTTCCGGATCGAGATCCACTCCGTATATACGGCCATAGTAAGCGGCAATCGCGTCACGGAACGGCTTCGCGCCCCAAGTGATGGAGTACTGGTTGACATCGGCCGTGATGGCCTGCTGCGCTGCTGTTTTAATCTCCTGCGGAGCTGCGAAATCCGGAAAACCCTGCGCCAGGTTAACGGCCCCATGCTGAAGCGCGAGCCGTGTCATCTCACGGATCACAGATTCCTTAAATTCAGCTATGCGGGCGCTTTGAAAACGGCGGCCCACCGAAGCGGTCGTCATGTAGCGATTTTAGCCGCCCGGCTATTTGGCGCTCGGCTCAGACCATGGAGGCACAATGCCATTGACACGCGCGTAAGCAACTAACTGTCCCATATGTTCGTTGGCATGAACAATGATCCGCAGATACATGCCGTCCACTGTAGCCGTTCTGCCCGAAACCTTGACCTTGCGTTGGAGATCTGCCGGCGTCACGTGCGTATGCGCCGTCTTAACGGCCTCCAGTGAACGTTTCAGCCAACCAATGACTTCGGATTTATCTGTTATCGTTTTTTCCAAATTCGCTGCGTTTGGCGTATTCATTTCGGCCGGCATCGGCGGCCCCGTAACACTGAGCAGATAAAAGTTTGCCAACGCAATATGCATGAAGACTTCGCTCGTGGAACGAACGCCTGCACCGGGACGCCACACAAACTTGTCTGCCGGAATAGCCTCCGCCAGCGCGACGAGTTGTCGGGAAACGTGGCCCCACTCCCCGTCGTAGCCTTGCCACAGACCTTCCAGCGGGTCCGTTTGGGCGTGCAGACTCAGGCAGCCCAGAATAAGACCGAGCAGAAGCTTCTTCATGGTTTGTCCTCTCTCGAATTGCGACCTTCAAACTTAAGGACGATAGGTCGCGCAGGATGTATCTGTCTCCCAAACGCGCACGTAAGCGATGGAGCCCGCTTGCAGCTCTTTTTGAATCTCATCGCATATAAACTTGGCGATATTTTCGGCGGACGGGTTAATCCTATCGAACGGATTAAGTTCGTTGAGAAACTGATGATCCAGATACTCGCTCGTCGCGCGCAGGCTTTTCTTCAGTTCAACGAAGTCGAACAGCAGCCCGTTCTCGTCCAGTTCTTTGCCTTCCATTCCTACTTGCACGCGGTAATTATGCCCGTGCACGTTCTCACACTTTCCGTGATAATTACGCAAAGCATGAGCGGCGGCAAAGGTGTGTTCTACACAAACTTCAAACATCGAAAAACTGTTGAACGTCTCCTAACTTATTAGTAAAGCGATATGGCGGCAAGCTTTCAAAAAACGTTTTCCCGTAACTCAGCTTGACGATCCTATTATCCAGCAGAGCAAGCACCCCACGGTCCGATGTGGCGCGAATCAATCGCCCAAAGCCTTGCTTCAAAGCTAGCGCCGCCTGCGGAATCTGATACTCGTAAAACGCGTTTCCGCCGCTCTGTGTGATGGCATCCGTTCGCGCGGCGATCACCGGGTCGGTCGGCACTGCAAAGGGCAGACGATCGATGATCACGCAACTTAGCTGCTCGCCTTGCACATCGACGCCTTGCCAGAAACTCGATGTGCCGAACAACACCGCATTGGGCGTCTCGCGAAAAGTCTCGATCAGCGCGGTTCGCGGCGCATCGCCTTGCAGCAGCAACGGGTAATCGAGCCGCCGCCGCAACAGTTCGTAAATCTGGCGCATTTGTTGATAACTGGTAAACAGCACGAATGCCCGGCCACGCGAGGCATCCACAATCCACTCAATCTCATCCGCTGCCTTGCGTGTAAACTCGGGCTTTCGCGGATCGGGCAGGTGAGGAGGAACGTAGAGCAGCACTTGCTTGCGGTAGTCATACTGGCTCTCAATCAGCGCAGTTCGCGCATTTTGCAACCCCAGTCGGCTTTGTGTGTATTCAAACGCTCCTGCCACCGTCAACGTCGCCGAGGTCAGAATCACCGAATCGGTGCGCTCCATCAGCCGGTTCGCCAGCACCTGTGATACGTCAATCGGCGTCGCCTGCAAGTAAAATCCGCGCCCGCGCCGTTCCAGCCAATACACGCAGCCCGAGTCCGCGGCGGACATCCAAAAACTCAGCGCTTGTCCAATCAGTTTCCCGCGGCGCACCAGCGGCAGTGTGTAGTCAATCGCGTCCGGCACCAGTTCCAGGCGCGCACACAACGCGTCAAGGCTGAACAAGAGTTCTCCGTAAGTCTGCTCGTGCTCCGCGAGAAAACGTTCGTGCTCTCGAAACGCATGCCGCCCTTCCTGCGGAAACAAGCGAAAAAATGCTTCGGTTGTATCGCCCAGGTGAACCAGCCCCCGGTCCAGGTCGGGACTGGTAAATAGCTTTTGACGTGAGATCGCCGAAGTGTCCTTAATCAGCTCCTGAATTTGCAGGTTGCTGACGCTGACGCCAAAGTATTGCCCCGCCACGTCCTCAATTTCATGAGCTTCATCGAAGATGATCGCCGAATATTCGGGCAAAATCGCCGCAAATGGCTGATCGCGCATCGCCAGATCCGCGAAAAACAGATGGTGATTGACGATGATGATGTCGCTCTCCATCGCGCGCCGGTGCATGGATGTAATGAAGCAGCGGTCGAATTGCTTGCATTTTTGTCCCCCGCACAAATCGCTGCGTGCGTCCAGCTTCCACCACGCGCTGCTGTTTTCGGGCAGCAGCCGCAATTCGCTCCGGTCGCCGCTCTCCGTCGCTGGCTCCCATTCCCGAATCATCTGGTAGTCTTTCGCCTCTTCCAAACCGTGCAGAATCGGTTCGCGCTCGGCATCATATAGCTTCTGTCTGCACAGATAATTCGCCCGGCCCTTCATGTAGCAAACCGAAAGGCGAGTTTCAAAGACTTGCTCCAGGAAGGGCAGATCTTTAAAAAACAACTGCTCCTGCAAATTCTTCGTTCCGGTGGATATCACGATCCGTTTGCCGGAAAATATGGACGGAACCAGGTAGGCAAGCGTCTTGCCTGTCCCCGTTCCCGCTTCCACCACCAGGTGCCGTTTCTCCACCAACGCGGCTTCCACCGCTTCGGCCATCTGCAACTGACCCGGCCGGTACTCATATCCAGGATGTGAGCGCGCGAGCAGCCCATTCCGGCCGAAGAAGGCGCGAACGCTCATCTTCGTCCGCTCGCGCGCTGAGGTTTGGCTTTGGGTAATTGCGCTCACAAATTCCGATCTTTTAGTATGACGGTTCGCCAGCTATTCTCAAGGTGGGCAATGGCGGAAGAGATTCTATATCTGACGGAGCTGCTCGGCGTTCAGGTCTACGATCTGAAAGGCCGCCGCATCGGCGAACTGCGTGATGCCGCCCTGGTTCCCCTCATTGACCCGGTCCGGCTCGACCGCTTTATGGTCGGCGCAGGTCCCGGATGGCTTAGTATTCGCTATGACCAGATCGATACCGTCAGCATCGAAGGCATCCATCTAAAAGACGAGCGCCTCACTCCCTACCATTCGGACGAATACATGCTGCGGATGGTGCGCGACCTCCTTGATCAGCAAATTATTGATGCGCACGGCCGAAAAGTGGTACGGGTCAACGACATTACCTTCCTCAAAGAGCGCGAAAATGACCACGATGTCCTGCACATCCTCGAAGTCGACATCGGCATTCGCTCCATTCTCCGCCGTGTTCTGCGGGGAGTATTGCCGCCGGCCACCATTCGCAAACTGCAAAGCCGCATCCCGCCCCACTCCATCCGCTGGGAATTCTGCAACATTCTCGAAGCCGATCCCCAGCGCAGAGTTCGCCTGAACATATCGAATAAGCTTCTGGAGGAAATGCACCCCGCCGACCTCGCCGACATCGTCGAGAATCTAGGCCACGAAGATCGCAATGCCATTTTCAATACCGTCGACCCCGAGGTCGCGGCCGAGTTGTTGAGCGAAGTCGAACCGGATATTCAAACCCGCATTATCGAATCGCTCGACACCGGGAAAGCCGCTGAGATTTTGGAGGAGATGGAGCCGTCTGAAGCCGCCGATGTGCTGAACGAATTGGGCGAAGAGCGGTCGGAAGAAATTCTCGAAGAGATGGAGCCGGAAGAGAAGGAAGAAGTCGAAGAACTCCTGGAATTTCGCGACGATTCCGCCGGCGGCCTGATGGATACCGGCTATTTGTCCTTGCCGCAGGACGCCACCGTCGAAGATGCAATGGCAGAGCTGAAAAAGAATGAGGACATTCTCGAAAATCTTCACACCATCTTTCTTACCGACGAAGAGGACCACCTGGCGTTCTCAGTTCCACTGGCGAAGTTGTTCTTCGCCTCCGGCGATACACCGCTAAAGGAGCTTGCTTCCGACACGCTGCTCTACGTACATGTCCGCGACAGGCAAGACCGCATCGCCGAAATGTTCGACAAATACAACTTATTAACGTTGCCCGTCCTGGACGAGCACAACAAACTCGTCGGTGTAATCACCGTCGACGACGTGGTCGCCTTACTCCGCCACAATTAGACTGACTTACTTGTCATCATCGTCGTCGTCGCGGAACTTCTTGGCGGCTTTGACAAAGGGTCCGGGCATTTCGATCTTGGCCTCCCCTGGATAAGGCCGCGTCCAGCCGGTTGCCGAATACCAGATGACATGATTCAGAAAATTCGGATCCACCGCATCGGCCTTGTCGTATTTGTTCTTCATTACCTCGGCCGTCGCGCTGAGCCACGCTTTCTGCATCGGAGTGTACGCGGTATTTTCCTTGCGCGGCAGGTCCGGACCGTTATCTAGCGAGATCACTGCCGGCAAATGATCGTAAGGCGTCAGGTCGGGCTTATCCTGAAACGCGTCGAACATCGGCGAGGCAACCAAATCGAACTGAGTTAACGGCTGCGTGCCCAGAATATTCTCGATCGTGCGATTGATGTTCTCTGCTGTGTAGGTGGTGTGGATCGCTTTGCCCTGACCAGGAGCCTGCGGCGCCGCAGCGTAGGGACTTATGACGTAGACCGGCTGACGGTGCCCATCAACGTGATCGACTCCATTCTGGCTATCGTCCTCTTCGACGAAGATCGCCGACTGCGGCCACACCTTGCTGTGGCTGATGGCTTCGACGATCCTTCCAAGCGCCAGATCGTTATCCGCTTCATAGTTGATTGGATACGGCATGCCCTTCTTGGTCCCGGCGGTGTGGTCGTCGGGAAGCCATAGGATGGTCAGGTTGGGAATTTGGTTTGTTGCATCCAGTTGCTGGAAGAGCGGCAGCCAATAGTCAACGCGATATTGATCGGGAATCGTGAGATTGAATGGCGGATAGCGCGGGTCCAGGATTTTGGCCGCCGACGGAACCGGTGAAGTTACAGTGACGACGCCATCTGGAACAACGCAGCTTGAGGCGGGAGCTTTGCCTTCTTTGCACATCGCTGTGCTGTAGAAATCACTCCATGTATAGGCGCTGCCATCGGGCTTTGTCCCAACCTTGCCTCCACCGGCCCACTCTCCGTACAATTTGACCGAGAGGCCTTTCGCCTCTGCAGCCGACCACAGAAATCCCCTGGGTGTGTACGCCAACGCATCGTCGGCGTCTCCGCCAGGGTACGAGCGGATCCAATCTGGCGACAGAATATCGTTCGCATAGAAC
>DASREJ010000069.1:0-14686 GCA_035652115.1 Bryobacteraceae bacterium
TATGCGCCCGGCAAGTGGACGGCACGCATGATCTTATGTCACCTCGCCGACTGCGAGATCGCCTTTGGATTCAGACTTCGTCAGGCTCTGGCGGAGGAGAATCATGTGGTTCAGCCGTTTGATCAGGATGCGTGGGCGCGCCCCTACGGCGACCATTCCTTTCATGCCCAAACTGCTCTGCAGGTCTTCTCAGACCTGCGAGGCTGGAATCTCCTGTTAATTGACTCATTAAGCCCAGACGCTTTTAACCGCCGGCTTCGGCACCCCGAACGGGGCGAAATGACGTTTCAAACTCTCGTGGATACGATGGCTGGGCACGACCTAAACCATCTGCGGCAGCTTGAAATCATTGCCGCTGCACACGGATAAGTTCCAAGGTTCATGCCAGACTTAAGGTGTGGACCAAACAGCATTAGCCGAACGCCCCGCTGCGGGCTTGACCAACGGATCCATTCCCTTCGAGGCGCGCCTTGATCGCCTAGCCGACGTCGCTGTAAATGTGGGCTTGGGCCTTGCACGTGGTCAGGAACTTTTCATGACTGCTCCGACAGACGCGCTTCCGCTAGTGCGCCGCATAACGGAACATGCCTATAAAGCAGGCGCCAAGCTGGTGACTGCAATTTTTGCCGATGAGCCCTCCACGCTATTGCGCTTCCGCTACGCGCCCGATGAAAGCTTCGACTATGCTCCTCAGTGGTTTTTCGACGGCGTCGCCAACGCGTTCCGCAGCGGCGCGGCGCGGCTTGCCATTGCCGGGGCCGACCCCGTACTGTTAGCCAAAGAAGATCCGGAAAAAGTCTCGCGCGCTAATGCCGCACTTTCTAAAGCCTATCGTCCAGCGCTTGAGCTGATCACGCGCCACGACATCAACTGGACAATTGTTCCGTGCGCCACTCCTGCCTGGGCCCGCGCCGTCTTCCCGCATGCTTCGCAAGAGGCGGCGCTTGAACAATTATGGGAGGCCATCTTCGCGGCCACCCGCGTGAACACTCCCGATCCCGTAGCCGCTTGGCGCAAGCACAGCGCGGATCTGCAAAGGCGCGTCGAGTTTCTGAATCAACGCCGTTACTCGGCGCTTCACTTTCGCAGCTCAGGCACCGATCTCCGCGTTGGTCTTGCGGACGACCATCTCTGGCAGGGCGGCGGTTCTACCGCAAACAACGGCATCTTCGGCTTTCCAAATATGCCCACGGAAGAGGTGTTCACCACGCCTCACAAGGACCGCACCGATGGTTTTGTAACCAGCACCAAACCTCTGTCCCACCAAGGGTCTCTCATTGAGAACATCCGGGTCCGTTTCGAGGCGGGCCGCATCACTGAGGCTTCGGCGACTACTGGCGAAACCGTCCTGCAACGTCTCATCGACACAGACGAAGGAGCGCGCCGGCTGGGAGAAGTTGCGCTAGTGCCGCACTCCTCTCCGATTGCCGCGAGCGGGCTGCTCTTCTGGAACACTCTCTTTGATGAAAATGCCGCCAGTCACATTGCTCTTGGCCAAGCCTATAGCACTTGCATCCGGAACGGCGAGAATCTTTCACCCGAACAGCTCTCCGGCAAAGGGGCAAACGATAGCCTCATTCACGTGGACTGGATGATCGGGTCGGCGGCTATGGATCTTGACGGAATTACAGCCGATGGCAAAGCCGAACGACTGATGCGCCAAGGCGAATGGGTGAGTTGACGGGTCGCTTAGAAGTTATTCTTCTCAATAGTTAACTCGTGTACTGTCAGTCGATCGACCTGCAGGTCACGAATGTGAAGCTTATCCATGTGCGCTTGTCCGATAACCAACTTGCGAATAGCCAGCGCACCGATGGCAAGCGCGCCCACCGCGAACGCTCCCAGGGCAAACGATCCAAGAGCAGCGGCGGCAGCCGTCAAAGCTCCTGCTGATCGGGATTTTCGTTGTAGATGTTTCATCGGAATTCTCGCTGGTTACCGTACGCGCGCTACTGCTGGTCCGCAGCATACGCCTCAACCCATTGCGGCACCTCCGTCTCCAAGCGACCGTTTACCTTCACGCCCCGTTCTGCCGCCCACCGATATCCCCACATGGGCCCGTACTTTGTGATGTAAGTTTCAGGAGCACTGTAGGCCGGGTCCAACTGCGCCTGCTCAAGCGTCACGAATGTATATCCTTTGTTTTCGAATAGCCTGAGCACTTGCTCTAAGACATCAGCGTTCAAACGATTATCGTGCAAGAGCATCACTTCCGGCGGCTCATAGCCGAGTACCTTTCTATTCAGCGCCGCATAGTAATCGATCTCTGTATCCGTGTACCGGAGGTATTCGGCAGATAGCTTTTTCGCCGCCGCGTCATCGTGCCGTGCGAGTGCGTGCGCATACGCCTTATTGAAAAGATAATCGGACGTATCGATTGTGCAGGTTGCGAGTTTATAACCACGTTGAGCCAAAAAGCCTGCGACTTCATCGTGTTTCGCTTTTGTGTCGCCAGTGTGGTTCATGGGAAAACGAAAGAATCGGGACTCTTTTCCCGCCGCTCTCATTACGCTGGCAAACGTTGCTTCGCCCTTGACGATTTCGTTTTTGAATTCGGCCGCGGTCAATAAATCGAAGTCTGCATGGGAGTAGGTGTGATTACCTAACTCCAATCCACGGTGAACCCACTGTCGCAATACTTCGATGCCTTCCGACCGGCCAATCAAGTCAACATGTGTTTCGATAACGAAACCGGTAACGGGCACGTGATGGAGTGTCAGCGCTGCTAGAATTCTTCTGTTCGATTCAATTGCTTCTCGCGTCAGTGGCGCACCTGCCAATCCCACCGATCTATAGGGCAGATCGTCGAACGTAATCGCCACGAACCTGCTTTGTGCCGCGGGCACCGTGATGCAGAACGCAGCGAGAGCAAAGGCAATTCCGCATGCTGCGATGTTCCTCATAGGACAAGCTTACTTAGCCGGGTGAGCTTGCTTGGCAAAACAAGCGCGACAATGAATCGGGGAACATCTGCTTATGCCGAATGCCAAGCTCCTGATGATCGTGGGCGACTACGTGGAAGATTACGAGGTGATGGTGCCGTTTCAGGCGCTTCAAATGGTGGGCCACACCGTAGATGCCGTGTGCCCGGACAAGAGTGCCGGGCAATTCGTGCGTACGGCCATCCACGATTTTGAAGGCGATCAGACGTATTCAGAAAAGCGCGGGCACAATTTCACGCTTAATGCCGATTTCGCCGACCTTGAAGCAGCGGTCTATGACGGACTTGTGATTCCGGGCGGCCGCGCTCCCGAATATCTTCGCCTCAACCCGAAGGTTCTCGAAATCGTGCAGCATTTTCATGAGCAGCGGAAACCCATTGCCGCGCTATGTCACGGCGCTCAAATTCTGGCGGCTGCCCGCGTTGTCGAAGGCAAACGAGTCAGTGCGTATCCGGCCTGCGCTCCCGAAGTTGAAGGCGCGGGAGGTATCTACGTGGCGTTGCCGATGGATCAGGCGGTCACTCACGGCCACGTTGTTAGCGGCCCGGCATGGCCGGCACATCCGGCATTTCTGGCCCAATTCTTGAAAGTGCTGGAACAATATCTCGCCGCCAAAGAGCGTGCTGCATCGCGCCGTCTCGCGGACGCCGCCCGCCGGTGAACTGACATTGTTGCTGGTCCCAAAGCAGAGAAGTAGTTTTATCGGAGTTCCCGCGCCGTCTTTTTTGGAGTATGATCGAGACGGAAAGCGACCTCGAGTTACGGCGCCTCGCGGGTTTCGCCGCACCACCGTCCGCCTCGGGCGCGTTCTGATGCACCGGAAGGAGGTGTGACAGTGGATCGTTTTGAAGTCCGACTCTCCATAACGAAGCTATTGATCGTTTTGATAGTGGTCATTGTGCCCCTTAGCATCCTGGGGCTGATATTAACCGGTCGAAGCGATCGTTCTCTCGATAATGCCATAGGCAGCGACTACAAGGCGCTGGCCCAGACGTACAGTAACGATGTCTCCGATGCGGTACGCGAACGAGTAGCGGATGTGAATGCGATGGCGGCTGATTCGTCGATTTTGGCGGCCGTAGCTGCTCAAAAGACCGCAGGCAACAAAACCGCGGCGACAACAGCAACCACGAAATCATCGCTCAACGCCAGCGCGTCTGAATTTCTCAGACAGCGCCGCATTCTCGATCCCCGTTATCTAAACATCGTCGCTACCGATGTAAACGGCAATGTCGTCGCATCTTCCGGCCAACCTCCGAAGAGCGATTACTCTGACGACGAGTTTTGGCAATCGGTCTACAACAAAGGGCAGGGTACTGTAAAAATTAGCGACATTTTGGACAACGAGTCAATTAAGGCTTACTACGTCAATGTCGGCTTTCCCATTTCCGATTCATCCGGAAATCTCATCGGCGTTTTGTCCGCGGCCGTGAACATCTCGCCGATGCTTGCCCGTTTTCAGCAGAATGAAATTGGCAATGGAGCGCGAGCGGCGCTGGTGAGCGAAAACGGTGAAATCGTTGCCGCCTCGAATGCAGACGTATTCGTGCATGAAAAGTCGGCGGACTTCGATGGCATCCGGGATTCGCTCGGTTCCACACAAGGCCAACAAGCGGGTTGGGCACTCGCCAACGCGAGAAACGGCCCGAACATTGTCGGTTACGCCAGCACCGGGCTCAAACAACATTTTGACAATCTTGGCTGGTATGTACTGGTAAGCCAGAAAGAGTCTTCCGCGGCGGCGCCTATCCGCACTCTAGAGCGTTTTGCGCTCATCATGGTGATCCTCGGCATCTTCATGCTCACGCTGCTTTTCGTCTATTGGTACTTACATCACAAGCAACGTTTTGAAGATATCGAACAGGTTTCGGGCGAGGATAGCGGCCGCGCCACCGCTGCTTCCGTGTAGCGCCCGGCACCCCTGAACCGCAGTGGTGCTTAGAACAACACCTTCAGCGAAAGCTGAATAATTCGCGGAAAGTTGTACTGCGCGTCGTTGACGGTACCGAAGCCGCTCCACACGCCTCCGGAGTAGACCGCCGGCCCGGCGCTGGGATTAGTCTGGACGTTTTGCCGAAGAGCCGTATTGGTCAAGTTGAACGCGTCCGCCCGGAATTGAAGTTGAACTGGCTCTCTTATTACGAAATTCTTGTAAACGGACAAATCCAAATTTGGTTCGGATGGCGCGCGGACTTGACCAATGCGCTGGGGCAGCGAATTCAAGAAATACTGCGAGATGGCACTATTCTGGGCCCAGCATCCGGTGGTGGAGTTTTGGGTCGCGCCGGTGACCGGATTGACGAAGCTGAACGGAGTCGAATTATAGAGATAATCCGTATTCGTGGGTCCGCCGTTGGGCCGGTATGGATGATTGCAGTAGTATGTGTAGCCTTGCTGGATACCAAGCGGGAAGCCGGTTTCCCATTCGGTAACCCAGTTGATATTCCAGTCGTTGACAAGCTGTCCTACCACTCCGTGTGCCTGGTATTTTGCGCCATGTCCGACGGGAAGCGCCCATTGCGCAGTCATGGTGAATACGTGTGTGCGGTCGCTCGGCGCCAGCTCATATAGAAGGTTGGCGTCTTGATAAGGCCAGCCATTTGTATAGCCGCTATCTTCCATGGTCTTCGAATAGGTGTAGGCGACCTGGAAGCTAAGGCCGCTTGTTCCTTGTCCGACGAGCCGCTTATTCAGCTTCACTTCGAGCGCGTTGTAGCGCTCCTTTCCGAGCGGATCGTTCGCTTGGCCGATCAAATTGAAATCTGAATACGGCGTCAGCAGAGCTTCCGCGGAAATAGTAGGAGATGCGCCGCGCGTAGACGTGATGGGCTCGACGCCGTAGTACGGGTTTGGCACCTGTTTGTTGAAGTAATTCGGATTGGCGATTGCCATTTGGTACTGCGAAAGCGGCATCGTGCCATTTAGCCAGATGCTTCCTGGCGCGCTGGCGGTGCCGTTGCGCAGGCGATCCGTATAATTGCCGGCGTACTTTGCGTCTAACACCATCTGCCAGGGAAGTTCGCGCTGGAAGCCGATCGAGAAGATTTGCGATCGCGGGATGCGCCGTCCCGGGAAGTCGACATTGAGTTGGTTTCCGACGCTGGTCAAAAGGCCCAGCGTGTTGCCGGTAGGCGCCAGCGCGCCATTCGGAAATGGATTGCCACTTGCAAAGTATCCGCTGGGCGTAATGTTGCCATTCAAGGATGCAGTGTAGGTGGTGGATTGCGTTGCGCCGATGAACGTGCCGCCTTCCAGGCCGACCGCGTATTCGATTCCATAGCCGCCGCGCAACACCGTTTTGGGATTGATTTGATAAGCAAATCCGAAGCGCGGCTCCCAATTCGACCAGTCCGTGTTGTAGGCGTCGCGCGGCTGTCCATTTGCACCGGCGAACTCAAGTCCGCCTAACGCGGGGAAGATTAGCGACGGATTTATTCCCGCTGCGGTCCAGGCGGCTGAATCCGCAGCGACATTGGCTTGGAAGGTGGGGCTGTTCGTGATGGGGTTAATGCACGTCATGCAGACGCCGCGGTTCAGATAATTGTGCCGTTCCTTCAATCCGATTTGCACGTCGTAGCGCAAACCGATGTTAATGGTGAGGCGCGGGGAGACTTTCCAGTCATCCTGGACGTAAAGAGCCCAGGTTGGATAGTAATCGAAGAACGTATAATTCCAATCCACACCGCCGCTGGTCGGATTGCCCAAAAGAAGATCGGCCACGCTCAGGTTGTCGTGAACGGTGCTGGAGCATCCAGGACACGTGTTCGCCGCGGTTGGATTGTATTGCGAATAGGTTGTGCCGAAGGTGAAATATCCGTTGGGCCGCCCGACATAGTTGGGGTCCGCGAGTTGATATTCCGCGATTTCGCCCCCGAAATGGATCGTGTGATTGCCCTTGGTCTTCGTCCAGTCGTTATCGAAGATGAAGTTGTTCCAAACGTCGTTCTGCACCTGGTTTCCGACGGCGGAAGCAAAACCATTCAACGTAATCTCAGGCAAAGTCACCACGGGTTTGGTGGGAATGGACGGCATGTTTAGGCCGATAGTCGCCGGATTGACAGGCTGATCCAAATTGCCGTTGTGCTGGAAATCGAGAAAACGTGAGAACGAAAGCTTGAAGTCGGCTAACAGCGTCGGCGTGAAGATGTGCGTCATGTCCTGGCTGGCGGTGAGGTCCTGGCGAATATGGTCGATATTGCCGGTTTCCGCGACTCCGGTTAATCCGTTCGTGTTGCGGTTTTCAGTGCCGCGCTGAAACGCGAATAAGCTATACCAGCGAGTCTTGTCGCTGGTGTCGTAATCCACGCGTACCATCGGCTGATCATAGGAATAAACATCCGGCGCCGGCGTCACCAGATTGCTGCCAAGCGCCGCGCCGCCACTATTGGGCAGCGGATAGAGATTGAGGATCGCTGCGCCAGTCTGGTTAATTCGGCTGGCGGGAATGGTGTCGTTTGGAAAGAGCGTGCGGCCATAGTGGTTGGGAGAGGGGCAGTTTCCAACCGAAGTGCCGGGCGCTAGGGCGCCTGCAGCCGTCAGGCATTGAGTCGTGTTCGGATCGTAGACGTTATAAAGAACCCCGCTCTGCGCGGTATTCGCGAAGTTAACCCCAGTACCACTTGGCCGGAGATAAGCGGGTACCGTGTTTGCCACAACACTAAACGGAATACTTTCGCGGTATCCTTCATAGCTCCCGAAGAAGAAGATTTTGTCTTTCTTTACCGGTCCGCCAATCGTTCCGCCGAACTGATTTTGATGAATCATCTGCCGGGGGATGCCGGTCACGTTGTTTTGAAAATTGTTTGCGTTCAGGTGTCCATTTTCAAAATAGTCGTACGCAGTGCCGTGATATTGATTGGTGCCTGATTTCATCACCATGTTTACTGTGCCGCCGCCCGTACGGCCGTAGCGCGCATCGTATGTTTGGGACATCACGTTGACTTCCTGTAGCGCATCCACATTCGGTGCGATCTCCCACGTACCGGTGCCTTGGTTCTGATAGCTGTATTGGACGGTCATGTTAGTGCCATTCAGCGTGAATTGCTGGTAGTTCTGAACGCCTCCGCCCAGCGTATAGTTGTTCGAAACATCCCAGCCGCGCGTTCCGGAATAGCCAGTAGCGCCGAACTGCGTCTGCAGAAATTGTGAGCCGGGTGTGGTCCCCAACAGCGTGTAGACCTGACGCCCATTGAGCGGCACGCTCGCCAGTTCTTCTGAGGTAAGAATGGTGCCGCCCGAACCGGACGCCGTCTCGATGAGCGGCGGCGCAGAAGTCACTTCAACTGTCTGGCTTGCTGAGCCTATTTGCAACTGAACATTGAGGCCGAATGATTTTGAAGCATCAAGAACGACGTTCTGCTGGATATTTTTTTGAAATCCCGGAGCCGCAACGGTCACTGTGTAAGTGCCGGGCAGCATATAGGGAATGAAGTAATCGCCCTTGCTGGTCGTCACCGAGGAATATTTCTGCTGCGTATCTCTATTTACCGCCTCAACAGTGGCATTCGGAACTCGGGCGCCGGATGGATCTGTAACTGTACCGGTTAGTGTTGCGCGGAAGTCCTGCGCGCAAATACAAAGAGTTACTGCCCCAATCAATGGAATTACACGCGAAACGGCTCGCTTAAATTCGTAATGCAAGATAGACCCCACCTTTTCGATACGCCAATTCACGTATCGCGCAAATAAATCGGCTATCAGATGCTATTTTCCCTGTGAATGTGACATCCCCAAGAACTACTAGAAACTCGGCGAGGGCAAATTTGAGTTGCGGTCAGAAGCTTGCCTAAAATTTTATCTGTGCGACTTGTCGATTTCGCCTACGTCATGCGTCGTCTGCACAGAGAGGAATTAACAAATGCAATTTCTGTTACTGATCTATGAACCCGAACAACGGTTCGCCAACGGATTTGATCCAGCGGAGTTTGCGGAATATCGTGCTTTCGGCGAAAAGAACGCAGCCGCTATTAAGGGTGGCAACGCGTTGCAGCCAACGCCGACAGCGAAAACCGTCCGGGTGAGGAATGGCAAAGCAATGACCACCGATGGTCCTTTTGCCGAGACCAAGGAACAACTTGGCGGCTACTACTTAATTGAGGCCAAGGATATCGATGAAGCTGCGAAGATGGCGGCTGGCATACCCGGGGCCAGATTTGGCTGCATTGAAGTGCGTCCCATCATGGTTTTTTCTTAACGTTTTAGAGGAAAATTACATGAGCGCCGAATTGCTTCAGACATTCACCACATCGATGTTGAGCTCGCAAGAGACATCGAGAGTCTCGGAATATCTTGTCACCACTCGTGACCGCCTTATCGAAGCGACCAGCAACTTATCGGATCCACAATGGCATTTCAAGCCTGGTCCGGAGAGCTGGTCGATTGCTGAAATTCTGGAGCACGTCGTCATCATTGAGGGCCGTGTTCACGCGATCATAGGGCGGATGCCAGGTGCTCCTTTAGCGGAAGCCGATCGCATGAATTGGCAACTTGAAGAGATGATCAGGACGAAAGTGCCCGACCGTTCTGAAAAGATTACCGCGCCGCCGCCCGTTCAGCCGAGCCACCAATGGAGCCCGGCGGAAACTCTGCCCCGATTCCTGGAACGTCGCGCTCGCACTTTGGAATTACTTACCGAAGCGACATCGCTGCGTGGCCATGTGGTGCTCCATCCCATTCTCGGCCCCTTGGACGGTTATCAGTGGATTCTGGCTGTTGCAGCGCATACAGACAGACACATCAGCCAGATTCTTGAAGTAAAGGGCTGCTCTGGTTTTCCGGAAGGGCAGTCGTTAAACTGAGCCTTCCATGCGCTACATGTTGCTGATCTACAGCCGAGAAAATGAATCCGTCACGCCTGGCGAGATGGCGGAAGTGGCGGCTGCGCATAGAGCACTAATGGAAGAAGCGGGTCGCCGTGGCATATTTCGGGCCGCCGATCCGCTCCAACCTGCATCGACGGCGACCACTGTGCGTGTACAAGGCCGTGATGTGCTTCTTACCGATGGACCTTTTGCCGAGACAAAAGAGCAACTCGCCGGATACTACATCCTCGATTGCGAGGATCTCGATGAAGCGATCGAGTGGGCAGCTAAAATTCCGACTTCGTGCCAAGGTGCGCCTGGATATGTAGAAATCCGTCCCATTCGAGAAATGTCAGGCCACTCTCCGGCGAATGCCGATGTTCACGCCGTGAATGGATGATCTGCGGTCTACCGTCGAGGCCGTTTTCCGCCGCGAATCGGGGCGCATCATCGCCGGCCTCATCGGCATGTCGCGCTCCTTTGATCTCGCCGAAGAGGCAATGCAGGATGCCTTCACGGCCGCTTTGATCCATTGGCAAGACGGCCTGCCTGATAATCCGTCCGCGTGGATCACGGCTGCCGCGCAACGAAAGCTTGTCGACTATGTGCGCCGCGAACAAACAAGGCGAACTAAGGCAGATCAGTTACGCTACGAGACTACTTCCACAAAAAATATCGAGCTCGATCACGATATGACTTCCTCACGGGAGGATGAACGTCTCAAGCTGATCTTCACGTGCTGTCATCCTGCTTTAAATAAAGAAGCCCAGGTCGCTCTGACCCTGCGTACGCTGGGCGGTCTTACAACTCCTGAGATCGCGCGCGCATTTCTCATTCCGGAAACAACACTAGCGCAGCGGTTGGTTCGGGCGAAACGCAAAATTCAAGAGGCTCGCATACCCTATCAAGTGCCTCCCAAAGACGCGCTCCCCCAACGCCTAGGAGCCGTGCAGGCCGTTCTGTACCTCATCTTCAACGAAGGCTACACGGCGAGTATGGGTGACAGCCTCGTCCGGCGCGAGCTTTGCGCCGAAGCGATAGGTCTTGCGCGCACCCTATGTGAACTCATGCCGAATGTGCCGGAAAGCATGGGACTCTTGGCGCTGATGCTTCTGCACGATTCGCGGCGTGATACACGCGTCGCCGGCAACGGCGAGTTGGTCCCTCTTGAAGAACAAGACCGCATGCGTTGGAACGCCGTTCAGATCAAAGAGGGATTACGGCTTGTGGAAGCTGCTCTACGTCTTCGCAATGTCGGTGCCTATCAACTTCAAGCCGCCATCGCAGCCGTACATGCCGGCGCGAAAACGGCCGCTGACACGGACTGGAAGCAGATTGCCGCCCTTTATCAAGAACTTGTTAAAGCGCATCCGTCGGCAACTGTCGCTCTCAACCACGCAGTAGCGGTAGCCATGAGCGAGGGGCCCGCGGAAGGACTCTTCCTTCTTGACGGCCTTGGAGCCTGCGGCGCCTTAGACGATTATTATCTCTACCATGCCGCTCGGGCCGATCTGCTTCGCCGTATGCAGCGCAAGACAGAAGCCACCGCCGCCTATCAGCGTGCCTTGGCCCTGACGGCCAATGCCGTAGAACGGCGTTACCTGCGCCGCCGAATCGACGAACTTGCGAATAGCTGCTAACAATTAAAAAGGCTGTTCGTCTAGTACGTAATTCGAGGAGGCTGAAGAAATGCGGTTGGGCGATTTAACATTCGCGGCCAGAATGTTGCGGCATGCCCCGGTATTTACAACAACGGCGGTGATTACTTTGGCGCTCGGCATGGGCGCAAGTACTGCTATTTTCAGCGTTACGGACGGCGTACTGCTAAAGCCGCTTCCGTATGAAAAGCCACGGGAACTCGTTGTCGCGACGATGGAAATGCGTAAGCGCAACGTCAAAAACTGGCTGTTCTCCAACGCCGACTTTATCGACTTACGCAATGGGACGCGGAAGGTCTTTCAAGAAATTGCCGGCGTCGCGACCGGCCGAGGTTCGCTGCCCGGACGTGATGGAACACCCGAACAGGTGCACTTCGCGTTGGTCACTCCCAATTTTTTCCGCACTGTGGGCGCTCACGTGGTCATGGGCCGCGATTTTAATGATGCCGACGGCCAGCCGCAGCCTATACCGCCGCAGGCCGGCAACAATTTGGGTGCGCCCGCGCCGCCGCCTTTTCCCACGATAGCGATCCTCAGCTATGAATACTTTCAAAGACGTTATGGGGGAGACACCTCGATTTTAGGGCGTCCTATCCAAAGAGCCGGCGGCGGTGGTCCCGTGGTGGTTGGCATTCTTGCGCCTGGTTTTGAACTGCTCTTTCCGCCTGCCGCCAATCTGGAAGTCAAGCCGGATATCTGGACGGCCGCGCGCGTACCGTACGATAACGCAACCAGGAACTCCGTCATCTTCTACGGTGTGGCGCGATTGAAGAATGGCGTCACGGCGGACCAGGCGCAATCTCAGGCGGAGGTGGTTGCGGCACAATTACGGCAGAACTTCATCATTGAGCGAACGGCCGACGTTCACATCAATGTAGAGCCGATGGACCGGTATCTGGTGGCGAGCGTGCGCCCCACCATCCTCGCGCTAATGGGCGCGGTCATTTTTCTTCTGCTCATCGCGTGCGCGAATGTAGCTAATTTGATGTTGGTCCGTATGTCGCTGCGCGAACACGAACTCGCTATACGCGTGTCGTTGGGCGGAAGCTGGTGGCGTCTGGTGCGGCAGAACTTGACCGAGGCGGTACTGCTTGCGGGATTCGGAACCGCGTGCGGACTGGCGCTCGCATGGCTTGGCATACGTGAACTAATTGCCATTGCGCCCGCTAACCTGCCGCGGCTGGATTCCATTCGCATTGACATGAACGTACTGTTATTCACGGTTGGGGCGGCGCTTGCATCCATCGCGGTGTTCGGCCTTGTGCCGGCGATACGGGCGGCCCGCCCAAACGTGATGACTATACTTCGCGGTAGTTCCCGCACGTCCGGTTTGACGGGCGGCGGGTTTTTACGGAACTGCGTCGTGGTGGCGGAGGTTACGCTCTGCTTTGTGCTGCTGATCGGTTCCGGCCTGATGATTCGGAGTTTCATTGCGCTTCAACAGATCAATCCCGGTTTCGACCCGCACGATTTGCTTACGTTCCGCTTGCTGGGACCCATAGGAACGACGCCGGATCAACGCGCCGCCACGATGCGCGATATCCGGCAGCACCTCAGTGCCATACCCGGCGTTCAAAACGTTACCGCATCCACCCCATTTCCTTTGACCGGAGGCTTCAACCCCATACGTTGGGGCACGTCGGAGGCATTAGCGGATAACAGCAAATTTCAAGCGGTAGATAATCAGATCGTTCTTCCTGGCTACTTCGAAACCTTGCGCACGCCGCTGCTGTCAGGGCGTACGTTTACCGAGGCAGATAACGCGCCGAATCGCAATCTTGTTGTGATCGATCGGCTGCTCGCACAGAAGGCGTTTCCGGGGCAAAACGCCGTCGGCAAGCGCATTTTGATCCGGGTAAGGAGTCCGGAGCCGGAATGGGTAGAAATCATTGGGGTAGTGGAACACCAACGCGATGTGTCGCTGGCAGAACCAGGCCGCGAGCAGATTTATTTCATGGACGGCTTTTTGCGTCACGGATTCGCCAACATTTGGGGCATTCGCACGTCAGGTGATCCATCGCGATACGCGGAACAAGTACGCAAGACAATCGCCGGCATTAACTCTCATCTGTTAATTACAGAGATGCTTCCCATGCAGGAGCACGTGCTAAAGGCGCAAGCTGCGACACGCTTTTCGCTTCTGCTGATCGGCGCTTTCGCATTTATATCGGCGCTACTTGCCGGTGTTGGACTTTATGGTGTTTTGTCCACTCTGGTGCGCCAGCGCACGGCGGAGATAGGAGTGCGAATGGCGATTGGCGCAGCTCCGAACAACATTTTCGGTTTGATTGTCGGAAATGGACTGCGACTCAGTGTGGCTGGGATCGTTCTTGGCGTCGCGGCCGCTTTCGGTCTGACGCGGCTGATGACGAGCATGTTGGTCAACATCAAACCCAGCGATCCAGCCACATTTGCATTTATGGCGGCATTGTTCCTCGCGATTGCCTTTCTTGCTTCCTGGCTACCGGCGCGGCGAGCATCAAGGCTGGACCCCACAACGGCGCTGAGAGAAACCTGAGACGGCTTCGCCGCTCAGAATAGTTCGTTGGAGCACTGAAAATCTTGATCGCGGCGAGAATCACCAACTACAGCGAACTGATCTCATCGATTGCGGCCTTACCGCCTGCTAGTAATGGGCAGTGCCGCGTTTTCCGCGGACAAACCACAGAGTATCCGAAGATCCTGAGTTCCTTTGCGCGAGTTCGTGGGGGGCCTGCAGCCGAAGTCTCGCGCGTTTTCTTCCAACACTTGTTTGTCAAGCAGGCGACCCTCAGCATCATCGGCGATCTCAAGAAGTTGGATCGGTTTAATTACTTTGACATCAAAGTAGCGCCGGAAAACTTCTACCTGGCCGAAGCGTTGGTTCAACACTACGGCTATCAGTCGCGTTACATCGATGCCACTCCTTCCTTGGACGTTGCGCTTTGGTTTGCAAGAAATCGTTTTCGGAGTCACGCGGACGAGCCGGCCGGAGACAAACCTCCATTCCGCATGACCTTTCCGGCATGGTATGAGCCATCGTCGGACGAGGGCGTACTGTACGTCATAGACGTCAATATGTGGAATCAAAAGAGCGCCATCTCGCCGGCCGACTATATTGATCTGGTACCGATTGCGCCTGAAGGGGTGAACCGGCCGCGACGCCAAACGGGCGGCGTTCTTTTCGCGCCGGGCCTGGGACCGGATCACGACGACATCTCGCCCTTTGTCCGCGCGAAGTTCACGATTGCCTTTCCTTGGGGCGAGAGCGGTAAGGATTGGGACACCGATTATCTCTTTCCGAACC
>DASREJ010000070.1:0-3419 GCA_035652115.1 Bryobacteraceae bacterium
GAGATTGATCCCGCGTAATTTTTGAATCTTGTCCAGCCCATCAATCCAGACGGTCGCCTCCTTGTTTTCCTCCAGCCAATCCTGGCGCTCCTCGGCGGTCATGTCGTCCCACGCATCGGGTCGCTCCTGTTTGAGCCGGTAGCAATGGTGTGCTTCGTCATTCATGACCAGAATGTTCTGCTTTCCGCCGACCTCCCGCCCGAGCACACGCGCAACGAGCGCCGTATCACTCTCGTCGCCACGCTTCACCACGGCCGCGCCGACGCCGCCGACCTGGTTGCCCTGTTGCGGTTCGAGCACGTGCCAGTTGGTGACGACGACAAAGCCTTCATTCAGTTTCGACATCAGATGTGGCGGCACAAGGTCGCGCGTCCGATACAAACTCGCTTCGCCGCGTTTCGGGTCGAGTTCTTGCAATCGGTCGCGGATGGTGATGTTTGGGCAGACAACGAGCACAACATCCGAAAACCGCGCGTCGCTGCGGTCAGTCACCTTGTTGAGAATGCTCCATGCGGCCAGCATTCCCATGACCGTGGTCTTGCCGCTTCCCGTCGCCATTTTACAGGCATAACGAGTGAAGCCCGCGTAACCCTGCGCCTTCTTTTCGTCGCTCGGATCATCGCGTGGAATTTCGATGCCCTGGCGAAAGTCAGCGCGTGCTTCCGTTAGGAAAATGATCGTTTCAGCTGCTTCGCGTTGAGCAAAGAAAAGCGGGAACTGTCGGCCATCCCGACACCACCAGTTCAACAACTCTTCAGTTGTGCGCGTTACGCCTGGGTAACCTGCTTCGCGCCACGCTTTCACGCGTTCGCGAATGAGATTGACGAGCTTCATCTCGACAGCGGTTCCAACTTCGCTGCCGACGTCCGCTGCCGTGGCGCTCCGTGGCGGCCGATAATAATAAACCGATGGCCGCCGCCCCTCGCGTTTCTCGCACGGCTTGCCTTCTTCGATGAACCAATGCCATTTTGGTTCCTCGTACGCCGAATTCAGGATCGGCTCCGGAACTTCGTAGCTCATTCTGCTTTAGGCGATGCCTAACCGCCGCTTCGCTTCGCGCAGAGAAATCGAGCGCTTCTTTCCTTCGGCCCGTTTGGCTTTGCGCAGCTCAAGCAAATTTTCCATGTCCGCGAGCCATTCCTGGAGCTTGACGAATTCCTCGTACGGCAAAACCGCGAACTGCTTCTTGCCATTCTTCGTTAGAATTTCAGGATGTAATGTCATCGGTAGGCCTCTCGGCGGTGCCGCACCCGATAAATTACCACTCTTCCGCCTTCAATTTCAAACAGCACTCGATAATTTCCGACGCGAAACTCAGGTGTCATCCCTTTACGTCGCCAGCGAGATCGTTCGCCAGATTTTCAATCTTGGCGAAAATCCGGCGCCGCTCCTGTTCTGGAACCCGTTGAAGATCCTTGAGCGCACGCGGCTTGAACTCTACCGCATACCTCATCACTCGCCCTTTTCCGCTTCACTCAATTTCTTCACAACCAGCAATTCGTTGCCGCGGTCGTCAATGACCTTCACCGCGATTTGTTTGTGTTCGCCGGCCACGAACGGTTCACTGGTTGTGCCGGCCAGGTGCTCCCACACGCTGTCGGCATACACGCCGCGCAACTCGCGCTTCAAATTGTCCCACGCCGCTGTGCGCGGGAAAAACGCCTGCGCCACGCAAAACGCCAGCTCGTTGTAATCGGTGTCCAAAAACCACGCCGGCACGTCGTTGCCGCTGCGATGCGTCGTCTCCATCGTCACCGGGTCAAACACGTCCAGCCCCAGCAACTCCACCTGATAGAGTTCGTCGCCGTCCTTCGATTTCTTCGGCAGCTTGACTAATCGGATTTCGGGTGCGCCGGTTACGCTGAAAATCTGGCTGGCACGAGTTGTCTTGAGCAGATCGCCCATCTGCAAATCCATCGTCGCCGCAACGTAAGTCGCGGGAATGCCTACGGCCGCTTCGCAATTTTGGATCAGCTTTATTGCCGCGTCTTCGATTGCGAAGCCGATTACGTAAAGGTGTTTGTAGCTTTTACCGTAGGCTTCCTTTGCGGCCTGGAAAACCATGTTTTCGCTCACCGCGCCGTTTTCCGGGCCGAACACAAAAGCTGCCAACGGCCCTGCTTTCATCTCTAGCGACTTCTGCTTATCTGCTTCCTCTCCTAGATCTTCGACCGTTTTTGTGACGATCTCCGCTTCCGCATTCAGACTCAACGTCTTCACGGGCTGGCGCACGTTCTTGAAGGTCACCGTCTGGTTACCGGGCAATCGCAACACGGGCGAGCGGCGCAACGCCTCCAGCATCCGTTCGATGTGGCTCCCATATTCTTCCGCCGTTGTTGTAGCCGGCCGTGTTGAGGCCGGCCCGCCGGTTGTTGTAGCCGGCCGCGTTGAGGCTGGCCCGCCGGGGTCATCGCCCCCGGCTACAGCATTTGCCGGCGTGGGAATCGTCGCTTCCACCACGAACGCGCCGGTGACGCGCACGACGCCCTTGACCACTTCCGGCCGGTCCACCAGCACTTCTTCTTGGGGCGGCTCGTTGTTGGCGATGCTCTTGAGCGTGATGTGCGGCACGATCCCGCCGACTTCCTCGCCCTTGGCGTTCTGCCGACGGCGATAGACAAAGCCGCCGGACGGCCCGGCCTTTTCATCGCGCAACTCGTAATACGGGAACGTGGCGGTGAGCAACCGTTGCCGCACCAGCGCCAGCGGCACGCGGCTGGTGTCTATCGTGATCCAGCGCCGCCCCCACTGCTCCGCCACATACGCCGTTGTCCCGCTCCCGCACGTCGGGTCGACTACTAAGTCGCCCGGATCGGTGGTCATCAAAATGCAGCGTTGCACAACACGATTCGCGGTCTGGACCACGTACAACTTTTCGGCACTAACGAACCCGCCGAAAGCAACATCAGTCCATACGTCGCCCAGATTGAACGCAGGAAAGTCATTCAGATACCTAACATACCGAAGTGAATTGCCCTTTATTTCGAGTCGATCCCTGGCTTCAAGGTTCTTCATGCCTTCGAAGTTTGTTTTCCAACCACCCTTGCCCGCCCGAAAGGTCTGTCCTCGAAAGTTATAGTCGAACTGCGTCGTCGCACCGCCGCTACTAGAGGTCAGTCCGCTTAAGGCGCAGACCCGATACCCCTCGGAGATTAGTTTGTCCAATTCGCGTCGGTCCTGAATAGTTATCGGGCGCCGTTGGCCGTCCGGACATTGGATCCAATCATATCCGGTGCGCGTGGCGTTCTCGACGTTCTTTTCAGTAAATAGCTGGCGGTACTTCATCCCTTCATGGTTCTTTGCAAACCACACCAAGTAATCTTTTGTCTGAGGGAGAGTGGCGCTGGTCTGACTCGTCGTTTTGTAAAAAGGGATTACTGTTACGAAATTCTCGGCACCAAAGACTTCATCGAGAAGCT
>DASREJ010000071.1:0-7600 GCA_035652115.1 Bryobacteraceae bacterium
ATTGTTCGAAGGTGCCGCGATCTTCCCGGCAGCTCGCTTTTCGAATATCTGGATGAGGAAGGCAAACCCGCTTCCATTGAATCCGGCGATGTGAACGAGTACTTGCGGGAGATCAGCGGAGGGGAGTTTACCGCGAAGGATTTTCGGACGTGGGGCGGCACTTGCCTTGCTGCTAACTGCCTGCTGTCAAGGTGCGCTGAAAGCGCGGGCAGTCCCGCAACAAAGACGGTGCTGGCGGACATTGTGAAGGACGTTGCCGCCAAGTTGGGAAATAAACCCGCAACCTGCAAGAAATACTACATTCATCCGGCGGTGATGGATGCCTTCTCAGCCGGAACACTGCACGAATTCGCTGAAAAGTTCCGCGATAGCGCCAGCAACTATTCCTACGAGCAAATCGTATTGGCGCTGCTCACGCCATTGAAACGGGCGCGCGCAGCGAAAGCTGCTTGACGCGCTGTGACATTACGCTGCTTGCTTGATGAGTTGAATCTCGAAGTCAAGCTTTAATTCGTCGCCAACAAGCATTCCGCCGGTTTCGAGTGCGGCATTCCAGGAGAGTCCGAAATCGCTGCGTTTGATTTTGGCTTTCGCGGCTGCGCCGATCCGTATGTTACCCCAGGGGTCTTTGCCTTCCTGCGCGATTTCCTCAACCTGTAGCGTAGCCGGCTTGGTAACGCCGTGAATGGTCAAATTGCCATGAATCTTCAGGCTGTCTCCCGAGCCCTCAATCTTCGTGCTTTGAAAGGTGATTGTCGGAAACTGTGCGACGTCGAGAAAATCAGGACTTTTCAGATGCGTGTCACGGTTAGCGTCCAAGGTGTTGATGCTGCTCGCATCGATTTCAGCCTGTACGGAGCTGGTCTCCGGCGCGTTGGGATCGTAAACTACTGTTCCCTTGACGCCGCTGAATGCTCCTTTCACGTTCGAAATCATCATGTGGCGAACACTGAATTGAACGTGTGAATGCGCTGGATCAATTGCGTAGGTGGATTTCATTGCTCTCCTAATCTTCTGCTTCGATGCATTTCCCCACGAACTTGCTTCGCGAAAATCCCGGCCTCTGGAAGTGGATTCAGGCTGATCATTCCCCTGCGACTAGTTGTTATCAATGGAAAATGGCCAACGATCTATTTCTGAACGAAGCCATTCGTGAAGCGAAGCTTGGGTTAGCGGAAGGCGGCATTCCCATTGGCTCAGTATTGGTATGCGATGGACGAATCATCGGGCGCGGCCACAACCGAAGAGTGCAGTCGAAATCCGCCATTCTGCACGGCGAAATGGATTGTCTGGAGAATGCCGGTCGTTTGACGGCGGCGACCTATGCGCGTTGCACTATCTATACAACCCTGTCACCGTGCTCCATGTGCAGCGGAGCTATCGTGCTGTATAGAATTCCACGCGTTGTCGTTGGAGAAAACCGGACTTTTCTTGGAGCTGAAGAATATGTCCGGTCACACGGTATTTACGTTGAAGTAGTTCAGGACCCCGAATGTATTGAACTGATGCAGCACTTCATCGCGGAACATTCCGATCTCTGGAATGAAGATATCGGAATCTGATTCAGCCGTGAGGCTCGTTTTTCAGAGCCGCATTATTCACTAACTTCGTCAGAGCCGTCAACATATCCACCGGCACTGGAAATACAACCGTGGTGTTTTTCTCCGCGCCGATCTCAACCAGCGTCTGCAAATAGCGCAATTGTATAGCGACGGGCTCTTTTTGAATTTGCGCCGCCGCCATGCTCAGCTTTTCGGCCGCCATGTACTCGCCTTCCGCATGAATAATCTTGGCGCGCCGTTCGCGTTCCGCTTCGGCCTGTCTGGCAATCGCACGAATCATCTGCTCCGGCAGATCCACCTGCTTCACCTCGACCATAGTGACCTTTACGCCCCAGGGCCCGGTATGTTGATCCAGCACGGCCTGCAAGCGAATATTGATTTTTTCGCGCTGACTCAGCAGTTCGTCAAGTTCCACCTCGCCGAGCACGCTCCGCAATGTCGTTTGTGCAAGCTGGCTCGTGGCGTAAAGATAATTTGCAACTTCAATCACCGCCTTCACGGGATCGACAACACGGAAGTAAACCACCGCGTTGACTTTGACCGTTACGTTATCGCGCGTAACCAGATCTTGCGGAGGCACCTCCATTGCCTCGATACGAAGCGACGTGCGCGCCATGCGATCGAGCGGCGCGAAGACGAGAATGATTCCAGGCCCCTTTGGCTCGCGCAGCACGCGGCCCAGACGGAATATGACGCCGCGCTCATACTCCGCCAAGATCTTGACCGACGAGATGAGATAGAAGACGATGATAATGACAAAGATCAGCACCACGCCCGAAAATAGACCACCTAGTTCAGCCAAGTCTTAGGCCTCCGTAACCCAAATTGTCATTTTGTCAATTCGCTCCACGCGCACTTGCCTTCCTGCTTCAATCGCGTGATTGCTGCGGGCTTGCCAGTATTCGCCATTCACAAGAACGGTGCCTTCCGGATCGAGCGGCGTTCGAGAAACACCGGTTTCGCCGACCAGCGTTTCCAACCCTGTCAGATGCTTACTCTTTCTAGCGCGCATGCCAAGAAATCCGAGAAAGATGACGATTATGCCAAACGCGGCAGACACTGCAATCGCTAATGCGGGCGCTATGCGCTGCGGCCCCTGCAGCAAGAGAATAGTTCCGAAAGCCAGGAGGGCGGCGCCCGCGACACCGGAAATCAGGTGCGTGTAATACTTCAGCTCAATCATCAGGAGCAAGGCCGCCGAGATCAAAAGCGCCAGACCATACCAGGTCGGCGAATCTTCGTACAAGCCATACGCGCCTGCAAAGATCAGCAGGAGACCAAGAATCGCCGGCACAACCATCCCCGGCGCATGCATCTCCCAATAGACACCCAGGGCACCCAATATCAGCAGAACGAACGCGATGTTTGGATCGGATAGAGCTGCCGGTAGCATGCCTTCTAGTTTGTCAATTCTGAACGTGGGTGACCACAACTGAAAGAAACTTAACGGCAAGAGACATAAACCTGTAGTCCTGACGGACGTCTTTACGCATAGAGGTTCAAACACCTCAAAGAAGGAACACAACAATGAAAAAGCAAGTCGTTACATTCGCCCTAACCACTTTTTTCGGGCTCGGCACAATCGGCATCGCGGCTGCGGCGCCACAGGACCAGCAGGCCGCCCCGGCTCCTCCGCCAGCGGCACAGGCCCACCGCCAGCCTGACCCCGCCCGCCAAGTCAAGATGATGACGAAGCGTCTGAATCTCACGGCCGATCAACAGAATCAATTGCTCCCCATCTTGACCGATCGCGAGCAGCAGATCGCCGGCATTCAGGCGGATAACACGCTTTCACCGAAAGATCGTCACGCTAAAATGCGCGCCGTTCGCGAGGATACCGACACTAAAATTCGCGCGTTATTGAACGATAACCAAAAGCAGACCTATGATCAGATGCAGCAGCAACGGCGTGATCGGGCGGAGCACCGCAACCAGTAACAAAGTGCCGCTCCGGTACTAGACCGATAATCGGCTCAGATGCGTGTAGCCATCTGTATCTATGCGAGTCTCAAAAAAAGAGAGGAGAAATAAAATATGAAAAATTTTTTTTCTACTGCCGTAATTGGGTTGGCGCTAGCAGTCGTATCTGCTAACGCGCAGGTTTACGTCCGAATTGGACCGCCTCCTGTTCGAGTAGAACACCCTGGGCCGCCCCCTGGGCCAAATTACGTCTGGGTGAAAGGTTACCACCAATGGAATGGCCGCGCCTACGTTTGGGTGCCAGGGCACTATGAGCGGATTCCCCATCCTCATGCGCGTTGGGTAGATGGACATTGGCGTCAAACCTCGCACGGATGGATTTGGGTGGAAGGTCACTGGCGCTGATACGCGCACTCGCAGAGGGGCTCGTTGAGCCCCTCTAAAATTTCATTGCCCCGAAGCGGATTGTGCGTGAACCAGATCCTTTTCCGGTTTGACTGGCGATTTCTCGACCTCCTGTGCTTGGTCCGGGCGCGCGGATTTTCCAAAGGGAGCCAACTTCACGGGTTGACCCGAATGCGCTGATTCAAGCAGCGCATGCACAATTCGAATATCTGCCAATCCTTCCCGCCCAGAGGGTTCCGGTTCGCGGTTGTCTAGGATACAGTTCGAAAAATATTCGATTTCCCCGCCGAACTGATCCACCTTGTCAAACTTAGTTCTCTTCTCTTTCCCATTAATCTTCAGCCGCATCTTGGGCTCTGTGTGGTAATCAAACGCCGGCTGCAGCCACATCTCACCCTTCGTCCCGACCACTTGGTACGCATCGGCGGCCGCAGCACCAAAACTGCACGTAAGCATGGCTAATTTATCTTCCGGAAAGCGCAACACGGCGCACACCATCTCGTGAACCTCGCTGAAACGCGGGTCGCCACTATTCGCGCCAATCGCCGTCACCTCAACCGGTTCTTGACGAAACAGATATCTGCTGGCGTTGATTGGATAGACGCCCATATCCATCAGCGGACCGCCTCCCGCCGATTTCTTTAATCTCACGTTGCCTTCCGGCACCTGCTGGCTGAATACTGAGCTGAAAATTCTCAGGTCGCCTAAATCGCCTTTCTGCGCAATCTCAACCGCCTTGAGATTTGCCGGTTCGAAGTGCAACCGGTAAGCGATCATCAGCTTAATTTTGTTTTGTTCCGCGGCCCGAATCATCTCTTCGCATTCTTCAACCGTCATAGCCATGGGCTTTTCGCACAGCACATGAATGCCAGCTTGGGCGGCCCTCACCGTGTAGTCCTTGTGCAGGTGATTTGGCAGCGTAATGTACACGGCGTCAATTTTGCCGCTACGTAGCAACTCGTCATAATGGTCGTAATCGAACCTGTCGGACACGTTGTATTTGTCCCCAAGCTCGTTTAGCTTTTCGGCATCGTCGCTGACGAGTGCCGCTAACTCGGAATGCTTTGCGCCGTGAAAACCAGGCAAGATCACTTCCTGGGCAATCCAGCCTAAACCCACGACCGCATAGCGGATTTTCTTTTCGTCATTTGAATCGAATATTGACATAGCGATCTTTCCTATAAGCTGGATGGCATCACCCAATGCGCTGTTTCATAGCGCACCGGCCGGGAGCCGCTGCCACTTGCCAGAAGTAACTGGCATCTAATGACTTTCCATGCAAACAGAAATAGATCCCGTCTGCGGGATGCAGGTTGACCCTGGAAGCGCTGCGGGCCGGAGCGATTTTGAAAGTAAAACATACTATTTTTGTGCGGTTTCCTGCCAGAAGAAGTTCGAGATTGATCCACCGCGCTATCTCGCTCCAAAACAGCAGACGTTCGTCCAAATCGGACTTCCTTCTACTGCGCCTCCGGCAACAACTCGGCCGGCTGACGTAGGCGAGTACACCTGTCCGATGCATCCTGAAATCCGGCAAAAGGGTCCCGGCCCGTGCCCCATCTGTGGAATGGCATTGGAGCCGGTCGAGTTTACGCTGCAAGAGGATACATCGGAACTTCGCGATATGCAGCGGCGTTTCTGGATGGCTACGACGCTCACGTTGCCTCTGCTGATCTTGATGGTGCTTGAAATGTTTTCGAGCGTCCCGGGCAGTTCGGGGTTTATGTCAAGAGCGTCAGGCTGGCTCCAGTTCGCTCTGGCAACGCCAGTTGTTCTTTGGGCCGGATGGCCGTTTTTTGAACGCGGTTGGATATCGGTTGCTACGCGCCACCTGAACATGTTTACCTTAATTGCCCTCGGAACCGGAGTCTCTTACTTGTTTAGTGTTGCCGCTCTCGTCGGTGGCTTCGGGATCGGCCTGTATTTTGAACCCGCTGCGGTTATCACGACGCTTGTGTTGTTGGGGCAGGTGTTGGAATTGCGCGCACGTGCAAAGACCAGCGGCGCTATCAAAGCACTTCTGAATCTCGCGCCTAAAACTGCCCGGCGAATCGTCGGTATTTCAGAAGTGGAAGTGCTGCTCGAACAGGTTCAAGTTGGCGATCGTCTCCGCGTTCGCCCTGGCGAAAAGATACCTGTCGATGGCATCGTCGTTAACGGCCATAGTTCGGTTGATGAATCCATGCTTAGCGGCGAATCCATGCCGGTTGAAAAAGCGGTCGATAATCGCGTCATCGGCGGAACAGTAAACGGCACCGGCAGTTTCATCATGCGAGCGGATCGAGTTGGTAGTGACACGATGCTAAGCCAGATTGTGCGTTTGGTTAGCCAAGCGCAACGCAGCCGCGCTCCGATTCAACGGCTCGCGGATGTAGTCGCAGGTTATTTCGTGCCTGCCGTCGTGCTCACCGCAATCCTGACCTTTATTGCTTGGTACATCTATGGGCCTGCGCCTGTCTTTGGTCACGCTTTGGTCAACGCGGTCGCAGTCTTGATCATTGCGTGTCCATGTGCGTTGGGACTGGCGACACCTATGTCTGTGATGGTCGCAACCGGCCGCGCGGCGCAAGCGGGCGTGTTGATCCGCAATGCCGAGGCATTGGAAGCACTTAGCAAGATTGATACATTGCTGGTTGATAAAACCGGCACGCTTACTGAAGGCAAGCCGGCGGTCACGAGCGTAATCCCCCTAAATGGCTTTTCAGAAGCGGATGTGCTGCACTATGCGGCGGCACTTGAGCACGCGAGCGAACACCCGCTGGCGCACGCCGTAATGGAAGCTGCCCGGTCGAAAGAAATAGCCTTAGCTTCTGCGGACCGCTTTCAATCGGTTACTGGAAAAGGTCTGAAAGGTTCAGTCGCAGGGCGCCAAATCTTGGCCGGAAACAGCTTGCTGTTGGAAGAGGCCGGCATTCCCCTCGAATGGGCTGCCGATCAGGCGCACCGGATACGTGATCAATCGCGAACCGTCCTTTTCGTCGCTGTTGACGGCACGTTAGCTGGTCTTATCGGCGTGGCCGATCCGGTTCGATCCTCCACTATCCCGGCGCTCCAGGCACTCCGCCGGCGGGGCATTCGAATCCGCATGCTCACGGGCGACAATCGTCGAACCGCGGCCGAGCTTGCGCGATCTCTGAAAATAGACGATTTCGAAGCCGAGATGCTGCCTGCGGCCAAAGCCGAAGTCGTTCGAAACCTGCAAAGCGTTGGTCGTAAAGTCGCGATGTTTGGCGATGGCATCAATGACGCTCCCGCGCTGGCCGCTGCTGATGTCGGGATCGCGATGGGCAAGGGAACGGACGTTGCGATCGAGAGTGCATCTATCACCTTGCTGCACGGAGATCTCTCGGCCGCACTGCGCGCTTTCCGCTTGAGCTATGCCACCATGCGCAATATCAGGCAGAATCTCTTTTTCGCGTTTTTCTACAACGTTCTGGGAGTGCCAATAGCGGCGGGCATTCTGTATCCGTTTTTCGGAATCGTGCTCAGTCCTATAGTTGCCAGCGCCGCCATGACCTTCAGTTCGGTGTCAGTCATTGGGAATGCGCTTCGTCTGCGGCACATCAGTTTATAATTCCAGCGCGACTTTGTGTTTTCCTGCACTTTTTCGCAGTGCTCTTCTGACGCTTTCGACTACGAAGCCATAGACTAAGTGCGCCGCGAACTCGCCGCCTTCGGTGCCGGGGTCTGCTTGGGTTACGGGTTCCGAAAGA
>DASREJ010000072.1:0-4000 GCA_035652115.1 Bryobacteraceae bacterium
TGATGGGGTTCACTGGAAACGGCCCAATCTCGGGATCGTGGAAGAGAACGGAAGCCGCGCAAACAATATTGTCAATATCTTTGGTACCGACGGCGGCTCCATATTCATCGATCCCTCCGCGCCCGCGGCTGAGCGATACAAGCTGATTGCAGAGGGACCTTTCTCACGAGAAATTTGCGATGACTATCAGCGCCGGCGTCCGAATGATTGGGATCCGCGCATGTTTCGGCGCGCGGATGGTTCGGCAACGGGAGTGAAAGCTGCCGTTTCGGCCGATGGACTCCACTGGACGATGTTTCCCGAGCCTCTGGTTATAGAAGTGACGGATACCCAACTGACGGCCTACTATGATCAGCAGCTTAAGAAATACGTCGCTTACACGCGAACATGGACGACCAGCCAGCGGTCCAGCGAAGCCGTGAGTCCGGAAGAGAAGGCGTGGCAAGTCGGGCGGCGTTCGATCGGACGTTCGGAAACGACGGATTTCCACTCATTGCCCTTGGCCGAAACAATCTTGGAACCCGGTCCGGATCTGCTGCCGACCGATCTGCTCTATACGAATGCGAAGACTACGTTTCCCGGCGCCCCTGATCATCATTTGCTGTTTCCCGCAATCTGGCACATTGCCAAAGACAACACCAGCATTGCAATCGCAAGCAGTCACGATGGAAGGCTGTGGCATTTCCTGCCCGGGTCTCCAATTCTTGAGACTGGAACATTCGGAGACTTCGACGGCGGAGTGATTTTCGCTCACCCCAATCTTGTCGAGCTTGGAAACGGCGATTTCGTCCTTCCCTATACGGGTTACGACGTGCCTCATAAATATCCTCGCGGGCTTTGGAAGTATGCACCGGGCTACGCGGTGTGGCCGCAAGGCCGGATTGTCGCGCTTGAGGCTGCAGGGGATGGTGAATTCAGCACAGTGGGCATTGTTCCTCCCAAAAGAAAGCTGCGAATCAACGCGAACACTGAACGTGCGGGGGGCATTCGGGTCGAGGTTGCCGGGATGGATGGAAAGCCGCTGAAGGGCCGCTCTTTCGAGGAGGCGACGGCAATTGTCGGCGACCATACCAGCACCCTATTGAGTTGGAAAGAGGGCGAGGACCTTGGCCATCCGGAAAATAGCGGCATTATTCTGCGGTTCCGCATGGACCACGCGCGGATATTTTATTTGGAATTCGTTTGACAGGCTCGGTTCGTCACTCGCAAGTTTGCAAACAACAAATAAGTCATGACTACCTTTGCCTCGAACGCCACCTGGATCGATCTAGCGATCGTCTTGGCCTACCTGGCCTGCATTATGTTGATCGGCGCTCATTTTCACCGCCGGCAGAAAAATCTGGAAGAGTATTTTCTGGCGGGCCGGAGTATGAGTTGGTTGCCGGTTGGGTTATCGCTTATGGGCGCTATTCACAGCGGCATTCATTACATTCAAGGACCATCGCAGACCATTCGCTTTGGAATTGTGTTCCTGGTCGGCACCTCGTCATGGCTGATTGTGTATCCCTGGGCCTCACGCATCATCATCCCCTTTTACCGGCGGCTGGGCACGTTCACCTGCTATGAGTATCTGGAAGAGCGCTTCGGCATTGCCGTGCGGAGCCTGGCGGCGTGCATCTTCTTGATGTGGCGTCTGGGCTGGATAGCAAGCGCATTATACGTTCCTTCACTCGCCGCTCATGCGGTTTCAGGGGGCCGTGTGCCAATTGTTCCCATGATTATTGTGCTGGGCGTCGTGGTTAGTTTTTCCACTATGTTCGGGGGAATGCGCGGCGTCATTTGGACTGATGTTCTGCAATTTGCCGTGATGGTAGGTGGGTTGGCGCTCACCTTGGTGTTAATTTTCTGGAAGCTCCCGAGTGTTTCCGATATTTTCTCGACGGCCGGCGCGGCGGGCAAGTTGGACTTATTCGCGAGTATCCCGCCGGCTTCCCAGATCTCTTTGGCAGCCAAGACGAAGTATCTGCTGAGTTCCCCGGTTTCTTATATTGGGATTCCGATTGCGATGTGTGTTGGCCGGCTAGCCAACTACGGCACGGATCAGGTGATGGTACAGCGGTTCCAAACCACAAAAAGTTTGGAAGATTCAAAGCGAGCGCTCTCCATCAATGCCGTAAGTGATGTGATCTGGATGATGATTCTGGCATTTGTGGGAATTTCTCTCTTCACTTACTTCACGATAGTCATGCCGCTGCCGGGCGCGATGCACAAGCGAGCCGATTTGATCTTTCCATACTTCATGTCCCAAGTGTTTCCGACGGGCGCCTTGGGCTTCGTAATCGCCACTATATTTGCTGCTTCGTTAGCCACAATCGGATCGGCAATCAATTCATGCAGCTCGGTCGCAATCATCGATCTCTATCAGAGGATCGCAAGAAAACGCAATACGCCGACAATGCAAGATAATGCGCTCACTAAAAAGAACGGCGCCGGCAACCAATCCTTGGTGGCCTCGCGCATTTTGATCCTGGTGTTTGGCGGCATAGGCACAATCATTGCGACAAAACTGTCAAGTCTGGGCGACTTGATTGAGATTACAAACAAGGCAATTCAAACGTTCACGGGCCCGCTGCTCGGCCTGTACTTGCTGGGCATGTTCACGCGACGATCTCATCAGATAGGCGTGTTCGTCGGCGGCTCGGCCGGCACAATTATTGCGCTGCTCGTCGCCTTTTATTGGACCTCCATGGGCTTCATCTGGGCGAATGTATACGGTCTTCTGACAGCGCTCCTTGTCGGATACCTGTTTTCAGTAGCGACCCCTGGACTTCGACGCCGCAATACAGATGATGAGCCGACCTGGCGACGGGTGATGCAGCGCAGCGCTCGGGAACCCGAACACGTAGAAGTTTAAAGTAATCTTCGGCACGCGGAATAGATATAGGTCTGAAAATCACAATATGAATCAACAGGATTCGTCGCCCGAACAGTCAGCGACTAATGGGGCAACAGCCTCGCGAGAACCGTCGGTATCGGATGACCTTTTCACTGATGCCCAAGGACGGCAGCGAGTCTTGCGCGGTGTTTGCATCTACAGTGGGGCGGCACGTCTTGCGGAACTAGCTGTCCGCATTGGCTTCGAAACGGTCTGGATTGAGATGGAGCATGGCCCCGCCGATTTCGCAACAGTTGAATCGATCTGTATGGCCATCGAAGCTGGCGATGGTATTCCGGCCGTACGGGTGCCGGACGGACAGCGTCACCATGTATTGCGTGCCCTGGAGGTGGGGGCCCGCATTGTCATTGTGCCGATGGTGAACACAGCCCAGCAAGCCCACCAGTTGGTCGAATTCGGCAAATTCCCACCGCTGGGTTGGCGCGGTTACAATCTTCGCAGCCGCGGATTGAAATACGGTTTGGATGAAGATCCGCAAACGATTTTTCGGAATGCGAATACGCAAACGCATTTGTTCGCTCAAATCGAAACGATGGAAGCCGTTCGCAACCTCGAGGAAATTTGCAAGGTTCCAGGTTTGAGCGGGATCTTCATGGGCCCTGGCGATTTGTCGGCGAGCCTTGGCCTAAATCGCCGCGATGCAGAGCCGCTGATTCGAATTATCAAGGACTGCATACAGCGTGCTCGTTCCGCCGGTAAGCACGCGGGAATTTTGATTCCGCCGGGACCGCTTCTGGACATTGCACTGGAAAACGGCGCCGATCTGGTCTTTTATGCAGGTGACGTGGCGGAACTCACCGTTGCGTGGAAAAAGATGCTGCCTGTCGTTGATCCGGTTGCGAAAGTGGCACAGGGATGAAACGGTTCGAAATCGCTCTCTATCCGGGCGATGGGATCGGTTTGGAAGTCTTGGATGCGGCAGTATGCGTTTTGCAAAAAGTACAAGAAACGTGCGGAGATCTTGAGCTTAACTTCTCGCGCTTTGATTGGGGAGCTGATTATTACGCTCGGAACGGAAGCGTCGTTCCGGAGAACTATTTGGAAGTATTGCGGCCATTCGACGCCATTTTTCTCGGAGCGCTTGGCTTTCCTTCCAAAGTGCCG
>DASREJ010000073.1:0-2949 GCA_035652115.1 Bryobacteraceae bacterium
CTCGCTATTCCCTTCTCGAAATCGAATGGGGGTGAAGTCCGGTCTTAGCATTCATAACTCGTGTTTCCTCCTGCTCACCCCGATCAAGCGCCCACTTCAGAAATTCGATCTGGTGGGGCTCCATCGCCTTGAGTGCGGCTCTAACGTGATTAAATTTACGATCCTCTTCCGCTGTACTTTGATGCTTTTGTAGCGTCGCTTTGTAGGTACTGCTGGTAAGAACAACTCTGATTGCTGTTTCAAGGTCCTTTATTAACGTTAGGCGCGATGTCTTGCGTTCTTCCTCAGAAGAATCTTCAAGAAGACTATAGGGAAACGGCTCAGAGCCATGTTAAATGGCATCGACCTTTCGGGACGACCGTATGCGATTGCTATGAAAAGAAAACAGTGGCGCTCATATGACGTTGAAACCGTCCATTCTATCTGGTGCCCGCTTAATAGCTCGACTCTATATATCAAGTACAGCCTCGCCGTTAGCCGATAGCTTGCGCCAGCGCCGTGTACTGCAATCCCCATGTCCGTACAGTCGGCTATGCCGAGATTGGATAAAGGGCCTTCCGATAGGCCACGGCTCGATGGGCGCTTGGCCGGAGAGGCTCCGATGATTGAGAATGATGGCTCGCCTAACACTAAGGGAAGCCCAAGTTGGCTTCGCTCTTGCAATCCGTTAACCGCTGTTATCGGTAGGTATTTGGACGGTGCAGCTCACCTGTCTAGTGGAAGGCATCCAAATGGATTCCTCTACACATTGCCGTTTTGAGCGATCTGTGCACCCCGAGACGTCGCATCGCGGGAAGCGCATTTCAAACTTGACGTCGGGTTGCTGGGGCAATCTCCTGAATGCCGGTTTCCGGACGTCGCAACAGAGCAGGGAGATTCAGTTCGGGCTGTATTCGCAGAGGGTCCGCGCATAAGTTCGCGCTGCGCGCTCTACGTAAGCTGTATCCGAGGAGAATGGAGCGACAGGCGATAACGGAGACTGCGACTTGCACGAAATGTTTCACTTGCCCACCTCTCAGCAGTGCAGATAGGCGCAAACCGGCTATCGCTCGAAGACGGGACTGTACCCGCGACACCGGCGTTGCTTTATTGTGTTATGCTGCTTGCCTCGGTGAAACCATGTCAGTCTGGCCTTTGGAACTCGTACGGGCTTTCAGTCAGAACCGGGCCGCCGTGTTCGTTGGCGCCGGCGTTTCAAGGGCATCTGGCCTGCCGGACTGGAAGAGCCTGATAGAGCCGCTGAAGCAGGAAATAGACGATTGCCCGGACGACGCGACGACGCTGGACATAGCGCAATATTTCATCAATGACAATCGGCAGCGGCTGCTAGCAGAGCGCCTTTCCGAACAACTGAATCGCGCGGATGTGCAGCCTAGCGAGATACACCGGTTGTTGGTGCGGCTTCCACTGGACCGGATTTACACGACTAATTTTGATGACCTGCTGGAGCGCGCCTACGAGCAAGAAAAGCGAGGGCGCGTGCGACGGATTACCAGGGCCAGTAACCTGAGTCTGGACTCGAGCAAACTGAACGTCGTCAAGCTGCACGGTGACATAGAAGATCCGGAAACGATAGTGATTACGGCCGAGGACTTCGAAGACTACTTCGATGCGCACTCGGCCCTGGCGCAGCAATTAAGCGCGGACCTGTTGCAGCGGACTATTCTGTTTGTGGGCTACAGCTTTACAGATCCGGATATGCGCGCGATTATGCGCCGCGTGAGCCGGGACACGGGCAAGTTTTCGCGCAACCACTTCATCATTCAAATCAATCCGAAGAAGCCGGTGATAACGGAACTGAAACGGCGTGGGTTAATCTGCATCGAACTCGATGGCAAGCCGACGGCCTCGCAATGCGTTCTGGAGTGGTTCCAACGGCTGGAAGAACGACTGACAAAGGAAGCGCCGCAAGCGTCCGCGACGGCGAAACCAACCAACAACAATCTTCCTCCGCCTCCTCCTGATCTGGTTGGGCGAACGGATGACATCTCAGCGACCCTGAGCGCGCTCGAATCTAATCGCATTGTGGCGGTAACAGGTGCGAACGGAATAGGGAAGACAAGTGTGGCGCTGGCGGTCGCGCATGAGTTTGCGGAACGGAAAAGGAGCCACTTCGATTACGTCGTCTGGGTGACCGCACGCGATGGCACCCGGCCCTTTGTGGCGTTAAATGAAGTTTTGAACGCTATCGGAGTCACTCTTGAGTTTCCAAAAATCGCGCAGACTCCAACGAGCGAGATAGACAAGAAGCGCGATCAAGTTAATTTTCTCTTGCAAAACCGCAAAACACTGGTTGTGCTGGATAATTTCGAGCTGATGGCGGACAACCAATTGATTCAATGGGTCCGGTCTGTGCCGGCACCTAGTAGGGTGCTTATCACATCCGCAAAAGAGCATTCCGAACTTGGTCCGGATATGACGAATCATCCGCTGAAGGGGCTCGCTGCAGATCACGCGCTGTCTTTGTTGCAACACTTTCTGAAAGACTTCGACCTGACGGACGCGGCGCGGGCAACCGAGCCAGCATTGCGTCGCATCATCGAGGTAACGTGTGGGAATCCACAGGCCATGCGGCTCGCCTTGGGCGTACTCCAGAGTGATCGTTTTCGCTTCGATGATGTGATCGCAAAGCTAGATCAGCAGAAGAACAATGTGGATAGGATGTTTCAGCAGTTGTTTGAGTGGTCATGGGGAATGCTGCCGTTTGCGGCAGAGCAGCTGCTGATTGTGACAGCGCTGTTTCCGGGCGCAGGATCGATTCGCCGCGATGCTATAGAAACCTCAACGGGGCTGAAGCGGGACGAATTCGAAGGCGCGCTCAATGAGGTATTGCGGTTTCGACTGCTGAACCACGCGGGTGACGGCCGGTACGTAATTCATCCTCGAACGAGGCAGTTTGCGCTGGCGAAGGTACCGAACTGGGGGAAGTTCGCCGATGAAGCACGCGAG
>DASREJ010000074.1:0-5445 GCA_035652115.1 Bryobacteraceae bacterium
ACAGTTCGCGGAGACCATGCAGCAGCTTACCCCCGACGACCGCGCCAAACTGCAAATCATCTACCGCCAACTGCCGCTGAGCATGCACCCCTGGGCTCGCGATGCCGCAGCCTTAACTACCTGCGTCGCGCTCCAGGACAAGAGCGCCTTTTGGAAGCTTCACGATTTTCTCTTCGCCCACCAGCAGGAACTGTCGAAAGAAACGCTCCGCGATAAAGCCATCGACTTCCTCTCTCAGGAAGCATCCATAGATACGACTGCGTTGTCAGCTTGTCTGAGCCATCGCTCATTTGAGGATCATTTGCATCAGGACGAACAACTCGCCATCGACTTGGGAATCCGAAGCACGCCATCCGTTTTCCTGAACGGCCGCCGAATCGCGGTCCGATCCATTGATGATCTGCGAAACGCCCTCCACACCGCCGAAAAAGAGGACGCTCCCCCCGACCAGCCATCGCCCAAAGCAGCAAATGAAAACTCGACCGCCTGCCTGCGCCAATCCGATGCTCAGTGTCGAACAAAGTAGCGGATTAGGCGTCGTCCAAAACCGTAGTCACAACTCTCTTTTCCCTTCATATCAGTAACTTACAGCTTTTCGCTTGGTCCGCCATGGGACACTGGTATTAGGCTCCTTAAAAACAAAACGCCGGTTGGGTTTGTCTCAATCCTTCCGGCGTTTTTATTTCCCGAAAGGTTCATTTAGAAAAATGTCCACCCAAGCGCAAGTCGCGGCGAATCGCGAAAATTCCCAGCACTCCACCGGTCCGACGAGTACCGCGGGAAAAGAAGCATCCAGTAAGAACGCATTCCGTCATGGCCTCACTGGTCACATCTTCGCTCTGCTCGAATGGGAGAGCGCGGAAGATTTCGATGATCTCCAACAAGCTCTCTTGGAAGAACATCAGCCCACCACCCTTACTGAAAAGATCCTGGTCGAAAAGATGGCTCAGCACTACTGGTTGAGCCAGCGCGCTCAAAGTCTGCACACCGTCGAAATGAAAGACACACCATTCGACGACGACACACTCCAGCGCGCCAGCGTCTACGTGCGCTATCAAGCCCACTTCGAACGGCTCTTTCAGCGCGCGCTCAAGGACCTGCTAACTCTCAGAGCCGAAAAGCGCAAGGAGCAGATTGGCTTCGTTTCGCAGCAAGCTCGCGAAGCGAAAGAAGCACGCTTGCAAGCCGCGGAAACGCGCCGCGAATCGGACGAAAATCGCAAGCAAGAACAGCACTCGCTGAAGATCGCAATCGCGAAAAAGCGTTTGGAGCGTGAAGAAGCAGACGCGATGATTCGCGCCGTCGTCGCCGCCGAAAAAATGGAACGTTCTCTATCGCCGCAAAACAAAAAAATAGCGGCGTAACAGCCACTAAACGATTCTAAAGCTGTAAGCGTAGTCGTTTGGCTTCTCGGCGGGTAAGGAAATAACCAGACCGGTCTGGTCGCGAGTGAAGCGTAACTGTCCTTTCGCGCCAAGTAATTCGATTCGATGAATCGGGTGATCATAGCTAGCTTGGCCTAACGTCTTAATTACCAGCTTGCCGGAATCCGGCCAGCCGAGCGCGGTTGCGTACAATATGTTTCCCTTGGTGACGAAGCGAATGTCCCGCGCATCGTACGGACGTGCTTTTGATTCGTTAAAATTCGCGGAACTCTCCACGTCTGGCGCGCCTTCGCCGAACACTTGAAATGGCCTGGTCGCGTAAATTCCTTCCGAGTTGACGTTCATCCACGATGTCAGATCGCTGATGAACTTCTGTTCGTCTTCGTCAATCGTGCCGTCGCCGCGAACGGGTATATTTAGCATCAGATTTCCGTTTTTGCTGACGATATCTACCAACGTATGAATGACGTTGCGTGCCGTTTTATATCGATGCTGTTCGAATATAGCCCGGTCGTAATGCCAGTCGCCAATGCACGTATCCGTCTGCCAGGGCATGTCGAGTATCTTGTTGGCGCGGCCGCGCTCAATATCCAGCACCGTGGCGCCGGCATGATCCGGAGTCAAGTTTTTTGTGGTTAGGACGCACTCTAGCTTGCCATGTTTTTTTAGGCTGCTGTTGTAGTAATGCGCGGCAATATCCAGCCCGGCCTGACCAAGCGGCAGTTCATTATCGTCGAAGTAAAGTAGATCCGGCTGATACCGGTCCACTAAATCCTGACAGCGAAGAAACCAGGTATTTACAAACTCTGGATTATTGGGCGGCGGTTCTTCGTGCCACTTTCCGTCGTGTGCTTTATGCCAATCGTTTTGCTCTTTGATGGTTTTGATTCCGTCCGGAATAACCAGATTGCGCCCTGTGTACAATTCCTGCGGATCAAAACTATCCCACCACTTGCCTTTTCCGTCTTCTTCGTGAAGGCGGTAGGCGTCATATCGCACGCCGGCGAGTGGGCCTTCGGCATCGTAACCGTAGGCTGTCTGAAACCAATGCCAAGCGTGCGAAGAGTGGTTGCTCACCGCGAAGCGAAGCCCTCGGTCGCGCGCAATTTTGGCCCAGGTTCCGACAATATCTTTGTGCGGACCGACACGCATAGCGTTCCAGGCATGGTGCGATGACGCCCAACAATCGAAATTATCGTGGTGGACGGCGAGGGCCATGAAATATTTCGCGCCTGCCTTCACATAAAGATCCATGAGCGCTTCAGGCTGCCATCGTTCCGCCTTCCAAAGATGATCGATGTCCATGAAGCCGGTTTGGGATGGATGCCCATAGTGCTCCAGGTGATGCTTGTATTGCCGTGAGCCCTGCATGTACATGTTGCGCGCGTACCAGTCACCGGCTTCGGGTACACATTGCGCCGACCAGTGAGCCCACATGCCGAATTTCGCGTCTCGAAACCAATCGGGCACTTTGTATTGCTTGAGTGATTCCCAAGTCGGCTGAAAAGGGCCGGGAGCAATGCGACGCCCGGTGGATTGCGGCGATGCTGCAGGGGTTCGGCATACATTCAAAAAAGCAGGGGCAAGCGCGGCTCTTTTCAAAACTTCGCGGCGTGTATGTTTCATCGGCTACAGAAATGATATGACGGCCAACAAGATTTGAAAGGGCCAGCCGTCTACTTGATACGCTCGTTTGGTATCGATGAGCTACATCCTTGCACTCGATCAGGGCACCACGAGCTCACGTGCCGTGCTGCTCGACCAAGACGGCCACGTCCATGGACTGGCGCAGACCGCCTTCCGGCAGATCTTTCCTAAACCAGGATGGGTGGAGCACGACCCGATAGAAATCTGGTCGTCGCAATTTGGTGTCGCCATGGAAGCGCTGGCGCAGGCGAGCGCGACCGCGGAGTCAGTGGCGGCGATTGGAATTACCAATCAACGCGAAACGACAGTCGTTTGGGATCGGAAAACAGGCGAGCCGGTTTACAACGCCATTGTCTGGCAGGATCGCCGCACAGCGGGCTTTTGCGATCAACTCCGCGAACGCGGGCATGAGCGGTTGATTCAACAGAAAACCGGCTTGGTGATCGATTCCTATTTTTCGGGAACCAAGGCGCGTTGGATTCTGGATAACGTTCCGGGCGCGCGCGAGCGGGCGCAACGCGGCGAACTCTGTTTTGGAACCATTGACAGTTGGCTGATCTGGAAATTGACCGGCGGCGCGGCGCACGTAACAGACGTCACTAATGCTTCGCGCACCATGTTGTTCGATATTTACAAACAGGATTGGGATGACGAACTCTTGGCCTTGCTCGAAATACCGCGTAAGATGCTTCCGGAGGTGACCGGATCGAGCAAGATCTGCGCGTTCACGGCCGGAGTATTGAAGGGTATTCCGATTGCCGGAATTGCGGGCGACCAACAAGCGGCGCTGTTCGGTCAAATGTGTACGCGGCCGGGAATGGTGAAATGCACCTACGGTACCGGAAGCTTTATGCTGCTGAACACCGGTGAACAGCCCGTTGTTTCACGCAACAAGCTGCTGAGTACCATCGCATGGCGAACAAGTGGCCGCACGTGGTATGCGCTTGAGGGAAGCATCTTCATAGCAGGCGCGGTAGTTCAATGGCTGCGAGACGAGTTGCAAATTATCCGCAGCGCGGAGGAAGTTGAAGCGCTGGCCGCAAGCGTCCCGGATACAGACGGGGTATACGTGGTTCCGGCCTTTTCAGGTCTCGGTGCGCCGCATTGGGACCCTTATGCGCGGGGCGCTATTGTGGGCCTGACTCGTGGGAGCAGCCGTGCGCATATTGCGCGCGCGGCATTGGAAGGGATTGCATTTCAGGTGGCTGATGTGTTGCGTGCAATGGAGACCGATTCTGGCGTGCCTGTTCACGAGTTGCGCGTGGATGGGGGCGCAGCACGTAATAACCTGCTGATGCAAATGCAAGCGGATTTGCTTGGAGTTCCGGTGACCCGGCCGGCCAATGCTGAGACCACCGTGCTGGGTGCAACCTACTTGGCTGGACTGGCAGTCGGGTACTGGCCCGACCAAGAAACAATTGGCAAACAGTGGCAGGTAGACCGGCAGTTCACGCCCAAAATTGGAGCCGAAGAGCGGGCACGCAGACACGTCAAATGGACGCGCGCTCTGCAACGAGCGACGGATTGGGAACGCGATTGAGGACATTTATTTGAGCCTGCGCCGCGAGGACGTGCTGCGAGAAATCTCCTCAACCAAAGAGTGGGACGTGGTGATAATTGGCGGCGGCGCCACTGGTCTTGGCGCGGCCGTCGATGCATCGTCACGTGGGTATAAGACGCTGCTGCTGGAAGCGCATGATTTCGCAAAAGGAACCTCCAGCCGGAGCACCAAACTGGTTCACGGCGGCGTGCGTTATCTGCAACAAGGCAATGTCAAGCTGGTTTTGGAAGCGCTGCGCGAACGCGGGCGCTTGCTCCGAAATGCTCCTCACCTTGTGCACCGATTGCCATTTGTCATTCCGGCGTATGAGCGATGGGAAATTCCTTTTTACGGAATTGGATTGACGGTCTACGATTTGCTCGCCGGCCGGGAAAGCATGGGCCGTTCGCGTATCGTGTCTGCCGCGGCCGTAGTGAACGCCTTACCTACCGTGCGGCGCGAAGGACTGAAGGGCGGCATCGTGTACTATGACGGCCAATTCGACGATGCGAGGCTGGCGATTACGCTCTTGCGAACATTCGATGATCTCGGCGGCACGGCCCTCAATTACTCGCCGGTTACCGCGCTGCTGAAGACAGAGGACAACGTGCGCGGCGTAAAAGCATCTGATTTGGAAACCGGCACAGTCATCGAGGTGGCGGCGCGTGCCGTGATTAACGCGACAGGCATTTTCGCGGATCGCGTGCGCCAGATGGATGAGCCCGGCGCATCGCCGGTGGTTACGGCAAGCCAAGGCACGCACTTTGTTCTGGATCGCCAGTTTTTACCATCGGATTCGGCAATGATGATTCCGCGAACGTCAGATCGCCGCGTGCTGTTCGCAATCCCATGGCATGCGGCCGTCGTGGTGGG
>DASREJ010000075.1:0-13804 GCA_035652115.1 Bryobacteraceae bacterium
AGCCTTCCGATCCCCAAAGTAAATTCTCGGTTCTTTGGTTGAGCCGTTAACCGTTTCGAAGGCGATGGCGCTGTGTACCTGCGTATCCGCCTCGAAGGTCCATTGGATACATCCTGTACGCGCGTCGAGCGAGTAAACTTCATGCTGAAGATTGGCGACGAAAACATGTCCATCGCCAACACCTGGTTGTGACCGGACTGTGGTTCCATCACCCAATGCGAAGGCCCATTTAAGCTTGAGCGCCGGTACGTCGCTGGCCGTCACTCCCGCCGCTGCCGCGCTCTGAAAGCGCGTGTTTGCAATATTCGCCCCCCAGCCATTCCATGCCGAGTGGCCTGACCGTCTTTGGGTGGCTTCGCGATCGGCGCTACAGAATGCGGACGCTGGAAGCGCTGCTGCGGATTTCGGAATCGGCGTGGCGAGATACGTTACTACGGCGTACAACTCGCCGTTTGTCAGCCCGGCCGCCTGAGTTTTCATGGGGCCGCTCTCAAGCGATTGCAGAATCGTTGCGGGAGTCATGGTCTGTAGCGCACTCAATGGCGGTACGCGTCCGGTTGGGGTATCGTGACATCCGGCACAGCGCGCCTTATATATTGCGGCACCGTCCTGGGCGAAAACGATGAGGGCGCTCAGAGTAAAAAGAAGTAAGCCCCGCAGCGTAGTCTCTCTGGCGAGTTCCGCGAGAAAGTTCTTGTACATCTTGTCTCCCAAATCCCAGTTTGCGCCCGGCGCTTTCGGTTATCGGCGCGACAGTGCACCAATACTTCCCGCAGGCGCGCATTGTGGCCGATCGCTTCCACGTCATATCGCGGCCCTGCGTGGTTGCAGCTTCGCGCCCCTGGTGGCGCTCGGCGATACTCTGCATGCCTGGAGAGAAGAGATCGCCACTATGTGGCGCTTCAGCCGCAGCAACGGCATTACGGAAGGCTTCCACAACAAAATGGAAGTGCTCTCGCGCCAAGCCTACGGCTTCCGCAATCTCAATAATTATCGGCTCAGGGTTAAGGTACTGTGTTCTTAGTTGGCTTCCACTACCGAGTGCCCCCGGTAATCGGCGTAGAGCCCATTAAGTGCGTAGAACCCGGAATGGACAGAGCCTCATTGGGGCGGCTGGTGGGATTCGAACCCACGACATCCAGAACCACAATCTGGCGCTACTACCAACTGAGCTACAGCCGCCGTACTGAAATGAGTTTAACATCCGTTTCACATGATGCTGATGGGGTCTACGTCAATCACTAGAGCAGTTGCGGCCCACTTTTCGCGTTCGGCGAACTCTCGCAAACTATTCAAAACCTGCCGGAGCGTGCTGCGCTTTGCGCACTTCAGCAGGATCTGATAGCGAAACTCATTTTTCAGCCGTAGTACAGAAGCCTCAGCCGGTCCCATAATGCGCATGCCTTCGGGAGGGGGCATCAATACTCGACCGAGTTGCGTCGCGAGTCGCAGCGCTTCCTCTTGTTTCTCTGCCCGCACAAGCACGTTCGCGAGCGCGGCGAATGGCGGATACCTCAGCCATTTCCGAAACTCGATCTCCTTTTTATAGAAGTCCTCATAATCCTGTTGGGCGGCGAATCGCACTGCATAATGATCCGGGTTCAGCGTCTGAACAATCACGCGACCAGGCATATCACCGCGTCCGGCACGTCCAGCAGCTTGCGTCAAAAGCTGAAAGTTGCGTTCGGCGGCACGGAAATCGGGCATGCTGAGCCCAATATCAGCAAGCACCACACCTACCAACGTCACGTTGGGAATATCGTGCCCTTTCGCAATCATCTGCGTGCCCACCAAAATGTCTATGTCGCCGTTCCGAAAGCCCTGCAGGATCTGTTCGAAGGCGCCTTTTCCGGCGGCAGTGTCACGGTCGAGCCGTGCAATCCGCGCGGTTGGTAAATGCTGATGCAACTCATCTTCAACGCGTTCGGAGCCGGTACCTAAAAACTGAATATAGTCACTTCCGCATTTCGGGCATTCTGCTGGTACTTTCTCAACATAGCCACAGTAGTGGCACAGCATCCGGCGATCGCGGCGATGATGCGTCAGAACAACGGAGCAATTTTCGCATTGTAATCGTTCGCCGCACGCGCGGCACACCATGAAACTTGAAAAGCCACGGCGATTGAGCAACAACATGGTCTGCTCGCCCTGCTCCAGGCGTTGCCGCATTTCTTCCAGCAGCTTGCGCGAAAACGTGGCCTGCTTCTTGGTTTCCAGAAATTCCGACCGCATGTCGACGATCTGTACTTCCGGCATGGGCCGCTGCGCGATTCGTTCTGGCAATCGAAGTAGGCTGTATTTACCAGTTTCGCTATTGAACCGCGTTTCAACGCTCGGTGTCGCCGATCCGAGCACGGCGACGGCATTCGCTTCTTTGGCACGAATCAGAGCGACGTCACGGCCGTGATATCGAGGTGTCTCCTGCTGCTTGTAACTCCCATCGTGCTCTTCATCGACAATGACCAATCCTAAATTTTGAACGGGAGCAAATACCCCCGATCTGGTTCCCACCACTACGCGAGCTTGGCCATTTCGAATTCGACGCCATTGTTCCGCGCGTTCGGCGTCGCCAAATGCGGAGTGTAGAATCGCTACTTGCTTTCCAAAACGATGAAAGAATTGCCCGGCAACCGCGGGAGTCAGTGCGATTTCCGGAACCAGCAGCAGGGCATTCTTACCTGACGTCAGCGCCGCCTCGATGGCCCGCAAATACACCTCGGTCTTACCCGAACCCGTTACGCCTTGCAGCAAAAATGTCTGGAACGCATTCGCTTCGATAGCGATTCTGATTGCGTCAAATGCCTTCTGCTGATATGGGTTAAGGACAGGTACGGGGCGTTCGAAACCCGCGGGAACGGCAAGACCTTCCACTTCCAAACGAACCAACTCGCGCCGAGCCAACGATCGAGCATCCTCGCTTGCCTTCTTCAGCTTCTCCGCGAGTTCAGAAAGTTTGTGTTGCCCTGGGTGCAATTCTAAAAATGCAAGAAGCTCTCGCTCACTTTTCTTTAGCTTTATTTCGACACTAGCTCGGCGGACAAATTCCACTTGCAGACGCTCTGCTGAAGCTCGTAAAGGGTCACGCTCCTGCTGTTGCGCTTCCGCCAATACCCAACCACGTTTCACCAGATTCCGCAGGATGCCTCTTGCGCCGGTAACTTTCGTCGAAAGGTATTCAGCCGAACGGGGACGTTCTTCCAGTAACGTCAAAACGCTGGTTACCGCATCTTTCACGGGCATCACGCTGAGTTGCCGCGCCAGATCTCGACCCATCACTGTCAGCGAGTAGTGTGTGGCTCGCCGCATCTCGCCGCTCAGCGGCAGCATCCCTCTGAGCACTTCGCCCAACGGGGCGCAATAGTATTCGGCGATCCAGCGAGCGAGCTTCAACAGTTCGGCATCGAGAACCGGTTCTTCGTCGATCAGGCTTAGGATCTCTCGTGCATCCTGTTCTGGAGGATTGTCGTGAGTGCGAAGCACTACCCCGGTAAGCCGCCGTGTCCCGAAAGGAACCCAGACACGCGCTCCAACCTGAGCACGATGCTGCAACGTGAGTGGAAGCTCGTAGGTGAAGCTGCGATCTATCGGTACGGGAAGCGAAACATCACAATATTTGTGCCTCTCCTCAAGCATCCAGAGCGCCGATGGTTTGAAAGCTCGATTTCAATGCGGGATAGATTGAGGTGTAAATGTTGTAAGTCTTGCGATAAAACTGAGCGGCTTCTGGCTGCGGCTGCTTGATCGTGATTTCCTTCACCGCTTTGGCGCAGACTTCGGCCGCGCTCGAATACTCTCCGGTTCCCACCAAAGCCAATAACGCCGCGCCATAAGCCGAACCTTCCTGGCTTTCCAGAATAGCCACGGGAATGTTAAAAACGTCGGCAAATAGTTGGTGCCAGAACGCACTTTTTGCCCCGCCGCCAGAGAGTCTCACAACAGCCGGCGCCGCGCCGAGTTGGCGAATGATCTCCAGCCCGTCGTTTTGGCTAAAGCACACACCCTCCAATACCGAGCGGATCAGATCCGCCCGCCGATGTTTGGCCGTCAATCCTATCCAAGCTGCCCGCGCATTCGCGTCCAGGTGCGGCGTCCGCTCGCCCATTAAATACGGCAGCCAAAACAAACCGTCCGCGCCGCGCGGCGACGTTTCTGCCTCGCGAGTTAGATCATCATAGGCCGCGTTCGAAGCGAGTTGATTGCGAAACCACTGCAGGCTCAAACCGGCGCCCTGCGTTACTCCCATGACATGCCACGCGCCCGGGATGGCATGACAAAAAGTATGGACGCGGCCTTTAGGATCGTAAGCCGGTTCTTTCAGAAATGCGAACACCACTCCCGACGTGCCGATAGTGCATGAAACTGTGCCGGTCTGCACAATGCCGTTTCCGATTGCGCTCGCCGCCTGATCACCGGCCCCAGCGATGACGGGTATTCCTGGCTTAAGTCCTGTCGCTTCGGCGGCTGCATTTGAAATGTGACCGGTCACTTCTTGCGATTCATAAACCCTCGGCAGAATGGCTGGGTCGAGGCCGAGGCCGTTCATTACCTCTTTAGACCATGCTCGCTTTACGACGTCCAGCATCGACGTGCCGCTTGCGTCGGAAACGTCGGTTGCCAGCTCGCCAGTCAATTGGAAGCGCAGGAAATCCTTCGGCAGCAGGAAGTGTCGAATTCTTTGAAAAGATCGCGGCTCGTTATCGCGCACCCATAAAAGTTTGGGTAAGGTGAAGCCTGTCAGAACCGGATTCGCTGTCCACCGCACGACATTTTGAGCGCCTAGCTTTTCGTTGATGAAATCAACTTGCGCCTGGCTGCGCTGATCGCACCAGATCAGCGCCGGACGAATCACTTCTCGCGATTCATCCAACAGCACGAGTCCGTGCATCTGGCCTGACAATCCCACGCCGCGAATGGCGCCGCCATCGACGTGCGCCGTTTTCAGGACTCCAGAGATGGCAGCTTTCGACGCGCGCCACCAATCTTCGGGCTCTTGCTCCGCCCAAAGCGGCCGCTCCATCCGCATGTCCTGGTGCGGCGCAACGAATGAAAAACGGACGCGGCCGTCCGCATCTACTAATAAGGCGCGGGATCCTCCGGTGCCGACATCCAGCCCAAGCCAATACATTCGGTCAACTAAGAACGACGAGTTCAGCGGGCAACTGCGGCGATTTCAAGTTGTCCGCTGGTCTGAAAAGGGAGGTAGGCTGCTCCATATAGACCGGCATCTCCGCCCAGGATAGCCTTCTCGATACGAGTGCCGTTGCGGCTGAAGGTAAACGAGCGGGTCTTGATTTCCTCGAACATGGTGGGTGCGAACAGATCCCAAGCCGGAAGCGGGCCGCCGCTCAACAGGTAAAGAGGAAAGTTGAAGAGATTGATCAGATTCGCCAACGCCACGCCTAACGCGCGTCCCATCGAGCGAAAGATAAGTTTGGCGCGTTCATTACCTTCTAACGCAAGTTCGAACACGCCTTCCGCCGTGATGTCGTCTCCGAAGTGCATCATGCGTCCCATAGCAGCGATGGCCGTCGCCGACGCATGTTTCTCCAGGCACCCGCAATTGCCACAGCCGCAGGGATTGCCGTCCGCGTATACCGTCATGTGGCCGATTTCCCCCGCCATCCCCAGGAATCCACGCATCACCCGGCCGTCGATGACGATGCCGCCTCCGATGCCAGTCCCAAGAGTAATCAAAATCAAATCCTTAACGTCTTGACCGGCTCCGATCCACATCTCGCCTAACGCTGCGGCGTTTGCGTCGTTTTCAAGCACAATCGTCGTGCCTAGTATGCGCTGAATTGCATCGCGGACAGGGAAGCCTTGAAAGCCCGGCAGGTTGGCAGAGCCCACCACAACGCCCTTTTCCATATCAATAAATCCGGGAACGCCAATGCCGACCCCCTGAAGATTCGACACACCTATGCGCGAGCGAATGGTGTTGATGATGGTGACAATGTCTGAAACGACGTGTTCCGGACCTGCCTTATAAATAGCGGGAATCGAGACCTTGTCGAGAACCCTGCCTTGGGCGCTAATGGCGGCTACACGAAGGTTCGTTCCCCCGAGGTCCACTCCGATGGAGTACGTTGCCATGCGCAGAAATCATAACAAATCAGGCTGTTATGGCGCGTCCACCTCAAAATTCCGGCGGCCTATAGGCAACTTCCAGCCAAAACCGCGCGGCGGAGCGGATGGTATTGAAGAAGCTATCCAGGTCCACGGGTTTGCGCAGATAACAATTGGCTGAAAGTTCATAAGCATCGCGGACGTCCTTGTCGGCGTCGGAAGTAGTTAAGACCGCGACCGGAACCAGTCGTAGCCGTTCGTCCGCCTTTATTTCACGCAGCAACTCGCGCGAGTCGGATTTCGGCAAGTTGTAATCCAAGAAAACCAAACCCGGTGTAGGCGCTTGAGCGTGCGGCCCTTTCTTCCGGAGGTACTGAAGAGCCTCCTCGCCATCTTCGGCAACCGCAATACTCACCGGCGGCTGCATGTCACGTAACGCCTCGCGCATCAGGCGAACGTCGCCGGGATTGTCTTCGACGATTAATATGTAGCGTCGCTCGAGCAAATAACTCCTGAATTCTATTACGTCCGGGGCACAAAAAGAACACCCATAGTCTACCGACAAACGAAATTGGCTGGAAGGTCAAAGGCAAAACTGCGACAATGACAATCCTGTGAATAAAAGGATTTGTCTCGCTTTCTTTCTGTGTTCCAGTATCGTGTTTGCCGGACAGCGCGCCGCGAATGCGGAGCCGCAGACCTTCGCGGCTCGAACTGCCAATCTCCGGAAAATCGACGGTTTCGTGCCTCTCTATTGGGACGAGCACACGGGAAAAATGTGGCTCGAAATCAGCCGGTTCGATCAGGAATTTCTTTATATAACCGCGCTGTCGGCAGGCGTCGGTTCCAATGATTTGGGTCTCGATCGAGGCAATATGAGCGAGCCTGTTGTCGTGCAATTTGAGCGCTCAGGGCCGCGCATTTTGCTGATTGAATCGAACTATCGCTTTCGCGCAACGGGGAATAATCCAGCCGAAAAGCGCGCCACGGCTGATTCATTTGCCCGCTCCACTCTATGGGGTTTTGAAGTGGCTTCTGAAGAGGGGGGCCGTGTTCTGGTTGATGCAACCAATTTCTTCCTTCGCGACGCCGCGCACGTGGCGGAACGCCTCCAGCGTCAGCATCAAGGGCAGTATCGCGTCGATCCCACGCGGTCCGCCTTTTACCTTCCTTACACCAAGGCTTTCCCACGTAACACCGAAGTGGAGACGACGATGACTTTTACAGGCGAACCGGCCGGTAATCTGGTTCGTGAAGTCACTCCATCGCCTGACGCCATCACGGTTCGCGAACACCAGTCGTTTGTCGCTCTTCCAGAGCCTGGTTACAAGCCGCGCCTGCAAGATCCTCGGGCGGGTTACTTCTCCACCGAATTTATGGACTTTTCAGCGCCCATCGATCGGCCTGTCATGACCCGCTATATCGCCCGACATCGCCTGGAAAAGAAAGATCCGAATGCACCAATCAGCGACCCCGTAGAACCGATTGTTTATTATGTCGATCCCGGCGCGCCCGCCGATATCCGGGCAGCGCTGATTGAAGGTACAAGCTGGTGGAGCGCTGCGTTTGAGGCCGCTGGTTTTCGAAATGCGTTTCAAGTCAAAGTACTGCCGCCCGATGCCGATCCGATGGATGTCCGCTACCACATCATTCAGTGGGTGCATCGCTCGACGCGCGGTTGGTCCTATGGAAACTCTCTTGTCGATCCGCGCACAGGCGAAATCATCAAAGGCGCGGTTTCGCTCGGATCGCTGCGTGAACATCAGGATTATCTCATCTTTGAAGGTCTGCTCGCTCCTCATGTGCCAGGCCAGGATTCAACCAAGGCACTGACCGACGCCGTTTACATGCGCCTGCGACAGTTGGCTGCTCATGAAGTCGGCCACACGCTTGGGCTAGAGCACAACTATATTGCGAGCACTGCGAACCGTGCCTCAGTGATGGATTATCCCGGACCTTGGATCGAGTTGCGTCCGGACAATACTTTTGACTTGTCGAATGCCTACACGACAAGCATCGGTGAATGGGACAAGGTCGCGATTACCTGGGGCTACTCACAATTTGCATCAGGCGCCGACGAGAAGCAAGCGCTGGACAAGATTCTGATGGACGCGGCGCACCGCGGCCTCACGTTCATCACCGACGCGGACAGCCGTCCTCCGGGCAGCGCACATCCGAAGTCGCATCTTTGGGATAACGGCGGCAACGCCGTTGACGAACTCACTCGCCTTCTGAAGATTCGCTCCATCGCACTTTCACGTTTCGGCGAGAACAACATTCAAGTTGGCGCTCCCATGGCAACGTTGGATGAAGTATTGGTGCCGCTCTATTTTCTGCACCGTTATCAGACGGAAGCTGCCAGCAAGAGCCTCGGCGGCCTCGACTACACGTATGCGGTACGCGGAGATGGCCAGCTCACGACACAGATTGTCGCTCCGGCCGAACAAAGGCGAGCGTTGAAAGCGCTTCTCGAAACCATCGATCCCGCGACTTTGACGATTCCCGCATCAATTCTAAAATTGATTCCGCCGCGGCCGCCTGGGTATCCTCGCACACATGAGACGTTTCCTGCACAGACCGGGTTGACCTTTGATCCGCTGGCTGGTGCAGAAGCAGGCGCCGATTTAACGGTGAGTCTTATCTTGAATCCGCAACGCGCCGCGCGGCTGGTTCAATATCATGCTGAAAATGCAGCTAGTCCCGGCCTGGATGAAGTGATTCAAACGCTGGTCGGTGCCACGTGGCACGGAAGAGCGCGAACCGGCTTAGAAGCTCAAGTGGCAAGAACGGTGAACTATGTGGTGCTGACGCGTCTTGTTGGTTTAGCTGCCGACGAGTCCGCGCCGCCTCAGGTTCGGAGCATTGCGATCGCTGCTGTTGAGCGTCTTAAATCTTCGACCACTGACGCCTTCGCTCTCGAATTGATTGGCAAATTTGAACGAAACCCGAAGGAGCTTTCGCTTCCGAAACTGGCGGAGGCTCCACCGGGACAACCAATCGGCGAAGACTACAACGTCCGGCCTTGGTGAGGGTTGACGATGCCCTTCAGGACAATTTCTGTCAGGGCATCAGCATAGTCTTCACTGAATTTTCCGCGGCCGGTGAGCACACGATAATAGAGCGGTCCATATAACGCATCGAGGACCATTTCGAGATCGGCATTCTGGCGCATTTGCTTTCCTCTGTGCCGCTCGAGTCCCGCTTTCGCGGCAGCGCGTCGCGGCTCACGCCAGACACGCTGAAACGTCTCAGCTACTTCGGGATCGCTTTGAGCAGCAGCGATGAATGCCGTAAAGACTCGCGCCCGGCGGCCCGTCAGCAACTTGATGAAATTCTGCAATTGAAGCCGTAGATCTTCGCGCAGATCGCCGGTGTCAGGAAAAGGCAACTCTTGCGCAACCGCCTCTCGTAGAGCTTCCACCAATACGGCATCTTTATTAGGCCACCACCTATATATGGTTGCTTTGCTGGCCCCGGCCCGCTCGGCGATGGCGTCGGCGGTAATCTCGGCGAAGGAAAACTCTTCCAATAGCTCCAGTCCGGCTTCCAAAATACGTGAGCGCGAATCTTCGCAACGGGGCCGGCCGCGTGCGCGGTGCGTGTCCTCCGGCTTGATTGTTGTGCTCATCAGTTAGTTATAGGATTCGCGCAAACACTCCGGGATGCATATTTTCGAAACTTTGTAGTATCGTAAATTATCGAAGCTGTAGGATGTGGATCGTCAGAGTTGCCCTCTCCCGCCCGTACACCTTTATTGTTCTTGCCCTGCTGATCCTTCTAGTTAGCCCAATTGTAATTCTTCGCACTCCTACCGATATTTTTCCCAACATCAACATCCCGGTGATTTCGATCATCTGGACCTACTCCGGTCTGAACCCGCAGGAATTTGAAGGGCGAATCACTTCCGTTTACGAGCGCGTTTTAACCACGACGGTTAATGACATCGAACATATTGAGTCCACAACGCTCAATGGCACCGCCGTAATCAAAGTTTTTCTTCAACCGTACGCAAATGTGACGACCGGAGTGGCGCAAGTAACCGCGGTGTCGCAGACGATTGTCAAACAGATGCCCGCCGGCATCACTCCGCCGATTGTGCTGAGCTACAGCGCATCGAGCGTTCCCATTCTGCAACTGGCGTTATCCGGGAAAGGACTGCAGGAAGCGGATCTCAATGATATTGCGATGAATTTCCTGCGGCCCCAGTTGGTGACGGTTGCGGGCGCGGTGGTGCCGTATCCGTATGGCGGTAAACAGCGGCAGATCATGATTGATCTCAACCCGGCGGAACTGCAGTCCAAGCAACTTTCACCGTTCGATGTCGTGCAGGCCGTCAGTAATCAGAATCTTTTATTGCCCTCCGGTACCGCAAAAATCGGGCAGTTCGAGTATGACGTCGACATGAACTACAGCCCGAAGCGCATTGCTGAGATCAACGAGTTTCCCGTTAAGGTGGTGAACAATTCGGCCATCTACGTTCGTGATGTGGCTAATGTGCGCAACGGCTACAGCCCGCAAACCAATATCATCCGGCGCGACGGCCAGCGCGGCGTCCTGGTTTCCGTGTTGAAAGCCGGAAGCGCTTCAACTCTCGACGTGGTGCAGGGCATTAAGGATCTTTTGCCGCATGTCGCCGCCACACTTCCGCCCGCACTCAAAATTCAGCCTCTTGCCGATCAGTCGATTTTCGTGCGCGCGGCGATAAGCGGTGTCGTCCGCGAAGCACTGATCGCCGCTTGTCTAACAGGGCTGATGATCCTGATTTTCCTGGGAAGCTGGCGTAGCACGCTAATTATTGCGATCTCGATTCCCTTGTCCATCTTGACGTCGGTTACTGTTCTGAGTGCGCTAGGCGAAACCATCAACATTATGACCCTGGGCGGTTTGGCTTTAGCGGTCGGAATTTTGGTTGATGACGCCACTGTCACGATCGAAAACATAGAACGATTCCTGGAAGAAGGGCACGATCTCCACACGGCGATTTTGGAAGGCGCGGCGCAGATCTCAGTGCCTGCTTTGGTGTCAACGCTTTGTATTTGTATCGTCTTCTTGCCGATGTTTTTCTTGGCGGGCGTTGCCAAATACTTGTTCGTGCCATTGGCGGAAGCGGTTGTCTTCGCAATGCTCGCTTCGTATGTTCTGTCCAGAACGCTGGTTCCGACGCTTGCGATGTATCTGCTTCGCCAAAAGCAACATGATTCCAGGTCACGTAATCCGTTCACGCTTTTTCAGCGCGGGTTTGAGCGCGGATTCGAGCGGATTCGAACGCAATATCAGGCGGTACTTACAACACTCGTTTACCGCCGTAAGGTTTTCGTGCCGTTGTTTGTCGGGGTGTGCGCCTGCGCCGCGTTATTAATTCCTTTTCTCGGTCAGGACTTTTTCCCGAACACTGACACCGGACAGTTCAAGCTCCACGTTCGCGCCAAGACCGGCACGCGAATCGAAGAGACAGCGCGGCTGTTCGACCAAGTGGACAATGCCATTCGGAACACGATTCCCTCCAACCAATTGGAAACCGTTCTGGACAATATCGGATTGCCTTACAGCCAGATGAATCTTTCGTACAGTAATTCCGGCCAAGTGGGTTCGGCAGATGGCGACATTCTTGTAACTTTGATGCCTAAGCACTCCGCCACTGATGATTATGTGGCGGCGTTGCGGCGCAATCTTCCGAAGCAGTTTCCTGGGATGACTTTCTACTTCCTGCCGGCGGACATCGTCACGCAAATTTTGAACTTCGGGCTACCCGCTCCTATCGATCTGCAAATCGTGGGGAACAGTGTTGAATCCAGCCGGGCGTTCGCGGACCGGATTCTGCCGCAACTGCAACGAATTCCTGGCGCCGTTGACCTGCATGTTCACCAGGTTTTCGATGAGCCGAAACTTCATCTGCAGGTAGACCGCACAAAGGCGGCGGAAAGTGGGTTTACGCAGGTTGACCTGGCACACAACTTCCTGACATCGCTTAGCGGAAGTTTTCAGACGCAGCCGACATTCTGGCTTAATCCGGTGAACGGCGTCAGCTACAGCCTGGTGGCGCAGACGCCTCAGTACCGCATCCAATCGATTCAGGACCTACGCAATATTCCTATCAGCGGTCCAATGCAGAAGCAGCCGGAAATCTTGAGCGACGTTGCGGATATTAGCCGCGAAAACGAGCTCGGAGTTGTGACTCACTACAACATTCGCAGAACAGTGGACATTTACGGTTCCGTGCAAGGCCGCGATCTTGGCGGTGTAGGTACGGATATTAACAAGGTGATCGACGCGAACCGCAAATACCTGGCTCGCGGTTCCGACTTAGTTCTGCGCGGCCAAGTCGAAACCATGCATCATTCGTTTGCCGGATTGCTTGCGGGCTTGGCGGGCGCGATTGTTCTGGTTTACCTGCTGATCGTCGTCAACTTTCAATCCTGGCTAGATCCATTTATCATCATCACCTCTCTTCCAGCCGCGCTAGGCGGAATTGTGGTGTTCCTTTTCCTGACGGATACAACCATCAGCGTGCCGGCCTTGATGGGCGCCATTATGTGCATGGGCGTAGCAACCGCGAACAGCATTTTGGTTGTCAGCTTCGCCAAAGGGCGTCTCCAAGAACACGGAAGTCCGATAGAAGCGGCGCTAGAGGCCGGGTCCACGCGTTTTCGGCCGGTGCTGATGACAGCTCTCGCGATGATCATCGGCATGATCCCGATGGCCATGGGACTAGGCGAGGGCGGAGAACAGAACGCGCCTCTAGGGCGCGCGGTGATCGGCGGATTGTTGTGCGCCACGATAGCAACCTTATTTTTCGTTCCGGCAGTATTCAGCTTGCTGCACAGTAAACGAGATTCGAACACGCTCTCACTCGAATCTTCTCGCGCCGACAAACCGATTCATGCGTAAAGACGAGTATTCTTATGACCGTTGAAGAACAACAAATTGAAGTCAAAGACAATGCGCCCGCGCAACCGGCGCCGCAAAGGCCCGTGACAGCCTGGCGTGGTCTCCTGATTCTTGTCGTTGCGGCCACAGTGGTGCTTAGCATCGCAATCTCAAGCGGACTGGTTGCGCGCGCCAAGGCCAAGTCAGCCCTGGAACATCAAACACTGCGCGATTCGGTTCCAACTGTTGCCGTCATACATCCGCAAGTAACTTCGGGCGCGGAAGAAGTTGTTCTTCCGGGCAGCATGCAGCCGTTTATCGATACGCCGATTTGGGCGCGCGCGAGCGGCTACTTGAAAGTATGGCGAGTCGATATCGGTGCGCACGTTAAACAGGGCCAATTGCTGGCGGAAATCGAGTCGCCTGAGTTAGATCAACAGTTACAACAAGCTAAAGAGCTGCTCAATACCGACCAAGCCAATTTGAAGCTTTCCGAAATTACGGCTGAGCGTTACTCGAATCTATTCAAAACCGACTCAGTGTCCAAGCAAGATGTAGACAACGCCGTTCAGGACCAAGCAGCTAAGGCTGCGACTGTAAAATCGGCACAAGCAAATGTTTCGCGGCTTCAGCAGATGGTTGCCTACGAAAAAGTCTACGCTCCCTTTGACGGAGTTATCACCGCGCGCAACGTCGATGTCGGCGCCCTGGTCGATGCGGACACCAATACAACAGGCAAGGAGTTATTCCATCTCGCCTCGACTAACACGCTGCGCGTTTATGTTAATGTGCCGGAAGCCTATTCCCAATCGGCGAAGCCGGGCGTCAATGCGTTTTTGACGCTTAACGAGTTTCCGGGCCGCGATTTTAA
>DASREJ010000076.1:0-35083 GCA_035652115.1 Bryobacteraceae bacterium
GAGTTCTTCGCGCATCCGCTGGATGAGTTTCGTCACAGAGACTCCTTTCTCTGTGACCGAAGCTAGCTCAACGGCACCGATGACGCTTTGCTCCGAATGCGATCACGCTTCGGGCGTCCGCCGCGCCAGCGGCTTCGTTCTAGTCGCGATGTGTAGATTCTCGGTACTGGGCCGTTTGCCCGGGCGATCCTGACTGCGCTCGAACAATAGCGAAACACACAGCCCTTGCGGCTCACGATTCATCCTTACTCGTGACTTGGCATGTTCCTGTGCCGCTTCGCTTAGCTTCAGGTGGATTGGCGTCGGAGGGGAGTTTCTTTGCAGAGGACTCGGCACCCAGTGGTTCACGGAACGGTTCCACCGAAATGCGCTCGTAACACACTTCCAGCACGGTCAGGTATTCTGTGCCGCCCGGAGCCTGGAGAATTACGCGATCGCCCGCTGATGACTTCAACAACGCGCGCCCCAGAGGCGACACCCAACTGATGTGATTGCGATTGAGATCGACCTCGTCGGTGCCCACAATGCTCACCACCCGTTCTGTTCCCGCGGCATTGGCGTAACGCACGGTCGCTCCGAAGAATGCTCTCGCCGCTGCCTGCCCCGCTCTCGGAGCTTCCGGGTCCACCACTTCCGCCGCATCGATTCGCTTCGTGAGAAAGCGAATACGCCCATCGATCTGGCGCAGCCGCCGCTTGCCGTACTGATAGTCGGCGTTTTCACTGCGATCGCCGTTGCTCGCAGCCCACGCCACCACCTCCGTCACGGCCGGGCGTTCCCTAGTGACCAGAAACCGGTGCTCATCTTTGAGGCGCTGCAGGCCGCTCGGTGTTATGTAGTTTTTAGTTTGCGTCGCGGGTTCGTCGCCTTGCGGTTTTCTGGTAAACCCTTTTCGCATATGTTAATTCTTCCAGCGACAATCTAATGGGCGCCACAAAGCTCTCAGCAAATGGACGCGGATGAACGCCGATTGAAAACAATGTAAATGATCCGCATTCGTGGGAGTCGTCTGCGGCCCTAACTGATAGTTTCACGTCTTCCCATCCAGCGTCTGCCACTTGCTACGTTTTTGCAAGAGGTGTCGCGCTGCCTCAGTGCTCTCGTATCGACTCGAGTTTGTGTTGCACTCCTTCCGCGCCAGTTTCTGCGGCGGGGTTTTCCGCGCCGTAGTGCGGCGGCTTGTCGTTGGGCTGGCCCCCCGCTAAGTTTGGGTATTTCTTCACGCTCGCCTGGTAAGCGGCGATAAAAGGCCCGACCTCATCGCCAATCCACGTGTTCTGCCAAATGATGTTCCAGCGTTCCTTGGGGTCGGACGCGAGATTGAAGGCCCGCGGGAAGGACCAGTCTTCGATCACTCCGTCTACGCGGTCGAGGCCGTCCAGGTGAACCTTGTAATTCCGCCATTTGATGGCCATGAGCTTCTGACCGAGAAAAAGCAGCACACACTCACGGTTCGATTTCTCCTGGTGTCCCATGAAAAAATCGAGCTGGTCCACGCCGTCGATCGGACGGTCGGCCGGGACTTTGCCTCCCGCAATGCGGGCAAGTGTCGGGAAGAAATCAACGATCGCGACGATCTGGTTGCTTACTCGTCCGCCAGGTATCTTGCCGGGCCAGCGGATCATGCAGGGGGTGCGGATGTTTCCTTCCAACACTGTGCCGATCTCACCGCGCCATGGACCCGCATCGCCAATCGTCCACCATGGTGTGATCGTCGGGAGCGGCGACGGGCCGTTGTCGCTTGCCCAAACAACCACCGTATTGTCGGCAATACCGGCAGCCGTGAGGGCGTCAAGAATGCGCCCGACGTTGTGGTCCTGTTCGAGTAAACTGTCGCCAAACTCGCCGGCCGGGGACCTACCTTTGAAATCGGGATAAGCGAGCACGGGATGGTGGGCGAAGGCAAACGGCACGTAGAGAAAGAATGGCCGGTCACCCTTCCCATTTTTCGCGATGTAATCGACCGCGCGATCGGTCAACATCCTGTCGATCTGCCGGCGCATGTCCTCGTCATACACGCGCACGTTGCGTGGCTTTTCGCCCTTCCTGGCTTCCCGAATGTACTCTACGTCTTTCAGAGGCATGCCCGGCTTTCCCGCCCAGTAGATGATATCGGTGGTCTCGAAGCCGAACCACTCGTCGAAGCCTTGATCGGTCGGAAGCCGTCCTTCTCCTGCCCCTAGATGCCATTTGCCAAAAATTGCCGTGCGATAGCCGGCATCGCCCAGCATCTCCGCCAGCGCGATCTCCCACGGATGCAGCCCGCCCGGTGCGCCGGCCGCGATTGCCTTGCCGATGCCCGACCGGATCGGCAGACGTCCAGTCATAAGCGCGGCACGGCTGGGCGTGCACTGATTTTCGACGTTGAAGTTTGTCAGCCGCAGGCCCTCGGCGGCAAGTTTGTCAAGGCGCGGCGTGGGTGTGTCGAGAATGCCGCCGTTGTAAGAAGACAGCACGCCATAGCCGACGTTGTCGCCGAGCATGAAGAGAATGTTAGGCTTCTTGCCTTCGCGCGCCGCGTTCTGCTCTCGCGCGGGTGATTCTGCCGGGATGGACGTCGCGACGAGAATCGCGCCGACGAGTAGAAATCCACGCCTTTTCAGAAAGGGGCGTTTCACGCGCACGTTGGTTTCGTCTGGGTTCGCACTCATCATGGTCCTTTCCGAAGTCGCCGCGGCGCCCGGCCTCTTTTTACCCTTAGCCCTACCGAGATGAACTCAGCGATGATTCCAATTTCTCTACAACCTGATCAATCGAGAAACTCGCTGGGCGTTGTCGTGGCGGAAACTCCCGGTACGATTGCAAATATGCCGCTACTTTTTGGACGGCCGGGAGCACGAGGAACGCATGCTCCGACGCCCAGTCCTCATAGCTTGCCGCAGAGTCAACGGCATATTCGTACGGATCTGAGTTCAAATCCTCCAGAATTGGCGCCCGAAGCTTGGTCAGAGGATTACGCCAAACCTCCATCCCCTTGGCATCCTGCCGGTCGAAGGTGTACTTGTAGCGCTTGTCGCGGTATGCCACCAGCGCGCCATCATCGTCAAAATAAAAAAATTCATTGCGAGCGCTTTCCGGCGACTGACCAGTCAAGTATGGTAACTGGTTATAGCCGTCGATGCACACTTTAAAAGTCTTGCTGCCGGCGTGTACACCTTTGCGCGCGTTTTCCCGGAGGTTGGTGTCGCCGCCTGCGGCCGCGACCAAGGTCGGTAGCCAGTCTTCCGCGGAAAATAGGCCCATGAAATTCGTCCCGGGTTTGATCTTGCCGGGCCATCGAATGAGAGCGGGTACGCGGTAAGCGCCTTCCCAGTTCGTATCCTTTTCACTTCTGAAGGGCGAAGCCCCGCCATCCGGCCAGTGACTTTTCATGGCGCCGTTATCGGTGGTGTAAAGAACCAATGTGTTGTCGGCGATCTTGAGCTCGTCCAACAACTGCAACAGCTCACCTACCATACCGTCGTGTTCGACCATACCGTCTCCCTGTAAGCCCGCGTCCGTTTTGCCAACGGAAGATGGTTTTAGATGCGTGTGGACGTGCATGCGGGTTGAGTTAAACCAGACGAAGAACGGCGTGCCGGACTGAGCATTCTTCTGAATGAAAGCCTTTGCCGCCGTCAGGAACTCCTGGTCCACGGTTTCCATGCGCTTACGAGTGAGCGGACCGGTGTCTTCAATCTTTCCATCAGCGTAGGAGTGAAGCACGCCGCGCGGTCCGAACTTCTTCTTAAATGCGGGATCTTTCGGATAATCCGGATTCTCCGGCTCCTCCTCCGCATTTAAATGATAGAGATTGCCGAAGAATTCATCGAAGCCGTGGGCCGTAGGCACATATCGGTCCTGATCCCCAAGATGATTTTTTCCAAACTGTCCCGTTGCATACCCCAGCGGTTTCAGAAACTCCGCAATCGTTGGGTCTTCCTTCTGAAGCCCAATTGGCGAACCCGGCAATCCCACTTTGGTGAGCCCCGTGCGAAACGGCGATTGACCCGTTATGAAGGCGGCGCGGCCTGCCGTGCAGCTCTGCTGTCCGTAATACGTTACGAATACGCCGCCTTCATTGCCGATCCGGTCTATGTTAGGAGTCGTGAACCCCATCACGCCGCGGCTGTATGCGCTGATGTTGGAGACGCCGATGTCATCGCCGAAGATGATTAGGAAGTTTGGCTTTCTTGCTTGCGCCTTAGTGACTTGAGCCAACGACACAATGCCTAAGCCGCAGAGGATGGCAGCTCTCAGGTTCATTCGATAACCATTGCCGCCGCAACTTGTTCGTCGCGGACCTTGCGTTTGTCGCCTGCTTTGAGAGTGGAAGGCTGGATGTGAATCTCCACCTTCTTGATGGTCCCGGCGTATGCAAACGGCGGCCGATAATTCTCACTAACCGGCGAGCCGTTATCCATGCCCACATCGAAAGTTTCATTTCCAAAGCGTCCAGGCACGGATTTGTCTAGGTGTACTTCACCCACCTTTTTGTCTTTGATGAAGAGTGAGGCAGTTCCTCCCTTTCCGATGCCGCCGCCATCGTATTTGAACTCAACGCGAATCGTGGTGGGGCCGGTTGCAACCGCCTCAGAGCTTGTTATTTTGTATCGCTCGTGCGCCATATAGTTGTACTCGTATACAGGCTTTCCATCCTGGATATACAGCGTGTACCCACCGGCCGCGCCACCCTCCGCCACAAGCACCCCGTCGGCTCCTCCGTCGGGCACTTCGATGCTGGCGGTAATAGTGTGTGACTTGTTCTTGGTGTCTACGGCTGAAGGCTCTGGGATTCGTGTCGCTCCGGGATAATAGACGAAATCGGTTCGTCCGGCGATCAGGCTGGGCCGTAAGCTGGGATCCCCGCGTTCCGCAAAACGGTCGTCCAGTGGAAGAACGTTATACTTCTTCGCCTCAATCCAGAAGTCGTTCTGCAACTCTTTCAACTTCTGCGGATATTTAGCCGAGACATCGTTCGACTCGCTGAAGTCGTCCGCAAGGTTGTAGAGCTCCCACTTGTCCTGGTCGAAGTCCCCGGTCGAACCGCTCATGGTTTCCCAGGGGAGCCGCCCGTGACGCGCCGTAGCGATCCAGCCATCTTTATAAAGCGCGCGATTCCCGAACATTTCGAAGTACTGAATATGCCGTGTTCCCGTGGCTTTGGGATCGTCGAAACTGTAGACCATGCTGACGCCCTCAATCGGCTTTTGCTTCACGCCGTTTACTTCCACCGGCTGCGGCAGGTGCGCCGCCTCCAGGATGGTAGGCGAAAGATCGATCACATGATGGAATTGCGTACGGATTCCACCGGCGTCCTTGATGCGGTCCGGCCAGGCGATCACCAGTGGATTTCGCGTGCCGCCCAGGTGCGAAGCCACCTGCTTGCCCCATTGAAACGGCGAGTTCACCGCCCAGGCCCAGCCGACGGGAATGTGATTCGAGGCTTTAGCGCTTCCCAGCTCGTCGATGTGTTGGACCAGAAATGCGGGATCTTCGGGAATGCCTTGCAGCGTAGCGAGTTCATTGAAGCATCCGCTCAAAGTGCCCTCCATGGATGCGCCGTTGTCGCCAATCTCCCAAATGGTGAGCGTATTGTGGAACTGACCAACTTCTTCAAGCGCGTCCAGCACGCGCCCGACTTCGTAATCGGTCTGCGCTGTATAAGCGGCAAAGACCTCCATCAGCCGTTCGGCTGCGCGCTGCGCGTCCGGCGAAAGAGAGTCCCATGCCGGAATCTCCTTCGGCCGCGGAGTCAATTTGGTGTCCGGCGGAATCACGCCTAACTGAAGCTGGCGCTGATAGGTCTCCTCTCGATATTTGTCCCAGCCCTGGTGGAACTGGCCCTTGAACTTGTCGATCCACTCCTTTGGCACATGGTGAGGCGCGTGCGTGGCGCCCGGCGCGTAATAAATAAAAAAGGGACGATCCGGCGTCGCGGACTTCTCCTGCCGGATATACCGGATCGTATCGTCAGCCAGCGAGTCGTTCAATGTGTAGTGACCTTCCCGGCCTTTCGGAATCTCCATGGCGACGGGCGTTGTTCCGCGATACAAAACCGGCTGCCATTGGTCCATCTCTCCGCCGATGAAACCATAGAAGTAATCGAAGCCCTGCAAACTCGGCCAGCGGTCGAAGGGTCCGGCGATGCTTGTCTCCCAATCGGCAATGTTGTGGTTCTTGCCGATGAATGCAGTGCTATAGCCGCCCTGCCGCAGCACCTCGGCGAACATCCCCGCGCTCTTGGGAATTTGCCCGCTGTAGCCTGGGTAGCCGTCGCCGATCTCTGTGATGACTCCGGTTCCCGCCGAATGGTGGTTACGCCCTGTGAGCAGGGCCGCGCGCGTGGGCGAGCAGAGAGCGGTGGTGTGGAAGCGCGTGTACCGCAAGCCCATCTTCGCCAGACGGTCGAGGTTTGGCGTGGGAACCTGTCCTCCGAACGTGCCCCACTGTCCGAATCCCGCGTCGTCGATCAGAATGATCAGGACGTTGGGTGCGCCAGCGGGAGCTTTGGTGATGGTGAGTTTCCCCGGTGTGGAGTCTTTGTATGTGCGTCCGATTTTGGCATCTTTGAATGCCTCCTCGGGTTTCGGCAATACGCCTTGCGCAACCACAAAGGAGGCGGCCAGGCAAGCCGCTACTGCTGCGAGGGAAAGCCTCTTCGCCTTCATATCTATCTTCCTTTCCTGGTGCTTCGTGCTGGTTTATTTCAGCTCGACGGTCACTTTGTTCAGCTTGCCGTTGAACTTGAATGGAGGCGTGTAAGAGAAATCGACCGGCGAACCGCTGTCTTCACCGATATCCTGCCCCTCATATAGCGAATATCTGAGCGCCGCCGTTTTCTCGACGTGTCCTTCACCGATCTGTTTGCCATTAGCGAGCAGCGTGATTGTCCCGCCCTTGCCCATTCCGCCGCCGTCATATTTGAAATCGAAGGTCAGGGTTACTTTTCCAGTCGGGACGTTCTCGCTCGACACAACCCGATAGCGTTCCAGACCGATATAGTTATGCAACCCCACTAATTTGCCTTTCTGAAGATAGAAACCCCAACCGGCAGTAATTCCGCCCTGCGTAAAGATCATGCCGTCTGCGCCGGACGCGGGCAATTCCGCTTCAGCCGTGATCGTGAACGATTTGTTCTTCAGGTCTGGCGCCGAGCTTTCGGGGAGAGCGACAAGTGGAGTGTCATACACGATTACGTTTCGCCCAGCCGCCAAACTTGGCCGCCCGGTGAGTTGGTCAGACAAACGTTCCACCGCGCGCCAGTCGAGCGGGAGGACCTCATTTTGCGCTGCTTGAGCCCACCACAGATCCACAAGCGCCTTCAGCTTGTCGGGATTCTGTGTCGCCAGATCGTCGGCCTGCGAGAAGTCCTGGTCGATGTGATAAAGCTCCCACTTCGCTTTGTCCGGGTCATAACCCGTTCGCGTTGCCACCCAGGGAATGAATGCGATCGACGAAGCCATCCATCCGTCCTTATACATGGCGCGGTTAGATGCCAGTTCAAATATTTGCGCCTTGCGGCGGTCGGAAGCCTGAGCGTCGTTGAACGTGTAGACCATGCTGAGTCCCTCGATAGGTTTTTGAGGCGTTCCATTCAACACGTCAGGCGGCCGGATTCCCGCTGCCTCCAGAACGGTCGGCATGATATCCATCACGTGATGGAACTGTGTTCGCACGCCGCCTTTGTCGGTAATTTTCGACGGCCAGGAGACGATCATCGGATTCCGCGTTCCGCCGAAATGAGATGCAATCTGTTTAGTCCACTGAAAAGGCGTGTCCATCGCCCAGGCCCATCCGGCGGGAAAGTGATTGTAGTATTTCGGCCCGCCAAGTTCGTCGATGTGCTTCAGGACATCCTTCCAGTCCTCGAACACGCCATTGAAAGCCGCAATCTCGTTTGTCTCGCCGAAGAGACCTCCTTCGGCTGACGAGCCGTTGTCGCCGACGATGTAGATGGTCAGCGTGTTGTCCGCATCCGGAAGCGCCGCCACCGCGTCCAACACGCGCCCGACCTCGTAGTCGATCTGTGCGCCGAAGCCTGCAAAGATTTCCATCATCCGCGCGTAAAGGCGCTTCTGGTCGGCGTTTAAAGAATCCCAGGCAGGCAGGCTTGGCGGGCGCGCCGTGAGCTTGGTATCGGCGGGAACAACGCCCAACTTCTTCTGGCGCTCCAGCGTCATCTCGCGATACCGGTCCCAACCCATGTCGAACTGGCCTTTGAATTTGTCGATCCATTCCTTCGGCGCCATATGGGGTGAGTGCGTGGCAGAAGGCGCAACGTAGAGGAAGAAGGGCCGCGCAGGATCTATTTCCTTTTCGCGCTGCACCCACGCGATGGCGTGATCGGCCAAGTCGTGAGAGATGTGATACTTCGGATCGGGGGAGCGCGGCACGCGATTGTGGTTCTCGAAAAGCACCGGCTCAAACTGGCTCGTGTCGCCTGAATTGAATCCGTAGAAGTAGTCGAAGCCCAGGCCGCTGGGCCAATGGTCAAACGGGCCGACTTCGCTCGTCTCCCATGCCGGCGTGTTGTGATTCTTGCCGATCCACGCCGTGGCATAGCCGTTCTGCTTCAAAATTTCGGCCAATGTTCCGGCGCTTTTCGGAATGATGCCTGTGTAGCCGTCATAGCCCGTCGCCGTCTCAGTAATCATTCCCGTTCCTGCCACATGGTGGTCGCGGCCTGTCAACAGCGCGGCCCGGGTGGGCGAGCACAACGCGGTTGTGTGAAAGCGGATATAGCGCAGACCTTGCGCGGCCAGTTTTTCCATATTGGGCGAAGGCACACCGCCGCCGAACGCACTAAACTGTCCAAAACCCACGTCGTCAAGCAGAATCAGCAAAACGTTTGGCGCGCCTTTTGGTGGTCGAACAATTTGGGGAAAGGTCGGCGGATCGGAATCCTGATAGGTGCGGCCTACCTGGCCCTTGAAACGAAAGTCGGGCCGCGGCAAGGATTCCGCCGGCGGCGATGGCGGCGCGGTAGTAGCGGCGGGAGCGCCAGCCGCAGGGACTTGGGCCGAAAGCGGGGCACCGACCGCGATAAGCAATGCGAAAAATAGGATGGGTCGTTTTGCCAACATCTCACCTCCCAAGCGGCGCGGGCCGCAAGCTCAAAGCTTAGAGTTCATGGGGAAGGCGGTAGATTTAACAATTCGAAGCAGAGCGGCTCGCCAGCGGCCACATCAGTTCGTCTCAACGATGTCGTCCGGCTTCCAGCTCTGGTTGAAAAATGCTTCCGTTGGGCTGTAAAAGCGCAAGTAAGTGAACCAACCCTTGCCTGGAACAGTCTTGATCCAGTTCTTCTGTTTTCCTGCGGGAGCTTGCGGGCCGAAGTAGATGTCCAAGGATCCATCGGCGTTAGCAACGGGGCCGGTGTATTGACTGACGCTCGGAAAGGGTTCGCCGTTCTGTAGCTCTGAACGGCTCAGGGCGTCGTAGACAACTACCGACCAGAAGAGCTTAACCGGGATGTTGGGCGGCAAATGAAAGCGATAGTTCTTAGCGCCATCGAGAAACGCTCCACGCACATCACGGGCTGTCATGAGGTATTGCGACCCCGAGCCCACGGTTCTTTGCACCATTGCAGGCGAGTTGCCGGTAGCGGCATAGTTCCAGGCCGCGCGGTTGTCGACGTTGACATAACCGTGCGCATCCCACGTGGCACTGCCCCCTACAAATGCCCATTCCCAGCGCCGGTCGGGATAGACCCGCGCCGCTCGATCGCGCGTGGCAAATGTGTTCGCCCGGGCCAAGGCAGCTCCAGCACGCGCAGCTTCCGCGAGCAATTGCTTTGTTTTCGCGTCAGGCGCGAATGACTTGCCCTTCTCAATACCGATAGATGCCAGAAGGAAGCGCTCCGCGGGCGGAATTATATCGACCGGCTCTTTTTCGACGAGGGTCGCGAGGCTCGCAAAGTACTCATACGTGTCCGGGAAAATGGTATCGATCGATTTTCCGGAGCCATTCAGAAAGGTCATTGCCGGAGGATGACCGGCGTTAGACAGCGGATAAATTTTCATTGTTTTCATCAAGGCCAAAGCGTGGTCCGCTTTTCCGTTCACAAGGAAAGCCCGCACGCCAAACCAGACACCATATGTCGGAGACTTGGCAGTGAAATAGCCCGAGGGCACCTCGCCTCTATAGCCGGGTGGCAACAACAAGAATTTGCCGCCTTTGCCTTCATCCTTACCCGTCGGGCCGATTCCAATCAGACTCTGCTGCCACATGCTGCTAAATCCTCCCAGCAGACCTGGCGGCGCTTCGATAACGGTTGGCCCGTCGCGCTTCAGATCGAGAAATTGCATCCCGTAAACGCTCTCGGTGTTAGGCGTGAGGAATAGGCTTTGCGAATCCATTTTCTCGAAAATCAGGAACTTGTTCGGCGCATCGAGCCCAAAGTCAGAGAGGCCCTTTTGCATATAGAACATGGACATGATGGTCACGAAATGCAGATACGATTCGATTCCGCGGTCGAACGTACGCAATTCATAAAGCTTGTCTGTGGCTTTGGGAGTCGGATAGCCGTTCTTAAAGTCGAAATCGCCGAAGCGCGTGTAAACCGTCTCGGTGCCGATCCAGCCGTGAGAATCCCCGCTTGTATCCATGGCTATCGGCTGACTTGTCCTTTCGATATCCGGCAGCTTCCAGGTCTTATCGAACAGCGCCTTCTCTGGGCCGTAGAAGCGGAAGAGAACCTCGAATCCTCCATCTGTGTTCGTGGGAACCCAGTTCGACTTCTTGCTGGCTGGGGCGTGCGGCCCGAAGTATAGATCAACAGATCCATCAGTATTCCGTTCCAGTCCCGGAGTCTGCGATGACCGGCTCGGCCACTGTGCGTTCCGTATGGGCGCATGCGTGGCACGATCATAGATCGTCGCGGACCAATACTGCGTCACCGGTGCATTGGGGGGAACGGTGAGCCGATAGGTCGCGCCACCGTCGAGGAGCCGTCCATCTTTATCCGCGATAGTCAGCAGATAAGACGAACCGGTACCCCGATGCTTGGGCGTGAAATACGCGTAGGAGAACGTAACGCCGCGGACGTCGACGGGATAGACATCGGGCTTGGCAAAAAACGTCGCTTGCCCTTCCAGTAGCTCGCGCGATCCTGGCAATGCCCAGTGAGCACCTTCATAGTATGGCGATGAAAATGATGCCTCGTATCGCGCGACGAGCCAGGCATGCGCTTCGCGGGCAGCGGCGTTGAGTACGTCCTGAGTCTTTCCGTCGGGATTGAACGGTCTGCCCTTCTCGATCCCGATTGACTTGAGCTGATCGATCATCGCCTTATCCCGTTCCAGCCACGGTTCTGCCTGCACGATGCTGTTGAGTGATTCAAAGAATCGCAGGTCGTATGTGATAGTGGCGTCGTAGACGATGTCGACCACATCGACGAAGGTCGTCGCCGGAGGTTTCGCCGCTAGTGAAAGTGGATATAGCTTGACCCGCTTGCCGTAGGCGACCGCTTCGGCAACATCGGCTGCGCTGCCGCTCTTCGGAATGGACCGCAGCAGGGCGTATCCCTCATAGGTATCCGACTGCAAAGGGATGTAGCCTGCGGGCAGCTTGTCTTTGTAACCCGGCGGCAGGATAACGTACTTGCCACCCTTGCCCTTGTCCACACCGGCCGGCCCGGCATCCTCAAGCGCACACTGCCAGACATCCATGACAGTGCCGGTGATCGAGCCCTTGTCGGCTGGCGGGATCTCGAGCACCATCGGGCCTGCTTCTTTCGTGTTGATGAAGGGCGTGAGATAGATCGAATCGGGGTTCGGGGTCAGGGTCTGAATCTTCCAGTCCGGAAGGTGCGACCAGTAGATGACCTGATTGAAGCCGCCCTTAGCGCGAACGGCCGCCTGATACATGAGATCGTAATTAACCGCCGGCATGCCCCAGATGACGGCCTCGACCGCGCGGTGCTCGATCTCGTTGCGCGCAGGCTCCGCGCCAGAGAATCCTTGCGACTGCGCGGCTCCGGACCGTGCCACAAGACTGAACAGCGCAAAGACTGACAGAGTCAATCGCGCTTTCATGATTTACTTCACCTCTTCGAAATCTCCCGGTTTCCAGCTTCCATCGAATGCCGCCTTTTCGGGCCCATAAACGCGGAAATAGACGAACCATCCTTTGCCTGGGATTGTTTTGATCCACCGATTCTCCTTACCTGCGGGAGCCTGAGGTCCAAAGTAGAGTTCTGTAGGCTGTGTCGTGGAAACGTCTTTCAATTCGAACAGCGAACGTAGCGCCGCCTTGCCTTGATCGGTCTGCACCTGGCTACGAGTCTCGGTGTCATACACGGTTACCGACCAGAACAACTTGCCGGGGACAGGCTGCGGCACAGTGAGCTTGTAATTCTTCCCGCCATCCAGCGTTGCGCCAGTGCCATCGCGGAGGCCGAGCCAGTAGAGCGAGCCGGCAGTGGGGTCACGCTTGAACATCGCCGGCGATGCGCCGATCGCCTGATAGAACCACTTGTCGCGCGCATAAAGATCCGCATAGTTAGCCGTGTTGAAATCGCCATCCTCAAATCGCAGGGCAGCCCATTCCCATTTACGGTCGGGCCAAACGATGCGATCCGGACGCCGATCGCCAAACGATTCCACGCGCATCTGTCCGTTACCGATCTTTGCCGCTTGTTCGAGAATTCCAGTCATCCTCGGATCCGGATTGAACGGCTTGCCTTTTGCGAGACCGAGCGCCGCCAACTCGCCGTACATGTTGTGAAAGCGCGGATTCGGCGGCTCGCCGTTAATGACTTCGTACAGCTCCCGCCAGAATTCGATGTTGTTCTCCCAAGCGAGTGGCGTGGTGTCCTCTGGAAGTGGCGTGAGGTCTAGCCATTTTGTCTCGGGCCAGTTCGGAGTGGGCTTGAGAGGGTGGACTTTCGCCGTCTTGATGCGCGCGATTGCTCCCGCGACATCGCCATTAAGAGGAAGGGAGCGGATGCCAACGAGCATCGTGTTGGACGGGGAGTTAGCAACACGGTAGCCCGCGGGCGGCTTGTCCTTATAGCCGGGAGGCAGGAAAACGACCTTATCACCCTTCCCGGCGGCCGGACCCGGAAGACCGAGGTCGGCGATCCACAATTGATTCACATCCATAGCGATGCAGATGAGCGGGCCGGGAGGAAGGTCGATCACCATCGGGCCGTCCGTAAGGTCCATAAGCATAGGAGCATACGGGGTGTCGGAGTTGTACGTGAAGCCGACATGCATCGGCTTTCCGTCGAGCGTGCCAAAGACCTTATTGGGAACAATACCGATCTTTTCGTTGCCCTTAAAAATGGCATGTCCGGACACTGTGGGATAGAAAAAACGATAGGCTTCGATGGCACGGTTCAAGTCGGCTGCGTCATATGCCTTCTGCGCCGTATCACCGGCCGGGAAGCCGCGTTCGAATTTGTAGCTTGCGGACGCGTCCGCCCTTCCGGTGGGCACAGACTGTTCGGCGATTTTGTTCTGACAGCCGGCAAAAATTCCAATTAAAAGCGCAAGCGCCGCAAAGGGCCGTTTCGCCATTGGGCTCCTCTCTCGGGAATGGCAGTTCCCTAAACGACATTAGTGTCCTTTTGAGATCGAGCAGATTTAAAATTTTTCGGCGGCGAGAAGCGTTGGTTCTTTATTTGGCGCGATTGTAGACACGGTTTAAAGCCTGAAAAGATCCGGTGAGCAAAGAGTGTAACGTTTTGCGGGAATCGGGAATTTCAGCGAGGCCGCCCGACGAGTTGCTGCTTACGAAATAGCTGCGAGGCTCATTCGTGTTCCTCCTGAGCGCGGTTAACTCACATGGTTGAGTTCGTAATTAACCATCAGCCGGAACCAGTACGCGTGGAGCATGCAGCGACATGACCCACGCGCAAACGAGTTCATATTGAATCGAGATTCTCTGGGAATGACACAATTAGTCAATCCGGTGACCGGCGGGGACAAACCGCCACAATTGGCAGGCTCCGTCGGCAAAATCTGAACCAGGGTTCAGGCCGACTTTGTCCGAGCAGTGATCGGCATCCAAATAGTGTCCGCCATTTTTCAACTGCAGACGGCTCCATCCGCCACCGGCGGGAACGAACCGCCATAGTTGACAAGCCCCACCGGCAAAATCTGAACCAGGGTTCAGGCCGACTTTGTCCGAGCAGTGATCGGCATCCAAATAGTGTCCGCCATTCTTCAACTGCAGACGGCTCCATCCACCACCGGCGGGAACGAACCGCCATAGTTGACAAGCCCCGCCGGCAAAATCTGAACCGGGGTTCAAGGCGACACTATCTGAACAATGATCAGCATCCAAATAGTGTCCGCCATTTTTCAACTGCAATCGGTAGTACTGTTCTTGTGCCGCAACTGGCGTGACGAGGCATTGCCCGACAGGACCAGCAATAAGAGCAGAAAAGACGAGCAAGCGTGTCAGGCGTTTGGTCCGTGAGCGCTGCATGGTAGATGAATGGGGCGTTCCACTAGAAATGGAGACGCCCGGATTTTGAATACATAGGTACCGTGAGTTTTTCATACCGATACTGCTGCAGCAGGCTGGCCGTTGACAGTAGGATATAGATCCAACGTCTTGTGAAGATAGTCGCCCTATGCATTCAACCAGATAACTCGGAATTCGACTTAGTTCGATTTCACTTACCACCAAGGGTGGTTGATGCATTAGAGAAAAGGGATAGATCATTATCCAAACACATGTTTCTGGAGACACCAGATCCATTAGAGCCAGGGCGAACACAACTGCCGGCGAAGTTCGGACGCGCGCTTGGTTTTGGGCCGCCACCACCTGATGCTTAGCAGTGCCAAGCCTCCCACAAGTAGCGTTGCCGGGGCCGGCTCAGGGACGGAGGGCGTATTGATAGTTCCACTTCCTGAGACCGTGAATGAGGTGGTTCCGAGGAATCCCTGACCCGAAACAGACCCTGTAGCGCCGGCGAACGCGCCTGTTCCTCCAGTGAAGGTCAAAGTCTGAGGAAAGGGACCGGTCTGGCTCGGGCTGGCATCGATTACGGAGTCATCCTCGAATATAGTGCCGGATAGCGTATCTCCATCCGCCAACACCAGGCTGAAGTTCCCGTTGAGGAGCCCCGTTGTCAGATCGAGCACGCTTTGGTCAGAGTACGAGACCGGATTCCAGGCGGCGTTGAGAGTTGGGTCGCCGGAGAGAACAGAGCCGTTCGCGCTGGCGAAAAGCGTCAATGTGGTATCTGTTGCGCTTTCTACCGTCCCGGTTCCGGTGAGATTGTAAGTTATTGGGATCGATTCCGCCTGGACTGGAACAGCCAGCGAGACGATGGTGACTACTGTTAATGCAGCGATGCTAGGTATTGTCGAACTTTTCATACTTGTTCCTCGCCCTTAATAAGGGAAACGCGGCTCAGGAGTTACAGCATCGCTACTTTCTTGTCAGCACTTCCGCGAGATACCGAAGTTCGGACTCTACTTCCAAGGGATCCGCGACGGTGTCCGCGATCTCCTGCCGGAAGAGCTCGCGATATCTCTTGCGAAGCCTGTGAATGGCTACTTTAAGCGCTCCCTCCGAGGTATTTATCTCGCGAGCCAGCGCCGCATAGGGCGCATCGGACTGACCAAGGAGAAAAATCTTCAGCCGCTCGAAATGCTCCGGGCGGCCATGCTGCACAAATTCGCCGCGGAGTTTTTCGACTACGCGATCGAGTACGGAAAGCGCCCAGCGGCGTTCAAAAATCCGCTCAGGCGTTTCATCGTGGGCAGGCTCGCGCTGGTAGCGCTCCTCGCCCGAAGAGAATCCGGGGGGCACGAGTGCTCCGCCGCCACGTTTTGCGGCGCGATGGCGATCTGTCTCATCGGCCACAAAGAATTTCAAAGAGGTCAGGATGAAAGAGCGGAAGCGGCCTTTTTCCGGATCAGCGCGATCGAGATATCGTCCTTCGAGCATCCGGGTGAAGAATTCCTGCGTCAGATCCTGCGCGTGCTCGACTGCATAACCACGCCGGCGAAGATAGGCATATAACGGATACCAGTAGGTCTCACACAGCGATGAGAGAGCCGAACGAGCTTCTTTTCGATGTGGGTCGCCGGCAGCCACTACAAGCGTCCAACGCGTGGTTGGAAATTGGGATCGTCCCGGCAGCGTGTGCGCGGTCTGGCCGTTACTCATCGTCTGTCCTCGCTGGCATTTCGCTTAAGCAGATTATTCGCTTAAGCAGATTAAGAGAATGCACAGCCAAAGGTTACATAGAAGATCATTCTTGCGCGCTGCGCACGGTCTGGAAGACGGGCCAAGCAGCCAGGTCGTGGATGAAGCAACAACAAGGTCACTTTCGCGAGGACAATGCAGCGCCAGAACCTAAACCGTCGTGTTGAAATCTGGTTTCCGCTGCTTTCGCCTCTCTTAGAAGTGCCAGAGCCGGACTGGCATCCTTCCAAATCGCGAGCAATTCCTGGTTTGCCTTTTGCGCGTTTTCTTTGTTGCCGGCAAGCACCCATGCCCGCATTAGCTGGAACCGCGCGGCGGATTCGACCGGGTCGCCGGCATAGAGGCCAGGGTGGTCCAGTAAGCGGCGGAACTCAGCGACTGCGTCCTGGCCTCGGTTCATGGCCATATAGGCGAGCCCGCGAACATAGATGGGATACATCTTGCCATAGAAGTGATTGAAGGCAAGGGGGGCAACGGCGAATTCATAGCGGCGATTGGGTTCGAGTAATTCCACAGCAGATTGAGGATTGTTGCCGGCCATAGCGGCAAGGGCACGTAGCGTGGGAATGTAGGTTGCTTGCACCTGCGTGTCCTCTGGATACGCTTTGTTCAGCTTGTCTGCCAACGCCTCGGCAAGCGACGCCTTACCCGTAAGCCCCAGCGCGAACCCGGCGGCATAAATAACGTCACGGCCCTCAAACATTTTGAGCGCCGATTCGGCGCTCGAGCGAGCCGCTTCACGGTTACCGTAGAAGGCATTCCATACCGCAGGGGCGGCCAGAACGACGGCGGCGCGCTCGACCCATCCGGAGGCCTTCGCTAAATCGACAGCGCGGCGGGACAGACGGTTTGCCTCTTCGATTCGGCCGTCGCGAGCCGCAGCAAGAGCTTGGACATGAGTCATCATGATGTCCGTTTCGACGTTGGTGTGGCTATCTGCCAGGGCAGCCTCCATGACAGACGGGCTGTTCTTAACGAAGCCCAGTTGATACCATGAACCGCGCTCAAAACCCATGGAAATGCCGTGTGTCGCGGCTTGCGAGAACGCCGATTCCGCCTCCTCTAACCTGTCCATTCGCATCAAGACTTCAGCGCGATTGCCATACGCACGATGTAAATCCGGATCAAGTTCCATCGCCTTGATTGAGGCTTCCAAGGCTTCTTTAAATCGGCCCGTACCGTTTGCGGCATACCCGCCCGACAGTCCGAACGCTTCCGAATCACGCGGATAGGTGCTCCGCCAAAGGGTTGCGACTTCCCACGCTTTCTCCAGGTTGCCGGTGACATTTCGATGGTAAGAGTATTCAATACTGAACCTCTCCGGGCCACTAGCGTGCTGCCGGAATTGGTAGGCCTTTGTCGCGCTTTGTCTCGCCATCGCGGTCTCTCCCAGGTTGCTGTATATGATGGCCAGCATGCTCCAGGCGTCTGCGAATTCAGGGTCAAGTTCCAAAGCACGGCGAAACTGAAGTACGGTTTGCTTGTCGTTGACTCCACTCAATAAGTGTGCGGAAGTATATGCCTTGAGGGCCTCAAGCGACGTAGTAGTTCCCTCTTTGAGGGGAACATTGTGTTCTTGAATTGCGGCCAGCGACTCGCCCGCGTGTGCGCGGAATTTCGCGGCCATATCGCTCAGAATGTTAACAACCTGTTCCTTGCCGTCCGATTCCATTTGCTGGTCATCGATCAGTTCGCCGCTTACGCACCCGTCGGTACGAAGATTTATGATGTAGCGGCTGCCGAGACTCGCGATCGATCCGCTAAGCATGGCCTTGGCTCCGACGCGTTCGCAAACCTCACGCGCGGTCTCGCCCGTAAGTGCGGAATCTGCCGACTTCTGCATCAGCTTAAGCGTCGCGCGGATCTTCGAATCGGAAATCAGGCTGAGATAAGGCGACTGTTGGAGCTGAAAGATCAGGCCTTGACGAAGCGTGTCGTCAAACGCCGGGTCAGCGGTTTTGTTGACAATTCCGCCGACCAGGATCGTGTCTTTGATTGTCAATACCGGTTTAGCGAACCGTGAAGAATAGAACCAAATCGCCAGCACGCTTAAGAGAATCATTGCTACGCCTGAACCGGCCCGGATAGTGGCCGATTTGTGCCGACGAAGAAACTTCCGCGCTCGATAAAGGCGTGTCGGCGGCGAAGCCAGAACGGGGCGGTGCTCGATATATCGCTGGATATCCGCGGCCAGTTCAGCCACCGAAGAATATCGCCGCTCTCGCACTTTTTCCAACGCCTTCAGCGTGATCCAATTCAGGTCGCCGTCTACCAGGCGGCGCAACGAAAGCGGATCCGTCTGGCGGCGCGCGGCAATGCCGGTTGCTGCCGCACCCATTGAGGTGAGCTTTCTTGGCAACGAAGGCGCTTCGTCGTCGCGCACGATTCGCAGCATTTCCGCCAAACCGGCGTTGCGCATTTTGGCCAAGTCGAAAGGGACGGTGCCGATCAGCAACTCGTACATGAGCACGCCGAGCGAATACACGTCTGAGGTCGCGTCGACTGCGCCGGTCATCACTTCGGCTTGCTCGGGACTGGCGTACTCCGGCGTGCCTACCATTTGGCCGAACTGCGTCAGAAGAGTGCTCTCGACGGCCCACTGGTCTGTAGCTTTGGCGACTCCGAAATCAATGACCTTTGGAACTGGCGTGTCATCCTGTTCCATCACCAGCACGTTCGATGGTTTGAGGTCGCGGTGGATAACGCCTCGCTGGTGCGCGTGCTGAACGGCGCGGCACACCGCGAGGAAGAGCGCCAATCGTTGGCTTACCGTCGTCCGTTTGCGATCACAGTACTGCGTGATGGGCTGGCCCTCGATGTACTCCATTACAAAGTAGGGCCGGCCCTTAGGTGTCGCGCCGGCATCGAAGATGCGAGCGATATTCGGGTGGTCCATGATCGCCAATGCCTGACGCTCATTGGCGAAACGGGCGAGCACCTGATTGGTGTCCATGCCCAGCTTGATGACCTTGAGGGCCACATAGCGGCGAATGGGCTCGCGCTGCTCGGCTAGGTACACGGTGCCCATACCGCCTTCGCCGACAGGTCGAAGAATGTGATAACGGCCGAAGTCGTCATCACCTGACAGGGCTGTGACAGCGAAGGTCTGAGTTCTGGACTCATCGACGCCCACCGAACTATCGAAAGCGCCCTGGATCAGACACTTCGGACACAGTCCCGCGGGATCCTCGGAACCTAACTCCGCTTCGCACTGAGGGCAATTTGGCATTTCGGCGAGTTCGCGATAGCCATTTTAATGCGTCTTTCTATATGAATGCTGTAACTTCTGTCCGCTTCGCCCTTTTTGAGGCCGATTTGGCGCTGGGTTTACAGTGTAAAGGCATGACTTGTCCGTTCTGCGGGCATAAAGAAGATAAAGTAATCGACTCAAGGGAGAGCAAAGAAGGGGATTCCGTCCGCCGCCGACGGCAATGCCTCGCCTGTGAGCGCCGTTTTACCACCTATGAACGTTGCGACGAAGTGCCGTATATGGTCATCAAAAAAGACGGAAGGCGAGAGAAATTCGATCGCCAGAAGGTGCTTAGCGGGCTAATTCGGGCTTGTGAAAAGCGGCCAGTCAGCATGGGCCGGCTGGCGGAGCTGGTGGATGATGTGGAATCCGCCTTGCTGGAGAGTCCGGAGCGTGAGTTACCTACCACTCTGATCGGGGAACGGCTGATGGACCGTCTTCGGACCCTGGATAAGATTGCATACGTCCGATTTGCGTCGGTTTACAGGGACTTCCAGGATATCGAAGAATTCTTGAGCGAATTGAAAAACGTTATGCTGCAGCGGAAAGTCTAATAGACGAGACAGCTAACGATAGAATTCCGCCACCGCGGCCGGTGGTGGGTATCCGGGTTGGTACAGGTCCGTTAAGTTTTGTGTAACCAATCACTTTCCCGAACATCTGGATAATTAGGTGTTAACTTCCAGCCGGAAAACGGGTATAATTGGTGCGCGCAATAACTACAGGTTTAGCTCTTATTTCGGGCTCCGCAACCGATCCGGTGAAAGACTACCCCAAAAGTAACATTCAGGCCTGTCAAAGCCATCTTCTTCTTCGGTTGGGTTTCGAGGATCTGTTCCCTTCCCCGATAAGCCTGGCAAGGTGTGATGCGGCATTGGGCTTCCAGCTAGCTCTCGGGGGGACAAGGTGTGCAGGTAGAGGTGATTAAGTAAGTGGATCAATTCGAGGATCAATTTTTAGCCGAGGGCAATGAGCCTTTAGGGATCCCGTTCGATGAGGACGCTAACTTCTTCCATCCGGAAGAGGTGCAGGACGAGGACTTTCATGGCGCTCAGCAGGTCGAAGAGTCGATTTACACCGACGATCCGGTACGCGTGTACCTGCGCGAGATGGGTTCGGTGCCGCTGCTTACCCGCGAGGGTGAAGTTAGCCTGGCGCGCAAAATGGAACGCGGCAAACTGCGCATGCAGAAAGCTATCAGCCGTTCCCCGCTCATACAGACTGTTGTTTATGAATTTGCCGAATTGGTGCGTAGAGGCGCCGAGGACGTAGACAGTTACGTCGATTTTCCGCCCTCCGATATCGAAGAGGGTAGTGCTGCCGATATCAAGCGGCGCAACGAGATCAGTGAGTTGTTCGGGGCCTATTTACTGGCCTACAAAAAGCTGCAGCAGACCGTTGATAAACATGCGGCTGTGCCTCCGGCAAACAAGAAATTGCGCAAGAAGTGGGCCGGGAAGGTGGCTCGCGCAAAGGTAGAACTGTCTCGGGCGCTGCGTGCGGTGCCGTTCAATTTGGCGCGTTGGAAAGAATTCGTCCGTGCGGTTGAGAAGACGGCCGATGAAATGTCGCTTCTCGATGCCGAGACCCGAAAACTGGAAACGCGCAATTCGGCTTCGGCGCAACTCCGCGTCAAAGAGCTGAAGCGCGATCTGAAGAAAAAAGAGACCGAGGCCGGCGCTTCGTTACCCGATCTGCGTCATAGCCTGGCGGTCATCCGGCATGGCGAAGTAGAGGCCGAACGCGCTAAGAAAGATTTGGTTGAGGCCAACCTTCGTCTGGTTGTCTCGGTCGCCAAGAAATATGTCAATCGCGGGCTGCACTTGCTAGACCTGATCCAGGAAGGCAATATCGGCCTGATGCGCGCGGCGGATAAATTCGAATACCGGCGCGGCTACAAGTTTTCAACTTACGCGACATGGTGGATCCGGCAAGCCATCACGCGCGCGATCGCGGACCAATCCAGGACTATTCGCATTCCCGTTCACATGAACGAGAGCATGAATAAGTTCCTGCGCGCCACGCGCGAGCTCGAAAAAGAACTTGGCCGTGTACCGACGAACGAAGAGATCAGCCGGCGCATGGATATTCCGGTCGAGAAAGTCCAGAAGCTGAAGACCATCTCGCGCGACCCGGTGTCGCTTGAGACTCCGGTGGGTCGGGATGGCGAATCGGCGCTAGGGGATCTGATTGAGGATCGCTGGGTTGGCTCGCCGGTGGACGCGGTTATCGATTCGAACGTGCGGGATGAAACCGCCAATATTCTAAAAACGCTTTCGCCCAAGGAAGAGAAGGTGATTCGCCTTCGCTTTGGGATTGGGTGCGAGCGCGAGCATACGCTGGAAGAAATTGGCCAGGAGTTCGACGTCACCCGCGAGCGCATTCGTCAGATTGAGGCGAAAGCACTGCGGCAGTTGCGGTCTCCCGAGCGTGCGCGGCATCTGCGAGCGTTGTTGGCTGCGCGGTAATAGCAGCAACCCAAACCAATCACGAAAATCGCCGGGCGAAATGCCCGGCTTTTTCTTGCCCTGAACGCGTTATTTGCCTAACGCGGATATAACGCGCCTATTTTCAAACTTGGAAGACCGGGCCCCTGTTTCTACTAGAAACGGTACAGGCCTCCGCAAAAGGCCTTGTGCATCAGTTGCTTAAGTCGTTGGACCACGAATTGCTGCTGACTACCACAGAGTAGAACGGAGGGAATACTTTGAACTCGTTTTGATGGTTCAAAGGAAAGCCTCGGATGGAGAACATGAAGATTTTATCTAAGGTAGAAGCCTTGCTCACAGCGGCGATTTTGCTATTGCTTGCCTCACCCCTTCTTGCGCAGCTCACCAGCGGCAACCTCACCGGTACGGTATATGACCCGACGGGGGCTACCGTGCCGAATGCCACAGTTGTGGTCAGAAACGATGCGACGGGGGTCGAAAACGCGACGCAAACCACTTCGGCTGGCGACTATCGGTTTGAGAACCTGCCTGCGGGCGTTTACACATTAAACGTGAACGCGGCCGGTTTCAATAAATCAGAAACCAAGAACATCAATATCAATGTCAGCGTCACCACGACCTCAAACGTGAATTTAACGGTCGGCCAATCGAGCACGACCGTGACCGTCAGTGAAGCTGCCGTGTCCGTTGACACCACGACAGCTCAAGTTGCCACGACATTTGAGACCAAACAGATTACCGATCTGCCGAACACGGCCAGCGGTTCGGGCGTTTTGAATCTATCGTTGTTAAGTCCCGGTGTTGGGACCAGTGGCGCCGTCGGGGCCGGTTCAGGACCTTCGGTGGGAGGGCAACGACCTCGCAACAACAACTTCACAATCGAAGGCATCGATAACAATAGCGGCGCCGTGACTGGGCCGGTGGTGTCTGTCATGAACGATGCGGTCGCCGAGATGAGCGTACTGCAGAACCAGTATTCCCCCGATTTCGGTCACTCTTCCGGAGGGCAGTTCAACCTCGTCGTCAAGAGCGGCACAAACCAGTTTCACGGCGCCGCATACGACTATTTCCAAAACCGAAACTTAAACGCGGCCGATAATTTAGCTGCGGTTGATGGCACGCCGCTGCATCCGCGCTTCGATGACAACCGGTTCGGTGGAAACGTTGGTGGCCCGATCAAGCACAATAAGCTGTTCTTTTTCGCGGACTACGAGTATGAACCCATCGGCAAAGCCGGTTCCGCGGGATTGATCTATGCTCCGACCCAGGCTGGGTACAACATCATCAATTCCATGCCCGGTGTTAATCAGACAAATCTTCAAATCTTCCAGAAATATATCGGCACCGCAGGTTCGGCAGTTCCTGCTTCCACGTTTGGCGACGCCGGATATCCAATCATGAGCGGCAAGTCGAACGGTCCAGAATACTTGCAGCCCACTATAACGGGCACGCCAATTCCGGTGGGACAGATCTCAATTGCGACGCCGAGCTATACGAACAACGAGTTTGGCGTGGGTTCAGTGGATTGGAACATTTCGGATAAAGATTCTGTGCGCGGACGATTCATTCTTAATCGTACAGGCGCAATCGACACGAGTGCATCACTGCCTGTCTTCTTTGCCACCCAGCCCACGAATTCCTACATCGCCACCATGTCGGAGTATCACAATTTCTCTCCGAGCTTGATTAATGAGTTCCGCTTTGGCTATAACCGGCTCTTCCAGCAATTCCCAGTGGGCCCACAGGGATTCCCAGGCCTGGACTCCTTCCCTAACATTCAGATCCAGAACGAGTTGGGCGGTATTCAAATCGGACCCGACCCGAATGCTCCGCAGTATACGATTCAAAACCAATACCAGGCGACGGACAATATCACGTTGACGAAGGGCGCTCACTCGATTAAGATCGGCTTCGACGGCGAACGCAACATATCTCCGCAGAGCTTCACGCAGCGCTCCCGCGGTGATTACGAATGGAGTTATCTCAGTGATTATCTGAACGACTTCACGCCAGACTACCTCGCGCAGCGTTCGGCCGGCAATCCCATCTACTGGGGCAACCGGTGGCTGTGGGGTTGGTACGTGAATGATAACTGGAAAGTCACTCCCAACCTCACGCTGAATCTTGGCTTGCGGTACGAATACGACACTGTGCCCGCCGGCGAAATGCAGCAGTCTCTGAACTCAATAGCTAATGTTCCTGGACTGATTACGTTCGGCGTACCCCAAGCCCAAAAGAACAACATCATGCCTCGCATCGGCTTTGCGTATTCGCCGGGCTCCAGCGGAAAGACCTCAATTCGAGGAGGATTCGGGATCAACTATGATGTTCTGTTCGACAACCTCGGTTTGCTCACCCTGCCGCCGCAGCTTTCGACGACCCAGGATGTGACTGGCAACGGAGGGTCCAACTTCCTGGCAAGCGGCGGATTGCCGCCGAACGGCCCTTCTGGGAATTTCACGCCCGCTCAGGCCCGTGCTAGCACAGGCGGTTTTGTGCCTGACGTGCAGCGGCCGAAATCATTGCAGTGGAACTTCGGAATTCAACGCCAATTCGGGAGCAATTATGTTTTCGAAAGCCGCTATCTGGGCACACGAGGCATCAACCTGCCGGTTCAGATTCAGTTGAACGCACAGCCGGTCGTGAATGCTTCGAATGCGCTGCCGGTGTTCTGGAGCGCGCCAAGCCAAGCTCTACTGAACTCGCTAACGAATACTTTGGCGGCTGTTAACAAGGCCTACGCCGCGCAAGGAGACTATATTCCGAGCTTTTACAACGCAGGTTTTCATGCTACGTGTCCGGGCACGCCGCCAATCTGCGGACATGCCAAGATTACTTCTTATGAGCCCTGGGGCGACTCCGTCTATCATGGATGGGCCAACCAGTTGACGCGACGCATGTCCAATGGTTTGCAGTTCATTGGTTCATACACGTGGAGCCACAACATCGACGATTCGACAGCGGAGGTGTTCAGCACTTACGCTACTCCACGACGGCCCCAGGACAGCACGAACCTGCGAGCGGATCGTTCGAGTTCCGCGCTTGACCATCGCAATCGATTCACGATTGAACTCATCTACGACGAACCGTTCTTTCAGAAATCCAACTGGCTGTTGAAGAATGTGCTGGGCGGTTGGGAGCTTGCTCCTATCTACACGTATCAAACCGGTACACTATGGGACGTGCAGACTGGTCTCGATGCGAACCTCAACGGCGATACAGCCGGTGACCGCGCCTTTGTCAATCCCAATGGCGGCAATCCGAACATCGGTTCGGCAGTAACCGCGCTTAAGAATGCGAGCGGGGACACTGTCGGTTATCTCGTTAACAATCCGAATGCCTTATATGCGCAGGCTCCGCTCGGCACGCTGCCGAACGCGGGACGAAACACCGAGCATTTCAACCCGATTAACGACATCGACATGACTGCCGCAAAGACCATTACCTTCACGGAACGGTACAAGCTTCAGTTCTCAGCACGCGTGTTCAATATATTCAATCACCCGCAGTACGCTGGTGGAAATATCAGTGACATCGCGCCGATCGGTGCAACGGGCACCACACAACACCAGGTATTCGAGCCGCAGAGCTCGCTGTTCGGCAACCTTCCGGCAGCGTTTTCCAGCAACCCGCGCACTATGGTGCTCGCACTCAAGCTGCTGTTCTAGTTGAGTAAGTAGTTCCAAAATAGACACCAGTAGTACACAAGGACCCGGCTTCGGCCGGGTTATTTTTTTCTAACCTGACCTTACTTACGCCTCTCATTCTTGGAAGAGCGACGTTAGGTTCTATTACAAACCGTACAGGTAATTGGCGATTTCGTCTATTTTTCATACGCTTACATCGTTGGACTCGGAATTGCACAACTTTGCAATTTGAACCTGATGGCCGAACTGTAGTGTGGCAAGGCCTCAGGTGGAATAGGAGTTATCAATGTTAAGTGAATCAACATTGTCGTCGTTAATTTTCGAAAGAGTCCGATATTCTCTGGGACTCCTGGGAATGTTTGTTGTGGCTGTCCTCGGCCTTCAGGCGCAATCCATCACCACGGGGGATGTGACTGGGACAGCGAAGGACCCGAGTGGCGCAGGCGTTCCGGGCGCAACGATCACGTTGCAGAATACCGGCACCGGTTTAACTCAGACACAGACTACCAACGCCGAAGGGCAATATCGCTTTTCACTGGTTTCTCCAGGCACCTATACCATTCGCGCGGCTGCAACGGGCTTTTCCAACGCGGAGGTCAGGGGACTGACGGTTCTTGCCGGTCAGCCTGCAATCGCAAACTTTCAGCTGCCTATCGCAGCGGCGAGCACAACAGTGAACGTGACCGAGGCGGCATCGCTTGTTCAGTCAGAAAATGCCGACGTATCGGCTGCGTTTAACACCCAAACGATTCAGAACATGCCCAATCCGGGCGGCGATCTTACATATATCGCGCAGACCGCCCCGGGGGTGGTGATGAATACTCAAGGCGGCTATGGCAATTTCTCTTCATCGGGTATGCCCGCGACCTCAAACCTCTTTAGCATCAATGGCGCAAACTTTAATGACCCTTACCTGAACCTCAACAATAGCGGCGCATCGAACCTAATGCTTGGCTTTAACGATATCGCTGAGGCGAACGTTATCTCTAACGCCTATTCGGCGCAGTATGGCCAATACGCTGGGGCCCAGATGACGATGCAGACGAAATCCGGCACCAACGCCTTCCATGGCGATGCGATCTACATGTGGAATGGGCGGGCAGTCAATGCGAACGATTTCATCGACAGCTTGTCCGGTAATCCGACGCCGTTCGTAAACTTCAATCAATGGGCGACTGGTATTCAGGGTCCCGTTTGGAAAAACCGCACCTTCTTTGACGCGGATTATGAGGGTACCCGGGTGCTTCTGCCAACTGCTCCGGTAACTGTCAAAATTCCCAGCCAGCAGTTTCAGACCGCGACGCTCGCGAATCTGGCGACCAATGGTCATGCGGATGAAATCCCGTTTTATAAACAGCTCTTCGGCATCGTGAACAGCGCGCCTGGTTCCGCTACCGCGACTCCGGTTCCGGGTGGTTGTGGCACCTTTACCGCCCTTGGCGCTGGAGTACCGTGCAGTTTGGAATTCCGCACAACGCCTCCGGCTGCCGAGAAGGAGTATCAGTATGCCATCCGCGTCGATCACAATTTCAGCGACCGAGATCATGGCTACGTGCGCGTGTGGCGCGATAACGGATTCCAACCGACGTACACGGATTACTTCAATCCTGTCTTCAATGCGCAAAGTTTGCAGCCGCAGATGGCGGCTCAGGCATCGGAAAGTCACACTTTTAATCCCACAGCGGTAAATCAGTTTAATGCCTCGGCTTGGTTTTACGCAGCGGCCTTCAATCCCGTCAATCAATCGGGCGCTCTCGCGCTGCTTCCCACGGTCGTCGAGGTGAGCGGCTCGCCGGTGAGCCGAGTCGGCGGAGAAAATTACGCATTCCCGCAAGGCAGGCGTGTTTTTCAATATCAGATCATCGACGATTTTTCGAAGACGCACGGTAAGCACACCTTGCGTCTTGGATTCAGTTGGTTACACGATACGGTTACCGAATTGGGTTTAAGTGAATACGTTTACGGACGTGTTACGGTTGGTTCCCTGGCGCAGCTTTATGCCGGGGGCGGCGCAACTTCCCAGATCCAGCAACGCTTTCCCGCATCCACCGAAGAGCCAATTCTGTTCAACACATTCGGAGGCTACATAGGAGATGACTGGCGATTTTCCGATCGTCTGACGCTATCTCTCAATTTGAGATTGGAAAATTATGCGAACCCGGTCTGTGCGCACAACTGCTTTGCCAGGCTGGCATCGCAGTTTACGGGCGCTCCAGTCAATCCCAATACCCCATATAACGTAGCGGTGGCCTTCAATCAACATGATGCCTTCCAGAACACGCAAACAGTGGTCTGGGAACCCCGAATTGGCATAGCCTGGAAGCCGACTTCCAGCGACAAGACCGTCATCCGGGCCGGCGCCGGGGTGTTTGCCGATGAATTGCCTGGCGTTCTCGCTCAGTCCGCCGCTCTTCAAACGCCCACGGTGAATAGGTTCACTATCAAGGGAAATCAAACGGCGAGCGGATTCGGAGCGATTGCCCCTGGAGTAAGCAATAGTCTCTTTACCGCTGCGGCTCAGGCGAATGCCGCTCTTCTTACCGGATTTACATCAGGCGGAACGTACAGCTCCATCAAGGCGGCGGTCCCGGCGTTTGTTGCGCCGAACTTTACCGGGTATCCGAACTTGTTTAAGCAGCCGACATACTACAAATGGAATTTCGAGGTTCAGCAAGAGCTGGGATGGAAAATGCTGCTCAGCATGAACTATCAAGGCATGCACGGCAACTTTATTCCAATTGGTGACAATGGCGTAAACGCCTACTGCACACTGGCGAATTGCCCCGGCGGATTTGCCGGGCTTCCGACGTCAGCTCCGGATGCAGCTTTCGGAACCATAACGCAATACCTGGATGCCGGCTACTCGAACTACAACGGCCTAGTGACAAGCGTGCAGCGCCGCATGTCGTCTGCGCTCTCCTTCAACCTCAACTACACCTGGAGTCATGCTCAAGATGTTGTTTCCAACGGCGGTTTAGAAGGCGTGAATCTAGGCGAAGCAGGCAGCGTTCTAAGTCCTCAAAACCCGTTCAATATTCGAGCTAATTATGCGAACTCGGATCTGGATGTACGGCACTACATTAGTTTCGGCTGGGTGGCGACCGACGTCTTCACGCATGCGGCGCATTGGGGCCCGGCTCGCCGAATTTTGGGCGGATGGACCTTGTCGGGTAATATCTTCTACCGCACTGGACTGCCGTACACCGTTGTGGATACAGGCGTTTCTAGCTTGTTAAACAATTACGGCGGATCCATTTTTGCAATTCCGGCGGCTGGCGCTTCATTCGGTCAATCCTGCGGTAAGGCTGCGGTTACGGACGTAAACGGAAATGTGGCAGCCCCTTGTCTGAGTACCTCTCAGTTCGTTGCAAGTGGCACGGATTATGCGTTTGGATCAGCGGGCCGAAATGCTTTCCGAGGCCCTAATTTCTTTGATATGGATCTGGCGCTCATGAAAGACATAAAGCTCACGGAACGCATGACTTTCTCGTTCGGCGCACAGGCGTTCAATGTACTGAACCACCCGAACTTCGACCAACCTGTGAACGATATTGGGAATCCATCGTTCGGGCAAATTCAAACCCAAGTGGGGCCACCAACTAGCATTCTTGGGGCGTTTGTGGGAGGCAGCAACTCGGCTCGATTTTTGGAAATCAGAGGTCTGATCCGGTTCTAGGCCAGAACTTACAATCCAAAAAAGGAAGGCTAGCCGTCTCTCGTTCGGCTAGCCTTTTTGCTATAACGCAGACTCGGAGGTTTTTCTGCGCTTTTGTCCTACGACTCGTCTCACCCAATAAAGTTTCGATTGAGTAATTACTAAGTTTTGTAAACGCTCTCAGAGCCGCCCGGATTCTCCTCAACTTGATAAAATCAAAGCGGTGAAGCAGCCCAACGACAGGAGTTGATTCACGCCAATCGTATAGGCCTTTTTCGGCCATTTATCCCATGTTCGCCGCAGCAACTATCACGGACGAAATTCTAGAGTGGAAGACTCGCCGCCGCGCCGTTATCCTGGCGCACCACTACCAAGAGGCGGAAATTCAAGAACTTGCGGACTCAGTAGGGGATAGCCTTGAGCTCGCCCGGGCCGCCAAAAATTTCGCCGGCGATGTGATCGCTTTCTGTGGCGTTCGGTTTATGGCGGAAACCGCGAAGGTGGTTAACCCGGAGCGAATTGTCGTTGTTCCCGATTTGAATGCCGGCTGCAGCCTGGTGGATAGCTGCCCCGCTGAGGCCGTGCGTGCCTTCCGAAAACGTAACCCCGGCCACGTCATTGTCAGCTACATTAATACGTCAGTTGAGGTGAAGGCGGAGAGCGACATTCTGTGCACTTCGCGAAATGCCGTAGCTATCGTCAATTCGATTCCCGCGGACAAGCCCATTCTTTTTCTTCCAGATATCAATCTCGGCAACTATGTAAAGGCGCAGACGGGCCGCAAGAACATGCAGATCTGGCAAGGCGCTTGTATCGTACACGCAACTTTTCCAGCGCGCCGATTGGCTACCGCCCGGTCAGAACATCCACACGCGCTTGTGGCTGCACATCCGGAATGTCCCTCCGACGTGCTTCGGATGGCGGACTTTATCGGATCGACCTCCTCGATCATCAACTGGTGCACCGAACAGAAGGCGGACGAGTTCATCATTATGACCGAAAGTGGGGTTCGGCATTCGCTTGAAAAACTCTCGCCTGGCAAGAAATTTTATTTCGTCGCCAATGAGAATTGCAATTGCAGTGAATGTCCTTACATGCGGCTAAATTCGCTGGAGAAGCTGCTTGCCTGCCTGGAGAAATTAGAACCGCGCATTGAGCTCGCTCCGGATATCATGAAGCGAGCCCTGGTTCCGCTTGAGCGCATGTTGGCCGTGCGCTAGGAGCGCCCGTTTCCCATGACGCAGCTTGTCCAACTCGCGCCTGTGTCGCCGGCGACCGCAGCGCCGAGGGACGGACCGTTACTGGACACATTTGGCAGGATTCACTCGGATCTTCGCATCAGCGTGACGGATCGGTGTAACATCCGTTGCTTCTACTGCATGCCGGAAGAAGGCGCTGAATTTACGCCTGTTTCCAAATTACTGACCTTTGCTCAAATTACTCGCTTTGTCAGAGCCGCGCTACCGCTGGGCCTTCGCAAAATACGGCTGACGGGCGGCGAGCCGCTGCTGCGGCCCAGATTGCCGGATCTGATCGCCAGCTTGATTGAATTGCCCTCTATCAGCGATCTGGCGCTGACCACAAATGCCGTTCTGTTGGCGAAGCATGCGCGATCTCTTTACGACGCAGGTCTGCGGCGTCTGAATATTCACCTGGATACGCTGGATCGGGATCGTTTTCTTATCATCACGCGGCGCGACGATCTGGCGCGTGTTCGCGAAGGCATAGATGCGGCGCTTCAAGCTGGCTTCACAACAGTCAAGCTAAACGCTGTTGCCGTCAAGGGCTTGACCGAGCTGGACGTTATTCCGCTAGTACGGTTTGGCCGTGAACATGGCATCGAAGTGAGATTTATTGAGTTCATGCCGCTGGACGCGCAGGAATTGTGGTCGCTGGATCGCGTTCTCACGGCCGATGAAATGATTCGAATGCTGGAATCGGAATTCGGCAAACTGACGCCCGTTGCGGACGCAGATCCACGTGCCCCGGCTACGGAATATCAGTTTCCCGATGGCTATCGTGTGGGATTTATTTCGTCAGTCAGCCATCCATTTTGTCTGAACTGTAATCGCCTGCGGCTCACGGCTGATGGCAGGCTACGCTATTGCCTTTTTGCCCGCGAAGAGACTGATGTGAGCGCACTTTTAGAGGACGGCGGCTTGGACGATGAGATTCAAAGCACAATCCGGGAGACCGTCTGGAGTAAGTGGATCGGTCACGAGATCAATCAGCCGGACTTTCAGGCACCACAGCGGCCGATGTACTCGATCGGCGGCTAGCCGTAGGCGTACACAAGAGCCAGCAGGCCCACAACGCTCGCTAAGAAGAGGCTGTGCTTCAGAGTGAAGCGGAACAGACGCGGTTCTTCGGATGCCGTCAGCCCGGCTGCAGCCGCGGCAACGGAGATGCTCTGAAGGCTGATCATTTTTCCCATAACTCCGCCGGCTGAGTTCGCCGACGCCATGAGCGCTGGATCGAGTCCAAGCCTGCCCGCTGTTACTTTTTGAAGACTGCCAAAAAGCGCGTTGGCCGAGGTGTCGCTGCCGGTCAGAAATACACCCAGCCAGCCGAGTATGGCGCTGAAAAAAGGAAAGACTTTACCGGTAGAAGCGAATGCTAAGCCGAGGGTTGCGGTAGCACCCGAATAGTTCATCACAAATGCAAGCGCGAGTACCGACACGATGCTGACATAAGAAAAACGAAGTTGGACTGCGGATTCAACCGCCAGCCGCAGATAGCGCCGTGGATCAACTTTCAAAAGTATTGCGGAAAAAACCGTGGCGAGTGCGCAGGCCGTACCGGCCTCGGCGAGAAAGCGAAACCTATAGATGGCTGCATATGGCCCAGCCTTGCTGACGGCGGGCGGTAACTGCATCACCAGGTTGTGCAGCCCGGGCCACAAAAACGCAATGCTCGGCTTATCCAAAATCGTTTTCACGCTGCCGATACTCCAAACAAGTATCAGGACCACTAACAAGAGATACGGTGACCATGCCCACAGGATCTGTTTCGGACTGTATTGCATTGTCGGGCGTTGCGTTCCGGCGGGATGCCAGACTCGCAATAGAATTACGAGCGCAATTACGGAACAAAGCGAGCCAAGAATGTCGGTGAGATAGGGCCCGATATAGTTTGAAACGCTGAACTGCACGCCAGCAAAGGTAACCCCACAGACCAGCGCGGCGGGCCAAACCTGTCTCAGATTTCGCAGGCCGCCCATCACTAGCACTAAATAGGCGGGAATGAAAAGAGATACCGGCGCGCAGAGCCTGCCGACGTCTTTGCTTAGTTCTTGTAACGGCAGTCCCGTTGTTGTGGCGAGCGTAACGAGCGGGATTGCAATAGAACCGAAGGCAACGGGCGCTGTATTTGCCAGGAGACAAATACCTGCCGCGTAAAAGGATTCGAACCCGAGGCCGCCCAGAATCGCAGCCGCCACGGCCACCGGAGTTCCGAATCCTGCTGCGCCCTCCAAAAAGGCGCCAAAGGCAAACGCGATTAATAATGCCTGCAGGCTCCGCTCATTGGTCAGTTGCCCAATGGACTTCTTTAGGACTTCGAACGCGCCCGTGTCCACCGTGATTCGATACAGCAGAATGGCCCAGTAGATCACCCAGAAGATGGGGAACGTGCCAAAGGCGATTCCATATAATGCTGAGGCGACTGCTAATCCAGCCGGCATGCGATAAACGGCCAACGCGACTAGAATCGCTACAAGAAGACCGATTAGTCCGGATTTCCAAGCGCTCACCCTTCGTATGCCGATCGCATACAGTAGGGCCACGATAGGCAGAGCGGCCAGTAAAGACGACCAGAGCAGACTACCGCCGATGGGGGTGTAGTTTTGCGACCAGATCACTCGGACCGTGCCTAGCTGTCTTTTTGCTGCTGTTGTTCTTTTTTCTTTTGATCTTCCTCAGCCTGCTGTTGCGCGACGACAGCGGCCTGTTTGCCTTGAGCCAGTTTCATCGCGACGGCAGGCGGAGGAGCCGGGGGCGGTCCGGGAGGCGCTCCCGCAGGAGCATCGCCGATCATCACGGTGGGCATCCCGATGATGATCACACCGCCGTGCACAGTTGGATCTCCCATCCGAGCAGCGGGAAGTCCGCCAATCATGACTGTAGGAGACCCCATTGCAATCATGTCAGGCGGGCCAACACATGTCGCCATGTCGGTCACTCGTGCAGCGAAAAGGCCTCCGATCAGAACTGTGGGACAACCGGGAGGAAGAATCGGGCCGCCCACATGGGGCACTATACCGGTCACCATCGGACAAGTGTGCATGTCAGTAACGCGTGCCGCTGGAGGCATCAGGAGTCCTTCTTTTCTGTAGCAAGTGTTTCGCCATTATTGAGCCAAAACCAATTCAACTCGTCGGGATTCGACCCGGCACCACCTAAAAATCGGCAGGGCCCGAAAAATTCGATCAGCTTGTCGGCTGGGGCGCGCTGCAAATATTTAGTAAGCACGCGAGGATCATAGAAACGCAGATAGACCTGCTCCGCGCCCACTGTGATGAGAATGAATTTGCGAAAGTGGGCAAAGGCGCCCTGTAACGTCATATCGGGAGCGAGCGGCACCGCAAATATGCCCCATGGATGCTGCCGCAAATTCGCCCCTAGCCAGTCAAGCAGGGCCACATCGGCGCGAAACAGATAAGGACCGATCGGCCAATGTTCCGGCGGGTGCATTCCGGTATAGAGCGACAGTGCCCTCTCAAATCCGTATTGCTCGGCAAGCTGCGGAATGGCAGGGACATCGATGGCGTCGAGAATCGCAAACAATCGATTTTCAGAAGCGAGCCTTTGCGCCGATGTCCAATTCTGCACCGCGCTGCGAAGCTTGCTCTCACTCATAGCTGCTCGGCAAGACGCCCCGCTCCCATAGCCGGCTGGCAATCGTAAAAAGTTGGAAGAAGGCCATATTGTTGCTGGTACGCTGAACCCAAACTGCTCTCGAACTCAGCGATAGACGACGGAGAAACCAAGTTAACGGTGCAACCGCCGAATCCTCCGCCCGTCATACGAGCGCCATAGACGCCTGGCAATTTGATGGCAGTGTCTACTAAGAAGTCGATTTGCTCACAACTAATCTCGTAATCATATTGCATGCTTCGATGCGAGGCGACGAACAGCTTTCCCATTTCCGGTAAGTTGCCGGCGCGTGCGGCTGCCGCAAAATCAATCACCCGGCGGTTCTCATAGACGATGTGCCGGGCGCGTTGCCTGGGAACCGGCGGAACGCGTTCTTGCACTTCGACGAAGAATTCGGGAGATACATCGCGTAAACTCTGAACACTCGAATCGATAGTCTGAATGGCCCCTACCGCTGCCTGGCACTCTTCTACGCGCTGGCGATATGCGGATGTACCGAGTTCGTGTTTCACCATCGAGTTCACCGCGACAATTGAGACATCTCGCGGCAGGGGCACGTATTCATGATCGAGGCTGCGGCAATCGATCTGAATCGCTGAGCCCTCTTTGCCGAAGACGGCCGCGTATTGGTCCATAATTCCGCAGGGAACGCCAGCGAATTGCGTTTCGGCTCGTTGAGCCAATAAGGCGATTTCCAGCGGTTTTAGATTTGAATTTTGTAATCCAAGCAGTGCGACTGCTGTGGAAACTTCTAATGCAGCGGAGGAACTCAAGCCGGAACCAATGGGCACATCGCTGTGAATCAGCATGTTCGCACCCTCGATTGGGATGTTTTGCTTCACCAACTCGAGCGCCACACCCACGACGTAATCGGTCCAATCTCCGCGCGGCCGTGCGTCGAAAATCTCTTTGACTCGAATCGAGAATTTGTCGGCAAAGTCCTTCGAATACGCGTTCAATGCGCCATCCGCCGAGGGCGCGATAGCGACGTAACACGACATCTCCAAAGCGATGGGGAAGACGTAACCGAGATTGTAGTCGGTGTGCTCGCCGATGAG